>DASQPK010000164.1:0-5633 GCA_035643995.1 Steroidobacteraceae bacterium | reverse complement strand
TATTGCATCTCGCCGTTTCCAAACGACCAGTCTTCGCGGCTGGAATCCACGAGATTGATCCATACATCTTGTTTTCGAACGCCGCCCTTCTCGTGGATTTCGTCGGCAATCTGGCGGTAGAATTTTTTCTTGATATCGGTCGATCTGCCGGCGACCCAAGTCACCTGGATGAGAATGAGGCCGGCGGTGTATTGCACGCCGAGGTAACCCTCCTGCGGGTAAATAATCTCGTCGGGCGCGTGACGATTGATGATCTGGAATTTGTCGTGCGCCGGAACATTCGCGACTTCCACCATCGCCCGGTAAACCGCGTCGCTCACGATCCGAACGAGTTGGTCCGAGGCATTTTTACTGATGTCGATTCTGGCGAGCGGCATGAGCTATCTCCTGTTGAAGTGACTGCCTTCAGGCGGCTGCAACCCGGCCGCTGGGTACCTGCGACCGAGCCGGCCGTGGTACCAAGAATATGGCGAGCGCGGCGATCAGGCACGCTGCCCCCGCTGCGTACACAGCCGGACTGTAGGTCAGCAGGATGGTGCGGGTGAGGCCTGCACCGTACGCAGCCGTAGCGCTGCCGAGCTGATGGCATGCGAAAATCCAGCCAAAGATCATTGCCCCGCGCTGCTTGTCAAACGCCGCGCTTGCGAGCTTCACGGTGGGCGGCACGGTGGCCACCCAGTCCAGACCGTAGAACATCGCAAACAACGACAGCCCGTACAGCGAGAAGTCCGAGTGCGGCAGCCATATGAGCGATAAGCCGCGCAGGCCGTAGTACCAGAAAAGCAGCTTGCGGTTGTCGTATCGATCGGACAGCCATCCGGACCCGATCGTGCCCACGAAGTCGAACGCGCCGATCATGGCAAGCACTGAAGCGGCCGGCACGGCGGCGAGTCCGTAGTCGCCGCACAGGGATATGAAGTGAGTTTGGATGAGCCCGCTGGTGCTCAAGCCGCAGACAAAGAACGTGCCGGACAATACCCAAAAAGTCGAATTACGCGAGGCCTTCGCCAATGCCCGAAGCGGTTCGGCGAAATCGGGGCGCCAAGGAGCGGCCACGGCGGTCGGCTGCCGTGGATCTGCACCGTAGGGCGCGAGCCCCAACTGCTGCGGACGGTCGCGGAGGAAGCAGAACGCCAATGCGGAAATGGCGAGGCAACCCACTACGATGGGCGCCACGGCTACCCGCCAGCCATAGTGCATAATCAGCGTCGCGGCAAGCGGTAGAAAGATGAGCTGCCCGGTGGCGGAGCTGGCCGTGAGAATCCCGAGCACCAGGCCTCGCCGCTGCTCGAACCAGTGGTTTGCAACGGTTGCCCCCAAGACCAGCGCAGTAAGGCCCGAACCAATGCCGAGCACCAGGCCCCAGAGAACGAACAGCTGCCACAAGGCACTCATCCGCGTGGCCAAGAGGAGCCCCGCTGCAATCAACGCCAGCGCCATGCAGGCAATGCGGCGCAATCCATACCGCTCCATCAGTATCGCCGCGAAAGGACCGAGCAAGCCGAACAGCGCGAAACGTATGGCGAGCGCCGAGGAAATCTCTCCCGTCGACCACCCGAACTCGCGGCTCAATGGGCGCAGAAACGCTCCGGGGAGCCCAAGCGCCGCAGAGGAAATCAACATGGTCAGGAATCCTATGGCCATGACGACCCAGGCGTAGTGAATGCCCCTGCGCTGCAGCCATCCGGCGGCGGATTCGGCGAACACGTCAGGTTACGTTCAAGGGCGCCGGTGTGTGCCTCAGACGCCGGCGCGCTGCTAAAAGGATTTCATCGGAGATCGGCTCGCCCTGCATCGCCTTGGCGAGCATCAATCCGCCGACCATGGTTGCGAAATCAGCCAGCGCTGCCTCTCGATCGCTGCGCGTCGCACCCGTGTCTTGCACACTCGCCAGGATTTTCAGCAAATCCTCGACGCCCGCCGCGTAGGCAACGCGGATGGGCGCGTCAGCCGATTTGCGCGCCACATCGCCGGCGAGGGTCGTCGCCGGACACGACCCGTTCGGACCGCTGCGCGCTTGCGCGGATAGATAGCTATCAGTCAGCGCAGCTCTCGCCACACTACGATCGCCCTTGTCGGCGATGCGCTTTTTCCATCGCTCCGCGGACCTGCCGAATGCCCACCGGCACGCTTCGCCCGCCAACTCTTCCTTCGACTCGAAATGTCCGTAGAAACCGCCGTGTGTGAGACCGGCCGCCGCCATCAACTCGGCAACGCTGACATTGTCGACGCCGTGCTCGCGGAACAGACGCGCCGACGCCTCGGTAATGGCTGTTCTATTGTGATCGGCTTGTTCTCTCGAAACGCGTGGCATGAGGCTTCGCTCCAAGCGGACAGGTTTATTCATGATACGCATCATTTATAATAGATGTCAATCATCATTTATACGACGGCGTCGCGATATCCCATATGGTTCTACGCACCTACATTGGTAGATTCGGTCCGAATAAACCTTGGTCGCTCCCGCCGGACATTCGCCTGGCCGCGGGCGCTGGTGACATAACGGTTCTTGACCTGGGACAGGCAGCATGATTTTGCAGCAGCGGCGTTGCCACGAATCGAAGTTCGAACGAGCATGGATCAAGGATCATTGCTTATGGGTGCATCGAACTTAGGGGGTGCGGTATGAAGTCCATGTTGTTCGTTCTGGTGGCTCAGTTACACGCGGGCGGAACTCAGACTGTGGCCGCGTATCCGAGCCTGGAGCAGTGCAGGGATGCGCTCAAGGTAGCAACGACGAACGTCGCAGCGGACTACAGTTGCGCGGCGACGCCAATGGAGGGGAGATGGTCGCAAAGGGATTCGCGCTACCTGATGGTGCGGGAGTGAGCCGCGCCTGAGTTCAATTGAGCACGCAGATCCTAGCGGCAGCAATCCCCGCCAACAGCCATCGGAGGTGAAAAGGGACCCGCGCAGCACATAATGACGCCGACATTCCCGGCTTGCGGTACGCTTAGCTCGTAGACGCCGGGGACTCTCTGCTCGCCCAAGCAGGAACTGGAGGCGCGACATGGCTCGAGTAAGACTCATTGCAGCTGCTCTACTGATCTTGGCGGCCTCGCGCAGCGTGGCGCAGGAGCATCAGCACGGGAATGGCGAGAAGTTGGGGTCGGTAAACTTTGCCACATCGTGCAACGAAGCGGCGCAGAAGGAATTCAACCGCGCGACAGCGCTGTTGCATTCCTTCCAGTTTGGCCGTGCCATAGAAGGGTTCAACGCGGTGCTGGAAAAAGACGCGACGTGTGGAATCGCGTACTGGGGAATCTCGCTCAGCGATTGGAGTAATCCTTTCGCGACCGGCATCAAAGACAAGGGCCAGTTGCTACTCGGTCGGGAGAGCGCGAAACGCGGTAAAACCGTCGGCGCAAAGACGGAGCGCGAACGTGCCTACCTCGCGGCCGTCGGCAACCTGTACAGCGATTTCGAAAGCACGCCGCAGCGAGCGCGCTTGCTCGCCTATCGCGATGCCATGGCAGAAGTCGCGGCGAAATATCCAGAAGACCATGAGGCGCAAATCTTCTACGCGCTGGCGCTCGCGGCGTCGGAGGATCCTGCGGACAAGACTTACGCAGGGCGGCTCAAGGCGGGGGCAATTCTCGAGAAATTGTTCGAGGAGGAACCGACGCATCCTGGGCTCGCTCATTACATCATCCATACGTATGACGTGCCGGCGCTCGCGGGGCAGGCGCTTGTCGCGGCGCGGCGTTACTCGGAAATTGCACCCGATGCGCCGCATGCGCTGCACATGCCATCCCACACATTTACCCGTTTGGGCTACTGGCAAGAGTCAATCGATAGCAACGTGGCGGCATCAGCCGCAGCGCGGCGCGAGGGTCAGACGCCGGAAGAGTTGCATGCCAGCGACTACGAGATTTACGCCTACCTGCAAACCGGGCAGGACGGGGCCGCGGGACGGATAACGAATTCGTTGCCGGAGATCGCATCACGCTTCGATCCGCAGGCTATGTTCGGTGGCTCAGCCGGCCCCGCGGTTGGATATTATGCCCTCGCGGCGATCCCGGCGCGTTACGCGCTGGAGCGCCAGGACTGGAAACAAGCGGAGCAACTCGCGGTTCGCGAGACGCCGTTTCCTTATACCGATGCCATGACGTGGTTCGCCCGAGGATTAGGCGCAGCGCGACTGGGACATGCGGCTGCGGCAAACGAGACAGCGACAGCGCTGCAGCAAATCCAAGAGCGCCTCTTGAAGGCCAACGAATCCTACTGGGCGCGGCAGGTGGAAATCCAACAGCTCGAGGTCACAGCATGGGCTGCGTTTGCGGCGGGCGAGAAACCGACGGCGCTGCGGCAGATGAAGTCGGCCGCGGAATTGGAAGATGGCACGGAGAAAAGTGCGGTGACGCCTGGACCGCTGACGCCGGCGCGGGAGCTGCTGGCCGAGATGTTGCTGCAGATGCGTCAGCCTAAGCAGGCGTTGAAGCAATTTGAGGCGACGCTGCAGAGGGAGCCGCGGCGCTTCCGCTCACTATACGGGGCGGCGCACGCGGCGCAGCTCAGCGGAAGCCGCGATTCGAGTCAAAGGTATTTTCGCGAGCTGGTGAAGGTTTGTGCTCGCGCCGACAAGCCTGAGAGATCTGAACTCGATGAGGCGAGACGGGCGATTTTGCAGAAATAGTCCCGCGCTGTGTTCGGCGGCCCGATCCTTAGCGCGGTCACCCTGCGGCCACGACGGGCAGCGATATCAGCGACCGAAAATAACGTCTATTCCCGCCAGTATTAGCTCGAACTGGCGGCGAGGTATTTTTCCAATTCGTTCGACCAGCTGCAGCTTATCAAGGGCGACTACCAACGATACATTTGCAACCGAGTCTTTCGGTAAATTCGTCGCCGCTGTCGATAGTTGCACGTTACCCGGAGCACGTGACCATTTCAGATTGCTGGTTAGCGGAACACAAACTACGGTGCCGATTCGGCTCCGATTGAGCGCGTCGCATTGCACGACGACAATTGGCCGGCGGTAGCCGGAAGCCGAGCCGGTTGGCTCACCCAAAACGGCCCACCAAATTTCCGCTTGTCCAATCACCACTCGACTTTCTTTAAGACTCGCCGGGCAGCCGCTGCCGTAAACGTATCAGGCTCATCGCCGATCTCATCGACCACTTCATCCATCAGATTCGTTACGCGATCCGGTGCATGGTGCCCGATAAATTCGCCCAGCGCGCGGCTGTAGACTTCGCTGCGCGAACTCTTCAGTCTTTTCGCCAATGCTTCCGCTTCCGCAAATACATCATCTGGGATTGATACGGCAACTTTCATACCCACAGTATGACCAACAGTCCTCAGGTGCGTCAATCACAATAATCGACGCAAAATCAACATAAACCTGAAGCGTTCGATGCGAAAGGCGCTTATCCATGTGGGCTCGATTCCCAGCGCCCGCTCCACTTCATCCTCCGAGGCCGGCTCACGCCGGCGGATGAGCACGGCGATAAAATTGCAGATTCCAACGCCAAGGTTTTACCGGAGAGAATTATTGCGGACACAGTCTCTTAGTTCTCTCCGGAGGACTTCCAGTAGAGCTTCTTGCGGACGGGCACGATGGCCGGGTTCATCCGGTTGGGACCCAAGGGAGACCCCGCAGTTCCCACTGATTGGGAGAACCCGGGTGGGGT
>DASQPK010000163.1:0-3436 GCA_035643995.1 Steroidobacteraceae bacterium | reverse complement strand
TCGCTCGCCTGCCTGTCGGCCGGATTTTTCTTCGCGGAAATGACCATCGCTCCGATGTGGGCGATACCGATGGACATTTCGGTCGAGCACTGCGGCACGGCCAGCGGCATCATGAACACCGGCTCCGCGCTGGCCGCCATCATCAGCCCGGTGGTCGCCGGCTATCTGATCGATGTCAGCGGCAATTGGCAGCTGCCTTTCGTCGGCAGCATGATCCTCATGGGGATTGGTCTCGTGCTCTCCTTGCGCATGCATCCCGAAAGGAAATTCATTGCCCTCATCGCCCCGCAGCCCACCGCTGCAAACTAGTGGGACAAGCGCTCGCCGTAGGACCCCAGTTCCCGGATGAGCTGAGCGTTGTCGCCCAAGGGGACCGCGCGGGAGCCGGCCATCAAAGCGGCAAAGGCGAACTTGACGGCGCGGACCACGGCGCCGGCATGCGTGCCGCCGGGACCTGGCCGTCGCGTGTGCGTTGGCACGCGCTCAAGCGTTGGCTCAAGCGCCGATGATGCCGCTTGCGCGGGCTTGTCCGCTGGGAATCGGCCCGACCGATAAATCTCCGGGTGCGTCAGACCCAGGAGGCCGATGGCGATACTTTGGTATTCAGTCATGACCTTGGCCTTTAAGTTGTTTGCCGAGTCGACAGGCACAGCTTGTGACTTGCCGACGCTGCGAACAAACGCAATGACTGAAGGTGCGTTAAGGAAACCTTAACGAGAAACTGAAAATCGCCGCAGCAGCGCCGCGCAGTCGGGTTTAGCCGCCCACCCAACTGCCGTGAAAACCGGCCGGCACGCGGCAAGGCAGCTCCAGCACCGCCTCAGGTTCCCCGGCAATGTCCTGCGCGTTGAGAATCAACAGGTCGCTGCGCATCTGCGCCGCGCGATGTACCAGCGCCAATATCCAACCGTCACCCTCCGGCGCCGCTGCGCTGCGCGGCACGAAGATGGGTTCGCCGACGCTGTCGCTGCCTGGGAATCTGCGCACCGTCTCGCGTTTGGTCTGCAGATCCATATGAGCCAGCGAGTCAAACAGCAGTGTCTCGCGCAGATCGACATTGGCTGCCTGCCAATAGTGGCGGTAGGGCAGTCCCGCGAAACGTTCATCGATGCGCGGAAATTCTCCGACCAAATCGCTCAAGGGCGTGCGCGTGACGCGCGCCGCGCGATCGCCAAGATCGATGGTCCAACGCACCATTCGAGCGTTGACCGGCACGCGCCGGGATCCATCGGGATTGGGAAAAAGCGGCGCGCTCGGGTACTCCATCATGTCGCTGTGAAGGTAGCCTGCCTCTTCGTACGCATTGGCCGGATGAAAGACATACACCGGGTCCACCTCGATCCAACGCACCGAATCGACGTTCGCCGCGCGCGCCATCAAGCCCACGAAGGCGCCTTTTTCCGGCTCCCAGGCGAATGCAGGCAGACCGCGCTTGGCGCGCTCGATGTCGCCCGTCAAGGGCAATACCGGGAATCCCGTGTGATGCTGCGTGACGATGAAATCGTGCACCATGGAGCAGTACGGCGCTTCGAATCGATCGCGGCGCGCGATGCGGCCCGATGCCTCGGAAATGCCGTAATCAAGGCAGGGATTCAACGGCCCTTCGCCCGAAGAATAAGCGAACCACAGCATCTCTCCGCTATGAGGGTCGATCTTAGGATGCGCGGTAAATCGGCCGCCCGTCTCAACCCAGCCTTTCGACTCAAGATTCGCCGGGTCCATCTCGAAAGGATTCGAGCCCTCCTGCAGCGCCATGAGTTTGCCGGCGTGGTACACGATGTGCGTGTTCGCCCCGCCGCCGGCGATCTTTTCCACGGAAGGATCCGAGGGCAGGCCCATGCCGCCGAACAGCGGCCGTCCCGCTGCGTTCTCGGCCAGCCAGCGCGGCGTGCGAACGTAGCGATTCGTATAGCGTGCGCGCCCCTCGCCGATCCAGAAACCGTGAATCATGCCGTCGCCGATGAAAGCGTGATAATTCGGGCCCGGATCGAATTGCGGATTGGGACCGTTACGGTACAGCGCACCCCGCAGGCCTGCAGGAATTTTGCCGCGAATTTTCAGTTCCACATTCATTTCGCGACGCACGGGAGCCTGATTGCCGCTCACGTGCGGATGCGTGATGCGAGATTCAACTGCAACGCTGTTCATGGTTCTGCGCTCCGCCGGTTGGGCCGGCATATAATTTATGTTGTAAATTTATAGTGTAAACTATACTGCTGTCAATGCCTAAAACCCTGTCGCGCGCCGATATCGAGGACTTTCGTGCCCGCCTGTGCGATGTGGCGGAAAAACTGTTCGCAGCCCACGGCCCTGAGGCGGTCACCATGCGCGAATTGGCCGACGGACTGCAGGTGTCCTCGATGACGCCCTACCGCTACTTCAAGGACAAGGACGCCATCCTCGCCGCCGTACGCACGCGAGCCTTCAACCGATTTGCCACGGCCATGGAAGCGGCCCGCACCGGCACGAAAAAACAGTCGGGCAATGCCTACCTCGACTTCGCTCTCGCCAATCCCGCCGCGTACCGGCTGATGTTCGATGTCAGTCAGCCGACCTTTGCCGATTATCCGGATCTGGTGAAGGCCATGGACCGCGCACGCTTGACGATGGGAGACGGTTTAAGAGAACTCGCCGCCGACGGACGCTTCCAAGGCGATGTCAAGTTGGCGGCGTACGTCTTCTGGTCGGCGGTGCACGGCGCTGTCATGCTGGAGTTGGCGGGCCTGTTGGAGGGCAGCAATCTCGATGCTCGAACCATTGCTCAGCCCGCGGTCGAGGCGCTCGGCAAACATTTCGGAATCAGTTAACTTAAAAAGAAGAAGGCCATGACCACGCCGCTGCATTCGACGCTGAAGCGCGCCCTGACCATCGAAGGGCGCGAATACGTGGTGACGCTGACCGAGGCGAACTTAAAACTCACGCTCAAGGGCAAACGAAACGGCGTGGAGCTGCCCTGGGCTCAGCTGGTGAACGGCGAGGCTGCGCTGGCCGTTGCCCTGCACGCCTCGGTGGGCGCGTTCGCCGCCCGGCAAGAAAAGCCACCAATCAACGAGCGCCCGACCGCAAAATCTAAGCAAAAAAGACGCAGCACGCGCAAGCGTTGACATTGCGCGCACTACGGCTGGGTGAGGCGCCGAAGTCAGCTGCATTTTTCCGCCGGCGATAGAGCCACAACAACAGTGCCATCAGGTCATCACTGGCGCTCAAATTATTTCGCGCGGCACCGGAGCGCTTCGACGCGACCCGAGCCGGGGTATCAGCATCGGCGTGCGCGCCCGGTAGTCGAGATACACATTCCCGAAGGCGGACACCAGATCCCGCTCCTCGAAGCGAATGGCAATGAGGATATACGCCGTGGTGGCGAGCGCAAAAATCAGGTGCGCCACCGTCATGATGGGTGCCGCCCAGAAAATAATCAGCCAGCCGATGTACAGAG
>DASQPK010000162.1:0-25772 GCA_035643995.1 Steroidobacteraceae bacterium | reverse complement strand
TTGTAGTTCACGAACACCGATTTTGGAATCAGGCAGTGCACGCCTTTGCGAATGTCGACAACCTGCGAGACCCGGCAGTCACCCACGATGGAGGTGAGCGCGTAGGCTTCCTCGCGGCTCATGGGCACGATGGTTTGCTTGGAAAGCCAGCTGACGGTTTGATCGACCGCGATTTTCATCGCTTGATTCAGGTCTTCATCAAAGCCCATGAACACCCAATTGGCTTTGGTTTCCGCCCAGGGCCACTCGGTTTTCAGGTCCTTGCGCACGATGGGCTTGATTTCGATCTCCTTGTACGAGCATTCCAGAGCCGTCAAATTCACCTCGCCATTGCCCTGGCGGCAATGTGAATCACCGGTCCAAATCAGGCCGCCTTTTTGGAACACGGGCATATACAGGGTTGAACCGGCCTGCAATTCGTTCACGTCCATATTGGAGCCGTTTTTCCACGGACGCAGCGTGCTGGTGCGGCCCTTCGCATCTTTGATGGGCGGGCCCGCCTTGGCGTCCGATTCGTTGGGATCCACCCCGACCGCGAACGTGCCGGGGAAGGGCTTCAAGTCAATGACAATCCCCGGTTTGAATTGCGTCTGCATCTTCGCCAGGTCCAGTTTGTAGTAGCGAACGAATCCTTCCGGAAACTCGGACGCCAATTGGCCGACCGTGGGGAAATCCTTGCCCGGCACGTTGAAATTGAAGGCATCCGTTTTGGGGACGATTTTCAAGATGTGGATTTCCAAGGTGTCGCCAGGCTCAGCGCCCTCGACATAAATCGGCCCGGTAATCGAGTGCGGACCGCCGCCGGGATTACCCTTGCGGAGTTTCACGATTTCATCCATGTCCACACCCGGTTTGATCTTCCCAAGGGAATGAGAAAGCGTCTCGATTGACACCGTGTCCCCCGACTTAATGGTCAACTTGGGCTTTTCGTTGATGTCGTACCAACCCCATTGCACGTTTTCAGGTGTTGCAGGAAGTACGTAGTGTTTCGACGCGCCGTTGTCATGAGCTTGGGCGAAAGAGAGGCCGAGGATCAGTGCAACCGCCGCAGAGACGGCGCGCGATGGTTTTATGGAAGGCCCGGTATTGGTGTTCATGCTCGGTCCCAAAAAGTGTTTGTTTTGTCGATCAGAAGATTTGCATTGTGTCATGCGATCGAGGAATCGGTGAGCGTGGCGCCCGAAGATTCGTCGTTCGGCGACGGCAAGCGCAATACGTCAAGGCTGAAACTCAAGGCTGAAAAGATGGTTGACGCCTCCGGGTTGCGGGTGTAGCTTAGTTGAATGATCAATCAACACGATGGCGTGCCGGATACGCGTACCCGCTTGGTGCTCGCCGCCATGCAGTTGTTTTGGGCGAAGGGCTACAACTCGACCAGCATTGCGGATGTTCTGCAGACAGCCAAGGTGAACAGCGGCAGCCTGTACTACTTCTTCCCAGGCAAGACCGATCTGCTGGCTGCGGTACTGGACATGTACCACGACGGCATCCGGCAGATGCTGCTGGAGCCCGCCTGGGCCGGCGTGAACGATCCCATCGAGAAGATATTTGCGCTGCTCGCCCGTTATCGACAATCGTTGGCGGACACCGACTGCTTCTATGGTTGTCCGATCGGCAGCCTGGCGTTGGAGCTGCACGAGCCCGACCCACCGGTCCGCGAGCGGCTGGCGAAGAACTTCAGCGCATGGATTGACGCCATCGGCGAATGCTTGGAACAGGCGAAGGCGCGCTTGCCGGCCGACCTTGATCGACGCGAACTGGCCCAGTTTGTTTTGACCACCATGGAGGGTGGCGTCATGCAGGCGCGCACGTTTCGGGACATCGCTTACTTCGATGCTGCAGTTCGCCAGCTTCGTCAGTACTTCAAGCGGCTCGGCGGCGATTCGCCGTCGCCCCGCACGAGACCGGCGAAATCTCGCGGCAAAAACACCACCAGGGAGAAAACTCATGCGTAAATTGATCGGACTGTTCCTGCTCATCCCAGGCTTCGCGTTCGCCCTCGCGGATCCTGCCTATCAGCCGTTGGTATTTCTCGCCGACCACTGTTGGAAGGGCGCATTACCCGGCGGAAAACTGACTGACGAGCATTGCTTCAGCTGGATTTACGACGGCAAATTCCTGCGCGATCGCCACACGGTGCGCGCTCAAGGCCGGCCCGATGCGTTGGGTGAATCGATCTACTTCTGGAACTCCTCGGCGAAGCAACTGGAATATCTTTACATCGAAAGCGACGGGGGATTCAGCCGCGGGCCCGTTTCGATGGACAAGGACGCTTTGGTGTTTCCGAATGCCAGTTTCGTTGAGAACGGCAAGACGATGGTTTACCGCAGCCGCTGGGAGCGCAGCGGTGCCGATGCATACGATGTGGTGACGGAATTTCAAGCCAAGGACAATTGGGTGCCCGGCTTCAAAGTTCACATGGTTCAACTCGCGGCGCCCTAGTGCTATCCTCGTTGGGGAACGCGTCAAACTGGAGAGTGGCTATGCGCAGTTTCATTGCCGCCTGTTTAGCATCCCTTGTCATCGCCGTGATCGCGGCCACGATTCTCGACGAAGTTGTCCAAAAGTCAGCGACCGCTGCATTCTCGACGTCGGCCGTTCGACACTAGCCAGGTGTCGCCGGCGCGCGCCTACGAAAGCTGGAACCCTTTCGTTTCGATCTCCATGAAGGTTCGGCCCAGCGTCCCTACGACGGCGTAAAAATCCGCAGATGCGCTTTTCTCCAGATCCGAAAAGAAACGCATGATCCATGGTGAGAGATGCTGGTCGAAAATCTCTCGATCGGTTCCGGTCGGCGCGGCAATTATCCCGCCGGCAAGGCCTGCCATGATCTCCAGAAGTATCGCGGCATGATCTTCAGGCTCCGTTTGCCCGTCCACTCGCTCGATGCCGATACGCTGAAGCACTTGCCGAAGGCTCGCGAGCGGGCGCCCATGCAGAAAACCCGTGAGATAGTACGACGCATAGGGCAGGAGCTCACCGCGACCGAGTCCAACGAACAGCGTGAAATGCTCGCGTGCCGTGATTTCAGCATCGGTTCGGGCCGCAGCCTTCGCGAGCGTGCTGTGCGCAAGGCCCAGCGGACTCAAGTCGCCGCGCAGATCGGCCAGACGGCGGAGCAACGCGGCATCGGGGCTGCGCGCCAGCAAGGTCGAGAGCAGTGAATATTCCTGTGCCCTTGCGAGGTCGACCTCATCGATGGTCACGTAGGTAATGCACCACCGTGAGAGCGCGGCGCCGGCAGACCAGGACCGGCTTCGACGCCCGTTGTCTCGGCGACCTGCCTTAAGTCCTCAACCGGCGCGATGCACGGCGCTTCGTTGCTGGGCAGTGCCGCTTGCTCGAGGGCGGAGGTTTCCGGCGTTCCTTGACCGGAAGGGTTCAGGATTCCGAGCGCTTGAGCCACGAGATAACTCGTGGCGTCGAGGGAACCAAATCCCGCCATGGCGGCGTGATCGTTGAAGTCCCACTGGTTCTCCGCAATCCCCACGAAGTCTCGAATGGCCGGATCAGCGGTCCAGGCACTGCGCAGCGCGGCGCGCGTCAATTCCTCCGGCACTTGCGCTTGCAGAAATTGCCGGATATCGCTGTCGGCGACGATGGATTCAATGGCCGGCAAGCTTGTCGGATCGAACGCAGGGACGGAAGGTGCGTCTGCAGGCGGCAACGCGCGTTCCGAATCACCCTTCAACCGCAACCAGCGCGCAAGGAAGTCTTCCGAGTCGCTTTCAGACCCGCTCACGCTTCTTCCTCCGAACCATCGGCGCGGCGTGCAGGCGACACCGAGGAGCGATCGCGCGCGCGCTTGAAGAAGGGTTGCTCGACGTGGTGCTCGGCGACGAAGTTCTCCACGATGTCTCTGACGGAACTGGGCATCGGCACAGACTCTACCAGATCATCGCCGGCCCCCGTCAGCGCCTCACCCTCTGCCGGATCCGCTGTTACGGAGAGCAGGTCGAACCCCACCTCTCCCGGTCCGGGCCGAAGCACGACCCACAGTAGCGGAGTGCCTGAAGCAAGGTTGTTGCGGTAGTTGGCGGTCTCAGTTCGGTGAAGCTCGATCATCGCGTCACCGGCATAGAAAGTGGTCAGATCTTCCGCAGCGTCAATCACCGTCCAAGGCGGCGCCGCCGGCACGCCCGCGAGCACCGAGACCGGCCGAACCAGGAAATCAAGCCACGGACTCTCGGCCTTGCGCCGTTCGACGACGACGCCCACGGGAATTCGGATCAGTGCTGCCCAGGTCAATTCAGCGCCCCGGTGCAACGCAGGACCGGCAGGCCGGTGATGAGGTTCTGCGGCTTCAACCGCAGAGTCTGGTCAACCGACATGGCCGCAATCAAATAGGTTGGCGTGCCTCTGGCCTGTTCGACAATTTCCGCCTCATCGGCGAAGGTCATACGGAAGAGGCCGACGACGAGGCGTCGTGCAGCCTGATCGAGCTCATCACCGTTCCAAAGCGCATCTCCAATCCGCGTGGCATTGGCGTCCAGGCCGACATACCAAGTCAGCCTGGCGTCGCGCAGTTCAGTCACCGGGTCGATCTCAACATCCACGGCGAGCAGGTGGCGTACCCAACGCGTGACGACATCGCCGAGCGCAGCCAGTCCGCGCCGGCCTCCGGTCAGATCGAGCGCCATGTCGAACGCATCACTACGCTGCCAGTACTGTGCGGCGTTGGCTTCGCTCAAGACATCGACCTCGGCTGGGGCGGAAGACCCCAGCATGGCGACCAACGGCGAGAGGGGTCTGGTGCTCGAGCCCGGAATGGCTTCCTCGTCCGCGGCCACCAACGATCCCTCGTAGGAGGTCAGTCGCTGCGTGCGGAATAGAAGCTCGGCGGCGCGCAGCACGAAGACATCGTCGCAATCATCCAAGATATTGCGCAAGATGACCTGCACGAGTTGGTCGATAAAAATGCGCGGGAATTTCAGGTCTTGACGCACGATAGTAAGATACGCCGCCTCCAACGTGGCATGCCGGACAAGATGATCTCTCCACGAGATCAGCAATTCCCAATTCTCGCGCGCATCTGCGTCGGCGATCGCTGCGATTTGTCGCGATTCGACCGGCTGGCGTGGATCTTTGAGCAACGCAGCGTGCAGCGCCCGTTCAACGGCGCAAGCATCCGGCGGCGGCGCGATCTCCGGCCGCGCCAGGTAGGTCTTCAGGAATTCGTCCGTGACGATCAAGCCACCGTCGCCGCCCCGATCCAGCAGATGATGGCCGCAGGAAAGCCAGAAGTCGCGCACTTCGCTCAACCGCGCTCTCCTCGGACAAACGTCGCGAAGTCGATCCGTCCCGCCGGCGCTTCCTCCTCGTCCGCCACCTCGACGAAGCTGAAGACAGGCGCGCGCTTGGACAGGGCGTTCGCCTGCAACGTCCGAAACGACTCGCGGATCGCCTCATTCTCGCAGCGGCGCGACACCGCGATCAGCATCCCCTGAGGATAATCGCAGAGCGATGCGGCAAAGGCGATTTCCTCTTCCGATGCCAGTCGCGCCTTCTGAAGATCGGGTGCACCGCAGCGCTCGAGCAGCTGTGCGGCCAATTGCTCAACCGCCGCGGCGCGCTGCTCCGCGCTCGCCTCGACAATCTGCGCCAAGGTCGACCAACCGAACGAGCCGAGACCTAAAAATCCGCCGCGGAATGCGGCACGAGTTTTACCGGTCAAGGTTGCCGGATCCAGATTCGCGAATATGAAAGCACCGGACACGGCCCATTCCCCGGGCTCCGCCGCCTGATCAAAGACAAACGTATCCGAGGGATCCGCCCGGACGGTCTTCAGTAGCTTCATACGCGCGGCTCCATCGGCACAACGACCTCACGGCGGGTTGACCACGGTCACACAGCACCGGCTTTAGTGCCGTGGCAGCACCCTATTGGCCTTGCTATGCTGGTGTATTGTAGCTCCTTGCGAAAAACGCGGCCTCGGCACTTACGGAAGCAGCAAGAAAATGACTGGGCCCCTCAGCAATATCTTGCCGAAAATGGCGGCACTGATGGCGGCGGCCGCCGAACCTTTGCCTCCCATCCCCTTCGTCACGCTGAACAGCGACGGGGTCGTACTCATCTATGGCTGCGATGCGCAAGTCGTTGAGGCCGGCAATTTGTTGAAGGCGCATCTTGATGTCACCGTACTGATCACTCCGCCGGCCACTGTCGTTGCGCCGCCAGTCAACGAATTTCCGATCGCGAAAGGCAGGATCCGATCCGCCAAAGGGCATCTCGGCGCCTTCGAAATTACGGTCGATGATTTTGCGGAGGCGGCGCCGTCTTCTCGCAGCGCCTTGTCGTTCAGGCCCTCGCGCCACGGCGCGGTGTCGCGCTGCGACATCGTTCTTGACCTGTCCGGCGGCGTCGCGTTGTTCCCGGCCGCCGATCTGCGCGATGGGTATCTTCGTGCGGATCCGGGCAGCCCAACTGCGGTCTTGAGCGCCGTTTTGAAAGCGCAAGATCTCACGGGCACCTTCGACAAGCCGCGTTACATTACGTTCAGCGATGATCTGTGCGCGCATTCACGCTCACAGATCGTCGGCTGCACACGCTGTCTGGACCTCTGCCCAACCTCCGCCATCGTTCCTTCGGGCGACCATGTTTCGATCGACCCGCATATTTGCGCCGGCTGTGGTCAATGCGCTGCCGCCTGTCCCACGGGAGCGGCGGCTTATGCGCTGCCGCCCGTGGACGCATTGCTGCGGCGGCTGCGCGCGATGATGCTGGCGTATCGCGAGGCGGGCGGAGCGCATGCCATGGTGCTGCTGCACGATGAGCCGCACGGCGCACCCCTCATCGACGCGCTGGCGCGCTTCGGCGACGGTCTGCCCGCGCACGTGCTGCCGTTTTCCGTCAACGAGGTCACTCAAGTCGGTCTCGAGGCGATCTCGGCTCTCTTTGCTTACGGCGCCTCCGCGGTGCGATTGCTGCTGCGCGCCCAGCCGCGCCACGATACGGTCGGATTGGGGCGTACGATCGCGCTCGCTGAAACCATCCTGGCGGGGCTCGGCTTCGGAGCCGGACGGATCGCGACCATCGAAGCGGACGATCCCGATCTTCTCGCGGCGGCGCTGCACGCCATTCCGATGATGCCCATCGCGCCACGTCCCGCGAGCTTCCTGGCGGCAGGCGATAAGCGGGGCCTGCTGCGGTTCGCCTTGCGTGAGCTGCGCCGCGCGGCGCCGGAGCCGAAGGATGTGATCGCGCTGCCCGCCGGTGCGCCATTTGGCGCGGTGCAGATCGATACGGCCGGCTGCACGCTGTGCCTGTCCTGCGTGTCGGTATGCCCGACGGGCGCGCTGAGCGATGATAAAGAGCGACCGATGCTGCGTTTCGCCGAGGAGGCCTGTGTGCAATGTGGTCTGTGCGAGGCCACCTGCCCGGAACAAGTCATCACATTGAAGCCGCAGCTCGATTTTCGAAACGGCTCCGGCGTGCAGGTCCTCAAGGAGGAAGAGCCGTTCCGATGTATTCGCTGCCGCAAGCCGTTCGGCGTAAAAAGCACGATCGAGCATGTCGCCGCGAAGCTCGCGGACAAGCATTGGATGTTCAAGGACTCTCCCGAGCGCCTCGATCTCATCAAGATGTGCGAGGACTGTCGCGTCGCATACGTCACAGAAAAGGAATTCGATCCCTATGGGGCGCCGCCGCCCGTCCGCACGACCGCGGATTATTTACGCGAACGCGACGGCGAGCTGCCGAAGAAGCACGATGGCTAAAGCGGGCTTCGCATGTTTATTTGGCGGGCGCGGGTGTCGGCTGACCGGACGGTTTGGCGGAACGCTCCTTCGCCAGCGCCTCGGCCAGCCACAGGTCGTGATGTTCCTCGGCCCAGTGCAGATCCACCTCGCCGGTACCCATGGCCTCGAACGCACCTTCCATGCCGACCGTGCCGATGTAGATATGGGCGAGAATCACGGCGATGAATAGAACGGCGACGATGGCATGGACCACTTGCGCGATCTGCATTCCGGCAATGTTCGCGAAGTAGAACGGAAACAGCAGCAGCAATCCCGAGACAATCACCGCGGCGCCGGCGCCAAGAGCAAACCAAAAGACCATTTTCTCGCCGGCATTGAAGCGCCCGGCGGGCGCATGCTTGGACTTGATGAAACCGCCGCCTTGCTTCAGCCAATCGATATCCACCTGTTTCGGGATATTGTCCCCTACCCAAAGGGCGACGATCAGGACCAGACCGGCGACGAACGAGAAGCTCACGAAATTATGGGCGTACTTGGAAATCTGCGAGAAGGCGCTGAACGTTTCGGGTCCGACAATCGGCAGAAGCAAGAGCTTCCCGAACGTGATATTCAATCCCGTCAGGCCGAGAACGACGAAAGAAACGGCCGTGAGCCAGTGTGAGAAGCGCTCGAAACCACTGAAGCGAAGGACTTTCCTGCCCGAGCGTCCGGCTGAAATCCGGATCTTCCCGAGCACGACATAAGCGAGCGCCAAGAGGGCGATCATGCCGAGAATGACGATCGCGCCGAGCCAGCGCAAGGTGACTTCATGGAAGTGATCCCACTCGCGGCCGGCGGGCTGTATGAGCACACCCGCGCGTTTGTCGGGGATGTCGATGCGCCCCTGGATGCGCGACTCCTCTTGAAGAAGGTTCTGTTCCTTGACGGCGCTGGCATCCGGACTCACCGGCGCGTTCGGGTTGGCTTGCTGTGCATCCGCCTGCAGCACGATGCTGAGCATCGTCAAGAACACGAGCGGGGCGAGGGCATGGCGTATTCGTGCGAGCATGGTCACACCGGGATCTTTTCGTGATACGCCGTCATCCAACCCCAGGCGCCGGATCCATAACCCCGCTTCAGCACCCGCTCCTTATAAATCTCGGCAATGATGTCGCCATCGCCCGCGAGCAGCGATTTGGTCGAGCACATTTCGGCGCACAGCGGCAGCTTGCCCTGCGCCAGCCGGTTGGCGCCGTATTTCTTGTACTCCTCGGCGCTGCCGGTTTCTTCATTGCCGCCGCCGCCGGCGCAGTAGGTGCATTTATCCATCTTGCCGCGGGAGCCGAAGTTGCCGATGCGGGGGTATTGCGGCGCGCCGAATGGGCATGCGTAGAAACAGTAGCCGCAGCCGATGCACAGATCCTTGGAATGCAGCACCACGCCCTCTTCGGTGGGAAAAATACAACTCACCGGGCAGACCGCCGCGCACGGCGCGTCGGTGCAATGCATACAGGCCATCGAAACCGACCGCTCGCCGGGCTTGCCGTCATTTATGGTGACGACCCGCCGGCGGTTGATGCCCCAGGGCACCTCATTCTCGTTCTTGCACGCGGTGACGCAGGCGTTGCAGTTGATGCAGCGGTCGGCGTCGCACAGAAATTTCATTCTCGCCATGGGTTAGCGTTCCTTATGCCGATCTGATCTGACACAGAGTGGCCTTCGGCTCCTGCATGCCGGTGGCCGGATCGAAACCGTAGGTTGTGAGGCCGTTCACGCTCTCACCGAGTACATACGGATCGGCGCCTTTCGGATACTTGCTGCGTTGGTCCACTCCCTGCCACCAACCGGCAAAGTGAAAGGGCATCCACGTCACGCCCTTGCCGACGCGCTCCGTCACCAAGGCCTTCATGCGCGCTTTCGAATTGCTCTCAGGTCCCGTCACCCACACCCAACCCCCATCGGAAATGCCACGCTCGGCTGCGTCCGCGGGATTGATTTCGACGTACATGTCCTGCTTCAGCTCGGCAAGCCAGCGGTTCGATCGCGTCTCCTCACCGCCACCCTCGTACTCCACCAGTCGGCCGGAACTCAAGATCAGCGGGAATTCCTTGACGATGCCCTTCTCGACAGCGGCTTTCTGTACCGTAAATCCCAAGTTGGGCATACGAAACTGCCGTGCGTCCGGCCGCGTCGGATACTTGGCGACCAGATCAGGCCGCGGCGTGTAGATAGGTTCGCGATGGACCGGGATCGGGTCCGGCAGATTCCAGGCAATCATGCGCGCCTTACCATTGCCAAAGGGACTGCAGCCATGTTTGATGGCCACGCGCTGAATGCCGCCGGAAAGATCGGTCGACCAAGAGACGGTGTCCGGCTTGGCGGCGTTCACCCTAAGAATGGTCGCCAGCTCCTGCGCCGTAAGATCCTTGTCCCACCCGAGCTTCTTCAAAACGCCGAGGGTGAACTCGGGGTAGCCGTCCTTGATTTCCGAACCCACCGAATAGGAGCCATCGGCAAGCAGGCTTTCGTGCACCTCCGTCTCGATCTCCTGACCGTTCTGCAGGGTCTTGCGTTTGACGACGCGCTCGACGCCAAAGCGCGCGCGAAAAGTGCCGCCGCCGTCTGCGACCGATAAATTGGTGTTGTAGAGGATGGGCGTACCGGGATGCCTAAGTGCCGGGGTTCCCCAGCACGGCCACGGCAGACCGTAATAATCGCCGCCGACTTCCGGGTCGTCCTTCGGCGCCCGCATCGTCACCAAATCGAATTTGCCCTGGTTTTTCATGTGCGCTTTGAGGCGCTCCGGAGACTGACCGCAATAGCCGGTCGACCAGCCGCCGCGATTGATTTCGCGCAAGATATCCTCTGCCGACACCGCGCCGTTTTCGACCTTGATGTTTTTGAACATCAGGTCGGCAAAACCCAGCTTGCGCGCGAGCATATGCATGATGTCGTAGTCGTTCTTCGATTCGAACACTGGCTTGACGATTTGCTCGCCCCACTGAAGCGACCGATTGGAAGCCGTGCGCGATCCGTCCATTTCGAAGCTGGTGCAGGCGGGGAGCAAATAAGTCCCATTTTTGCGGCCCGATAGCACCGCCCAGGTGGTGGGGTACGGATCGCAAACGACCAGCAAATCCAACTTCTCAATCCCGCGCACCGATTCGGGCATGCGGGTGATGGTGTTTGCGCCATGGCCCATGATGAACATGGCCTTTAGAGTATCGGGCTGGCTTACCTGATCCTTGGGCAGCAGCGTGGCATCGAACCAGCGCGTGCTGGGAATGCCGGGCGATTCCATGAGAGTCTTGCTGACGAAGCGCGAGAGCATCCAGTCATAGTCAACTTCCCAGACGCGGCACCAGTGCCGCCAGGCCTCTTCGGCCAGACCATAGTAGAGAGGCAGACTGGTCACATCCAGGCCGAGATCGGTCGCGCCCTGAACGTTGGTGTGGCCGCGGAAAATGTTCGCGCCGCTGCCAAAACCGCCCACGTTGCCGGTTGCCAGGAGCAAGAGGCAGCTGGCGCGGACGTTGGCCGTTCCGGTCGCGAACTGCGTCTGACCCATGGCCCAGATCAGCGTCGAGGGGCGCTGCTTCGCGAAGACTTCAGCCACACGTTTGACCTGCGCCTCCGGCAGTCCGGTGACCCGTTCGACCTCAGCCGGCGTCCACTTCTCGATCTCCGGGAGGATATCTTCCAGTCCGTACACGCGCTGACGGATGAACTCCTTGTCCTCCCAGCCATTTTTAAAGATGTGCCAAAGCATTCCGTAGATCGTGGGTATGTGCGTACCGGGGCGCACGCGCACATATTCGGTCGCATGCGCCGCAGTGCGCGTCATGCGCGGATCGATGACGATCATGTTGGCGCGGTTGAGTTCTTTGCCTTCGAGAATGTGCTGCAACGAAACCGGATGCGCCTCGGCCGGGTTGCCGCCCATGACCATGATGGTCTTTGAATTGCGGATATCGTTGTAGCTATTGGTCATCGCCCCATAGCCCCAGGTATTGGCAACTCCGGTGACGGTCGTGGAATGACAGATGCGCGCCTGGTGATCCGAATTGTTGGTTCCCCAGAAGGCGGCAAACTTGCGGTTTAGATAGGCGGCCTCATTGGTGAACTTGGCGGACCCCAGCCAATAGACGGATTCCGGCCCCGACTTCGCGCGGATCCCCAGCAGTTTGTCGCCGATCTCCCCGATGGCCACGTCCCATGAAATTCGCTGCCATTGACCGTCGACCAATTTCACCGGGTAGCGTAGCCGCCGCTCGCCCACGACATCGTCACGCACCGCAGCACCCTTGCAGCAATGCGAGCCGCGATTGATCGGACTGTCGAAATCCGGTTCCTGGCCGATCCAGACGTCATTGGCAACTTCGGCGATCACCGAGCAGCCCACCGAGCAGTGCGTACAGAGGTTCTTTCGGCGGGCAACCGCGGCACCTTGCGCCGGGGGCGCGCCGGCCGCGGCCTCGCGCACGCTGCCGAGTGATAGGGCGCCAAGCCCGGCGAGGCCGCCGGCGACGAGGCCCGAACGGCGCAGGAAGGATCGGCGATCAAGACTACTGTGGGGTTCGCCTGCGCCGGCCGGGGCGCCGGCGCCGCGCCCTTGCTGCCGTTCCGTTCTCTTAATGAGCATGAGTGTTCACTTCGCCGGATAGCGATTGACGCGGTAAAAGGTCTGAACTTCGGGCGAGTCGGCCCGGTATTGCGGCTTGCGCTTGTCGCGCCGGCGAACGGCATCGGCGGGCGGGATTGATGCGGCCCCCAGAGCGGCCGCTGCACCGCCAGCCGTCACTGCAAGAAGCAGGTCGCGGCGGCGAATCGTGACTTTACGCGGCTCGTGCATCGGAGTCCTTCCATCAACTAAGCTGTAGCCGATGATGCGCAACTGACGGCACAATCATCAGCACCCGCGAGGGACAAGTCAATGGCATCACTTGAAAGAATTTGCGCATTTTCGTACGACCCCACCCCGGCAGTTCAAGGGATGCAATGACGCCATGCCGTGGGTCTATGTTCGAGCGTGACACCCGCTCGATTCTGTCCCTGGAAAACGAGGATTTGTCCCCGCTCACGTTGCGGCGGCCGTGCGATGCGCCGTAAGATCGCAGGCGCTTTATATCCCACCTTTTATATCCCATAGGATGGCAGAAATGCGCAATGCCCAATTGGCCTTCATTGCAACGGCGGCGCTGCTCAGCTCTCTGGCTTGGTCTGTCGACAAGAAGCCGCCGGCCGCTCCCGTCAAGCCCGTCATCGAATCCCTGTGGGGCCGCAAGATCACGGACGACTATCGGTACATGGAAGCGCTTGATCCCGCCACGACGGCGTGGATGAAGGCGCAAGGTGCGTACACGCGATCGGTGTTCGATGGCATCAAGCCGCTCTCGCAGCTCAAGCTGCAGGTCGCGCAATTCTCCGCAAGCTTCGGGCTGATTCAGGGTTATGTGCGCTTCGGCGCGCGCGGATTCTACGAAGAGCGGGCGCCGGGTTCGGATAACTTCGATCTCATGGTTTCGGACGGCACCGGTATCCGCAGGATCGTCGACGTTGCAGCTCTGCGCGCGGCCAACGGCGGCAAGCCGTTTGCCATCAATTTTTTCTTAGCCTCGCCCGATGGGGCCAAGGTTGCGGTCGGAATCTCCGAGGGAGGCTCGGAAGATGCGGCCATCACGGTTTACGACGCGGCCGGCGGAGCGAAGATAGCCGGACCGATCGATCGGGCGCAGTTTGGCGCCACCTCGTGGAGCGATGATTCAAAACTGCTCTACTTTATCCGGCTGCAAAAGCTCGCGGCGAACGCACCGCCGAGCGACAAGTATCTGAACGCGACTGCGGACGCCTGGGACTTGAAATCGGAACCCGTGCCGATTTTGGGCGCATCCTTGGGCCATGGCCCTGCGATCACACCGGTCGAGGCGCCCGCGATCGCCATCAGTGTCGGTGCCCCGCTGGCGGCGGCGCTGTCGATCAACGGCGTGCAAAATGAGCTTGCAATGTGGCTGGCGCCGGCTGCGAAGGTCAACGATCCGAAGGTCACCTGGACGAAATTCGTGACCCGCGACGATGAGGTCACGAATATAGACATGCGCGGCTCCGAGATCTTCCTGCTGTCGCACAAAGACTCGCCGACGTTCAAGGTTCTATCGGTCCACGCGGGACAACCGCTCGCTTCCGCAGCAACGCTGATACCGGCGCAGGCCGATCGGGTGCTCGAAGGTATTCACGTCGGATCGGATGCGCTGTATGTACTTGCCCGTCACGGCGCATACTCTCAGTTGCTGCGCATTCCGGCCGGAAGCACGGCAATCGAAGAAGTCGCATTGCCTTTTCCGGGTCACATCGCTGAAGCGTTCTCCGATCCGCGCACGCCGGGGGTCACGCTGCAGCTGTCGAGCTGGGTCGTGCCGCCCACCGAGTACGTTTTCAACCCTGCGAGCAAGTCGTTCAGCGAACTGAAGGTCGGTGTGCACGGTGACATCAACCCATCCGACTATGTGGTCAGCGATTTGGGCGCGACAGCCGCCGACGGCACAATGGTGCCGCTATCGTTGATTCAGCCGAAGGGAGCCAAGGGCGCACAGATGACCATCATCGAAGCCTATGGTTCGTACGGCATCTCCGATCTTGCCGATTTCAGCATCCGCCGAGCCAGCGCGATGCGCAAGGGCATCACGTATGGCCTTTGCCACGTGCGCGGCGGCGGGGAGTTGGGTGAGCAGTGGCGTCTCGGCGGCAAGGACGCGAACAAACATAACACGTGGGGCGATCTCATCGCGTGCAGCGAGTACTTGATCGCGCACGGCACCACCACCAAGCCCAAGCTGTTCATACTCGGAGGATCGGCCGGTGGCATCACGATGGGCCGCTCCTTGACCGAGCGGCCCGATTTGTTTGCCGGCGTGCTCGACCTCGTTCCGTCCGCCAACACATTACGCGCCGAATTTACGGCGGGCGGGCCGGCAAACATTCCTGAGTTCGGCACGATCACGAACGCAGCCGGCCTCGCGAATCTGTACGACATGGATACCATCCAACACGTGAAGAAGGGTACGCAGTATCCGGCCGTGATGATCACGACGGGCCTCAACGATCCTCGGGTGGCACCATGGGAACCTGCAAAAGCGGCTGCCGCACTGCAGGCGTCCGGCACCACCAAACCCGTGCTGCTGCGAATCGACGAGGAGGCCGGTCACGGCATCGGGTCGACCAAGACCCAGACGGATGCCCTTGCGGCAGATGTCGTCGCCTTCGTGTTCTGGCGCGCGGGTCTGCCGGAGTGGCAACCCTCAGCTGAATGAAAATCGCCGGCTGATCGCGCATACGTTGCCGTCGGTGGCGTATCTTTGCAAAGGCGGCATTTAATCGGGTTTTCCTTTGTCTCGGCTCCTAACAAACTTGGTCTCACGCGACGGACACATGCGTCGTCGCGCAACACCAACATTTCAAGGAGTAGACATGAATAGCTTCACCATTACCGCCGTGGGCAATCTTGCAAAGGATCCGGAGCTCGCCGTCAAAGGCGATACCACCTACGCGCGCATTTGCCTGGTCGGCAACGATTACGCGGGCAAGGATGAACAAGGCAATGCGCGCGAAGCGGTTACCAGCGTCTGGTTCGTGGCCTTCGAGAGTCTCGGCGAAGCGATTGCCAGAAACGCGCGAAAGGGCGATCAGCTCATTCTTCAGGCCCAGGTGCGCGCCAACAATTGGACCGACAAGGAAGGCGAGAAGCAATACGATTATTCCTTCGTCGTACAGAATTTTCGCTTTGGCGCCCCGGGAAAAGCAAAGCGCGAGCAGCTGGCGGCCAGGCGCGGCGAGAGCGAAATCGACGCTCTTGAAACGGAGATTTGATCCATCGTTTAAGTTTTCTCGTCGTCCATCGGAAAAGGAATTCCGCCATGCATCATTCCCTGCGACATCGCCACTACTGGTTGCGCCTCGCGACTCCCTTGGTTGTAACCCTGGTGATCTGCATGCCCGGGATTGCCATGGCGCAGGCGTCGCCGTTCATGACCGGGGCGAGTTCGTTGCAGACCAACATTCTCGCGTGGCTGACGCCGGTCGCCATCATTTTGGTCATGGTGCTCGGGGGAATGGCCATGGCAAATCGAATGTCGTGGGGATGGTGTCTTGGCGCGATTTTGGGAATCGCCATCGGCTTCGGCGCGCCTCAGATCGTGACCTGGGTTCGCGGCATGTTCGGCGTGTAGGAGGCGGCGTGAGCGATCTTAACGCAGGTTTGACGGCGGATCCGTTGTTTGTCGGCGCGACGCGGCCGCCGATGCGCTGGGGCGTCACGTATTCGGCACTGTTGTTCAACATGGTTTTTATCATGGAGGTCTTCCTGTTGACCAAGAATCTGCTCACGCTGCTTCTGTGCGCGCCCATTCATGGCGTGTGCATGCTCTTGTGCGCACGCGATGCCCGCTTCTTTGATCTCGTGCTGCTGTGGGGGAGAACCCGTTTACCTGCGGTGTTCGCCAACCTGCGCGTCTGGAAGGCAAGCAGCTACTCCCCGCTGGTCGTGGACCTGCCGAACCGCCGCGGACGGCGCAACCGGCAGCTTGCGCCATGAGCCCCTCCCAATTTTCCGAACGTCATGGGAGGTGTGGTACATCGACCTCCCGACGCGATGATGTCGCGCGGGGTAGGCAGCGGTTACCGCGTCAAACCGCCAGCGAAAGCTGGTGAAGTCGTTCTTTGAGCAGCGGCGTGCGTGCCTGGCTCGTTTCATCGCCGGCCAAATGGCCCGGCAACGCCTGATTGAATCCAGGATTCTGAAGCAGAACACTGATCTCGTGCGCGATGTACGAGCGCAGTAGTGGCGCAGATGCCCTCACGTCATCCAACAATTCACGCCTCCCATCGATTACCGTAATGATGTCTTCGAGATCGTGACTCGCGAGGAAATCTCCGCAACCCCGTCCCCGGAAAGCTTCAAGCTTCGTCGCAAGAAAAAGCGGCGGCGTAACGACCCGTATCATTCGGCCGCTCGGGAGTTCCATAGATTCCGCGGTGCGAATCGCTTGAGTGAACCAACGATTGGCAAATCCGAGCACACGCTCATCGGTTGGCATGACATCCATCAGGCTGCTCCCGATGATCCAACGACAGATCGGTGCCTCGGGACTACGGTCATGGCTGAAACCTGCCTTCTCAAGTTCACGTTCGAGCGCGTGGTAGTCTGCCAGCGTCAAGACTTCGACGATTACATCGACGTCCCGAGTTGCACGAACTGGAGCCGCAGCAATGTCGGTCACCAGCATTCCGGTCGTGCAACCGCCTACAAACACAAATCGTTCGCGCAGAGGACCAAGTGCTTCCGCGATCAGCTCTAGAAGGGCCAGATTTGGATCCGCAGGATTCAAGCGACCCGCTCGCTTAAAATTCTGGCTGCGAGTTGCCGTTCGCGCGCGGCGCCGCCGCGCAATGCGTCAAACAGTGCGAGAAACTCATAAAGCACGCGGTCCTTTCGTGCGGCGAAAGGTACTGTTGGATAAAGCGGATGAAAAGTGACGCCGCGTTTATTGCCTTCGGCGTCCGGCCATACTGGAGGCAACTCATTAGGCTGGGACACCAGGGTAACCAGCGGAGGAGCGGCGTATGCTGTGGGAATTCCACGGGCGGGAGATCCCAGGGTTGCGGGGAACGCATACTTGGCTCCATGAAGGAGAAACTCCTTGAGTGCCGCCCGGATGACGAGGAATCGATCGTTCTCGACGTTGAGGAGACGCGCGGATTTCGCTCGTCCAATACTGGCGTGCACTTCGGATGATGACATGCCAAGGGCGTCGGACAGGCTGCTGTATGTATTGGGTTTCTCTCCTACAGCCAGGAGTTTTAACAGCACCATTAGATCCTGCGGCTTAAGCGTAACTTGATGATTAATCTTACGTTTCACTGGATATTCTCTATTCGCGAATAGAGAATATAGTCGTATCGGGGCTGCTAGGCAATGGACTCGGATTCGGCGCGCACTGCCCGGACTCCGGCGAGTCCAAGCGTGACTGGAGCATGCCTTCGCGCAGGTTGGCGAATCGGGAGCGACTTTTCTTTTTGCGCGAACTCGACAGTTAGTCGGATTCAATTTCTGCGGAGCTTCTCCCAGACTGCCTGTCACGCGACGGACGAATTTTCTCGCGCCACACAGCACGGCAGTCGATGGTCATGAACAGGTTCACAGTTACCCCCTTCCTCAAGTTTGTCGGAGTGCTCCGGGCGATGCAGAGCAGGGAGGCTGGATCGTGCTGAGACTGAAGCGCGCGGCCGCCTTGCGCCGCGAAATGGCGGCGGCCGATCGAATCCCCTACGCTGCGCACGTGGCGCCCTCGATCGTCAGGAACGCCTACGGCGACTATATCCAGGCGTTTCGCCTCGGAGGCGCGAGCTTCGAAAGCAGCGATGACGGCGAACTGAACAACTGGCATGAGCGCCTAAACGTCCTGTGGCGCAACATCGCCGGCCCGAACGTGGCGTTGTGGACGCACGTGATCCGGCGCCGCGCCGGAGTCGCCGCAGGCACGGAGGCGCGTCAATCGTCGGAGTGCTTCTTCGCCGATGGCTTGCATACGAAATATCATCATCGCCTGGCGAATGAAACACTGATGCTGAACGAGGTCTATCTCGCGATCGTGCATCGTCCGACCGCGGGTGTGGCGAGCGGACTGGTATCGAAACTGCTGGCGAGGGCGCAGCCACGCTCGACGCTGGCGTTGGCCGACGCGCTCGACGCCTGCGAAAAACTCGCGCAGACGCTGAGGGCATCTCTCGCGCGATACGAGCCGGAGCTGCTCGGCGTCTATCAAGCTGCGGGCCTCTGGTGTTCATCGCTGCTGGAGTACCTCGGACTGCTCGTCAATGGCGAAGGGCAACGTGTGCCGCTGCCTTTAGCACCGTTGAACCGGGCGCTGGCAACCTCCCGGTTGCTGTTCGGCACCGAGGCGATCGAATACCGCTTAGCCGCAGGCACCCGGGTCGGCGCGATGTTGGGCATCAAGGAGTATCCGACGCCCAGTGTGGTTGGCATGTACAACCGGCTCCTGTCTGCGCCGTTTGCATTCGTCGCGACGCAGTCGTTCTCATTTCTGACCAAGTCCACCGGTCAGTCCTTGCTGCAGCGTCAATTCAATCGCATGGCCAACGCCGGCGATTTTGCCGTCTCCCAAGCCGCTGAACTCAAAGAAGCCCTGGACGCGCTGACCAGCAACGAATTCGTGATGGGCGACCATCATTTCTCCTTGCAGGTGCTGGCCGACGTCGCCGACAGCGATAGCGATGCGGCCAATGTTCGCCTCAAGGCCCTTAACGATGCGATCGCGCTGGCCCGCAGTTATCTCGCGGACACGGGGATGCTGGTTGCGCGGGAAGACTTAGCGTTGGAGGCTGCCTTCTGGGCACAGCTGCCGGGCAATTTTCCTTTGCGGCCGCGCAAGGCGCCGATTACGTCGCGAAATTTCGCGGCGATGTCGCCGTTTCACAACTATCCGCTTGGGCGCGAGCACGGCAATCATTGGGGCGACGCCTTGAGCCTCTTTGTCACCAGCGCCCGCTCGCCATACTACTTCTCTTTGCATGCGAGTGACCCGTCCGATCCCGACGGCGGCAGCCGAAAAGATACTGGCCACACGCTGATCTGCGGACCCACCGGCTCAGGAAAGACGGTGTTCATTGGTTTCCTGGTCGCCATGCTGGCCCGCCAAGGCGCCACTCAGGTCATCTTCGATAAGGACTGCGGCCTGGAGATCTTGGTGCGCGCGCTCGGCGGCGACTATCTGCCATTGAAGAATGGAAGCCCGACCGGCTTCAATCCCCTGCAGCTTCCAGCCACGCCTGCCAACGTTGAATTCTTGAAAATGTGGCTGCGGGAATTGAGCAGGGAGGAATCGCGCTCGGCATTCAAAGAAGCCAGCGCGGTGCGGGAGAGCGCCGACCTGGACCAGGCATTGCACGGCACCTTGGCATTGGAGCCGGCGGCGCGGCGGCTGTCGCGCTTGGTTGAATTCCTCGATCCCACCGACCCCGAAGGGGTGCATGCTCGGCTCGCCCGCTGGTGCCATTCGCATCGCGGCGACTACGCCTGGGTCTTCGACAACCCCCGCGACACCGTCGTGTCACGATTGTCGCGCCGCGCGCTCATCGGCTTCGACGTGACAGAATTTCTCGATCACAGCCTAACGCGCGCACCCATCACGCTGTACTTGTTTCACTTGGTGCGCCAGCTCCTCGATGGCCGCCGGCTGGTCTGCTGGATGGATGAGTTCTGGCGCCTGCTGAGCGATCGCGCGTTCGAGAATTTCGCCAAAGACGGGCCGAAAACCTGGCGCAAGCTGAACGCCGTGATGTGCCTGGCCACGCAGAGCCCGAGCGATGTGCTCGACAGTCCCATCAGCCGCACGCTCGTAGAGCAGACGCCGACCAAGGTGTTTTTCCCCAACGCCGACGCCAACCGGGCGGAATACTGCGAAGGCTTCGGTCTCATGGAGCGCGAGTTCAGGCTTATCAAGGATCAGCTCGAACCCGGATCGCGCATGTTTTTGATCAAGCAGGCGCATCACAGCGTGGTTTGTCAGCTGGACCTGAAGGGATTCGACGGCGAATTGGCGGTGATTTCAGGGCGCACCCAACAAGTTCAGCGCATGCATCGGATTATTTCCGCCACCGGCGCCAACCCTACGGCTTGGCTGCCGCAGTTTCTGTCCGCACACGAACATTGAAGGAGTGGTCATGCACAGTCTCAAGCTTTGTCTGCCGATTGCATTGCTGGGCGCCTCGATCCTGGGCGTGCCCACCGCCCGTGCGCAATGGGCGGTGGTCGATGCACCGGCCATCGTGCAATTGATTCAAGAAGTACAGACCACGGCGCAGCAGCTCGCCACCGCCAAGGATCAGCTGCTGCAGGCCAAGCAAGCGCTGCAAACCATGACCGGCGATCGCGGCATGGAGCAGCTGTTGAGCGGAATGACTCGAAATTACCTGCCCTCGGATTGGACCCAGGTAACCGGCGTGCTGCGAGGCACCGGCGGATTCGGCGCTCTATCGACGGATGTGCAAAGTGTGATCAGCGCCAATGCCGTGCTGTCGCCTCAGCGGTTGGCAAGCCTGCCCTCCGGCGGGCAGCAATTGATCCAAAGCGAACGGCAGTGGAGCGCCATGCAGCAGGCTTTGTCGCACCAGGCACTGTCGAGCGCCAGCAATCGCTTCGCCTCGATTCAGAGTCTGATTTCGGCGATCTCGAGTGCCGTCGATCAGAAAGGAATATTGGACCTGCAGGCTAGGATCAGCGCGGAGCTTGGCATGCTGCAGAACGAGCAGCTCAAGGTGCAGATTCTGAATCAGTCCACGCAAGCCCAGCAGGCCTCTCTGCGGCAACAGGTCCGCGAACAGGTCGTTGACGGCCACGGAACTTTCAACGGCCGTTTTCAGCCGGTTCCCTGACCGCTCATGGGTTTCTTCGGCACGTTCTGGTCATGGCTGAATGGGCAGCTCGCGGCCTACATTGGCGACAACACGTCGCGATTGGCCGCTGCCCTCGAGCCGGCTGTCGTCACCCTGGCCACGATCTACGTCATGGCTTGGGGCTATTTGCACCTGACGGGAAAGATCACCGAACCCTTCGAGGCGGGCTTGAAGCGCGTGGCACTGATTGTGTTGATCCTGGGTGTGGGTTTGCGGCTCTGGCTCTATAACACGGTGATCGTCGATACCTTTTATACCGCGCCGGCGCAGCTGGCAGCCGCAGTGGTGGGGGCAAGCGATCCGGTGGGAACCATCGATGCCATTTGGGACAGCGGCGGCACCGTCGCCGGAAACCTCTGGCAGAAAGGCGGTTTGCTGTCGGGCGACTTCGGCTTCTACCTGGCGGGCGCGGTGGTGTGGTGTCTGATCGGCGTGCTGTGCGTGTATGCGATGTTTTTGATCGCCTTGTCGAGCGTCGCGTTGGCGGTTTTGTTGGCGCTGGGCCCTCTATTCATTGCGCTGTTGTTCTTCGATGCGACGCGGCGATTTTTCACGGCGTGGATTGCACAGCTTGCCAACTATGGGCTCATCACCATCCTCACCGTGATGGTGGCGGCTTTGCTGTTGAAAATCGTGCAGTCGTACGCCGCGCAGACAGCAGCCCGGGGCGCGGCCATCTTGACCGTGGACGCGTTGAACATGATGTTGATCGCGCTTCTGGTGTTTCTGGTGTTGCGCCAGGTCATGCCCATCGCATCCGGCTTGGCCGGCGGCGCGTCCCTCAGCTCGTTTGGAGTTGCGAGCCGCAGCGTCTCCTCGGGATGGGCGGCATTCCGAAGGGACCACGTGGATCCCGCGAGGAACAAAGTGCGTCCCTACGTGACGGGCACCATGGGTGCGGTCGCCGGCGATACCGGCGTGGCCGTGCGCGGTGCCGCCGTGCAATCACGCCAGGCGCTCATCCGTAGTTGGCGAAATTGGCGGCGATAACCAACTCTGTCACAAACCAAGGAGGGTTCCATGCGTGTAATGATTTGTTTGCTTCTCTTGTTGAGCGCCTGCTCCGCGCCCGCCGTTCGCTGCGACAAGCATCTCGAGCCGATCAATGCGCCTGCCGCAAAAATTGAGCCTGCCGCAGGGATCGCAGCGGCAACGACGAATCGGAGGCTGCCGTGACGGAAGCGCCGGCCCTCGAAGCATACTTTGCCGAGGCCGAGTCCTGGGACGCCGACCGTGCCGCGCAATCTCGACGCAGCGCTCGCACCGCATGGTGGGTGGCGGCGGCGGGTTGGCTGTGCGCTGTCGCCAGCGCGCTGGCCCTCGCGTTGCTCATGCCGCTGAAGCAGGTGATTCCCTACTTGGTGCGGGTCGACGGCAGCACCGGTATCGTGGATGTCGTGCCGGTCTTCACCGGCCCCGCGACGCCGGAAGAGGCGGTTACGCGCTATTTTCTCACGCACTACGTCGGCGTATGCGAGCGCTTCAATTTTGCCACCGCCGAAAGCGACTATGAGGAGTGCGGCGCCTTTCATTCGGCGCAGCGCAATCAGGCTTGGTATGCGCTGTGGACGGCGACCAACCCGAATTCGCCTTTGAATCTGCACAAGGATGGCAGCACGGTTCGTGTTCAGGTCAACTCGGTGAGTTTTTTCAGCCGCGCCAGCGGTTTGTCCGATCTCGCCCAAGTGCGCTACGTGAAGGCGGCACGCCAGGGCGCCGGCGCCGAGGAGTCCTTCACCCATTGGGTTGCCACCCTTCAATACGCCTACGGCGAAGCGGCAAAGGATCCGAAGACACGCCGCTGGAATCCCTTGGGCTTCAAGATTTTGGATTTCCGCTCCGAGCCGGAACTTGTGGGCGAAACGATGGCGAAGGAGTCGGCAGCAGCGAAGGAGTCGGCAGTGGCGAGGGAGACACCATGAGCGCATGCATGCGAAACCCAATGCTAAGTATCTGCGCGTTTGGCCTTGCGGCAACCGTGTGGCAGGCCGCCGCTTGGGCGGAAACCGTTCCCGCGAAGGGCTCGGTTGATGCTCGCATTCGGACGGCGGCCTATGACAGCAGCGAAGTCTATCGATTGCACGGCTTCGTCGGCTACCAGATTGATCTGGAGTTCGAGCCCGGCGAAACCTTCGTCGGCTTGGGATCAGGTGATTTGGAAGGGCTGGCATTCGTCGGCCAGGAGAATCATCTGTTCCTCAAGCCAAAGGCGGCCAAGGTCGCCACCAATCTTACGGTGCTGACCAGCCGCCGGCATTATCAATTCGATTACAGCGCCTCATCGCAGCGCCCCGGCGAGGATGAGCTTATCTATGCCTTGCGATTCATCTATGCGCCATCCACCGCAAAATTCGCCGCCGAGGCCGCGGCAAAACGGCTCGACTCGCAGTTGGAGAACGCCACGAACAATCGAACCCGCAACGTCGACTATTGGTATTGCGGCGAGCGCACCTTGCGGCCGGCCGCGGCTTCTGATGACGGCGTCCACACGCGCCTCACCTTCGCCGCCAACTCGGACTTGCCGGCGATCTTCGTGCGCAACGCGGACGACAGCGAATCGCTGCTCAACTTCAGCGTGGATGCCGGCGATGTGGTCATTCATCGCGTGGCGCAACGCTTCATCCTGCGCCGCGGCGCGCTCACCGGATGCGTCATCAATCGCGGATTTGCCGGCGGCGGCAGGCGTTTGGAGTCCGGAACGGTAGCGCCGGAGGTTCAACGGCGGGTGCAAGGAGGCGTGCCATGAGCGACCAACAAGCCGACTCGGCAGTGCGCGGCGAGCGCGACGGCGAAACCTTGCGTCAGCCTCCCTCGGTTCAATCGCGCGTCAGCAATGTCCTGGCCATCGGGCTGATGAGCGTGCTGGGGTTGGGCATGCTCACCTGGTACTACGCCAATGCCATCACGCGCCAATCGCGTGCCCGTCAAAGCGTACAGGCGGCCTCGGCAAAACGCGCGCAAGGCGACATGCCGCTACCGAGCTTGGGAAGGATTGATCCACCGCCAGCCGCGGCCGAGCGGCCGCCGCAGCCGCAGGATCAACCGGCGTTGGCCACCCTGTCGGCGACGACGCTTCGCGAGATTCCTCTCGCGCCGGCACCGAGCAATGCCGCCTATGGCGCGCCGCCGGTGAAAACAGCGGCACAACTCGAACTCGAACGGCAATTGTCGGGAGCGGTATTCTTACCGCAGAGCTCGTCGACACCGGTCTCCGCGCCGGTGTCATCCCCATCGCCATTCCCGCCCGGCGCGGATCTCAAGGAACCCGGTGAGTTGAGCGCGCTGATCCGGCCCGGTGTAACCACCGCCGTTCGCGCGCAGGTCCTGCCCACACAAAGACTGCTGCTGCCCAAGGGCGCGTTTCTCGATTGCACGCTGGAAACCGCCATTGATTCGACGCTGCCGGGCATGACCACTTGTGTGATGGCGAGCGATACTTTCGGCGTCGATGGGCAGGTCGTGCTGCTGGAGCGCGGCACCAAGCTGGTCGGCGAGACCCGCGGGCAGGTGCAGCAGGGTTCAGCACGGGTATTCGTGCTGTGGGATGAAGCGCGTACACCCGCCGGTGTCATCGTGCCGCTGGCATCACCCGGCGCCGACGAGCTGGGCCGTTCCGGGTTGCCCGGAAGCGTGGATCGACATTTTTGGGAACGCTTTGGCGCCGCCATGCTGGTGTCGATCCTCGACGGAGGCATGCAGGCCGCGGTTCAATCGAGCCGCGGCAATGGCGGCGCCGTGATAGTCAATCCGTCAGGGACACAAGATGTCATGACGGAGGTACTGAAGGGAACCATCAACATTCCCCCAACGGTGGTCAAGCATCAGGGCGACCGCATCCAAGTACTGGTCGCACGGGATTTGGATTTCAGGTCCGTGTATGAGCTCAAGTCCGCCGCTGAGCGCTAGCGGCGGCGCCGAAGGCTCGGCGCTCGCGCTCACCCTGCGCGCGTTGCGGCCGCTTTTGAGCCGCGACGATGTGATGGAGCTGTGCATCAATCGTCCCCACGAGGCTTTTCTGGAAACTCAATCGGGATGGCAGCGCGAGCATCTGCCTTTTGCCGACTTCGACTGGTGCGGCCGGCTGGCCAAGCTGATCGCCAACTCCACTCAACAGCGCATCGATGCAACCTCGCCGCTGTTATCGGCGTCGCTGCCCGGCGGAGAGCGGGTGCAAATCGTCATGCCGCCCGCGACCACACCGGGATGCGTGGCGATCGCCATTCGCCGGCCCGCCGAGAGGGTCTGGAGCATCGAAGAACTGGCGGGCCGGGGCATTTTCCGCCGCGCGAAGCAGGCCGCTCAGTGCCTCGATGAGACTGAGCACGAACTGCTGCGGCTGCTCGCCGCCTGCGAATTCGAAGCGTTCATGCGCCTCGCGGTGGTAAGCCGCAAGAACATCGTCGTTTCGGGTCCGACCGGTTCCGGCAAGACCACCTGGACCAAGGCATTGATCCGCGAGATTCCGAGCGACGAAAGATTGGTAACCATCGAGGACGCCAAGGAACTGGTGTTGGATCGGCACCCCAATCACGTGCGTCTCTTCTATTCGAAGGACGATCAGGGCGTCGCCCGAGTCACGCCCAAGCAGTTGTTGGAATCGTGCCTGCGAATGAAGCCTGACAGGATTTT
>DASQPK010000161.1:0-16325 GCA_035643995.1 Steroidobacteraceae bacterium | reverse complement strand
TGCTTGCGCGCAATCGAGGAAAACAGTCCCTTCAGGTTCTGCTTTTTGGCCATTGGCTCGCCTCAGCAAGAAATCATCGCGCAAAAACTCAAGGAGCGCGGCGTCGCCCGCGGTCTCGCGTTGTGTATCGGCGCCTCGATCGATTTCATCACGGGTGTCGAAAAGCGTGCACCGCTTTGGATTCGAAAATCCGGGTTTGAATGGCTGTTTCGTCTCGTCCAGAATCCGAGAAGATTGGCGAAGCGATATCTGGTGCGCGGCCCAGGTATTTTTCTGCTGCTGCCGCAGATTGAACTACGGCGGCGGCGGCCAATAGCCGTGCCGCGCGAAGTTCCAACCATGTCAGGCACTTCGCCACTTACCGCCGTAACCGAAACTGTGACCCCTGCCGCGTGAAGGAAGGTACGTAACACGACGTTCAAAACGTCTACTGCAGCGAAGGCCCCGGCAGAGGGCCGCGTGCAAGGCGCAACGCCTGCTGCATGGCGTTTGCCAAACCAAGTAGCTGTGCTTCGCTATGTGGCATTCCCAGGACCGAATAGCCCACCGGCAGAGTATTTGATATTTGGGCCACCGGAACGGTGACCTCGGGGAAACCCACCGTTGCAGCTATATAACTCGCCTTGTAACTGTCATCGCTCCGGCAAATATAGTGGGGATCCGGAGTATCGAAGCGGGGCGACGCGGGACAGCTCATTGTAGAAAATACCAGCGCGCGCAAATTCTGCGAGGCCATCAGTGCCCGCAATTCTTGACGCAGGGATGGCAGGAGCTGAGTCAATATATTGTTGTAGGTGGGCGAATCGGTTAGGTCACTCGCTTGGGCCTCGCGCAGCGCTTTGAGCAAGGCGGGATTGATCGGATTCGAAGAGTCACGCTCGCGGGGTGTGTCGCCGGCATGGATAAGTTCCGCCAGGGTCTTCGGTTGTCCCGCAGGCAGGGTCCGCAGGTAGCGCTCCAATTGAGGCCGCAATTCGGCCCGCCCCACGGGGCCCATCACTGAGTCCCAAAGATGCTCGAAAACGTTGGGTAGCGCGATGGGAATCAACACCGCACCTTGATCGGTCAGCGTTTTGAGCACGTCCTGTTCCGCGCCATCGACCTCATCGTTCCCGCCACGAAAATTTCCCACTACACCCAATCGGACGCCTCGCAGGGAACCGTGGTCGATGCCATCTGCGTAGCTGACCTGGGATCGAGGGCCGTCGAGTGTCGCGGCGTCCGTTGCATCCGGACCGGCAATCGTATCGAGCACGATCGCGACGTCCTGGGGGGTTCGCGCGAGAATGCCCACGGTGTCAAAGGTCGGCGACAGCGGGACTACGCCGCCGCGGCTGATCAGGCCTCGCGTCGGGCGCAGCCCGAACAATCCGGCAACATTGGCGGGCCCGCGAATCGAGCCGGACGTGTCGGTACCCAAGGCAAAGGCGGCAAAATCGGCTGCGACGGCAGCGGCCGAGCCGCTGCTCGATCCCGAGACGTTGCGCGACGTGTTGTATGGGTTGAGCGTCAGTCCGCCCGCTGAGCTGTAACCGAGACGTCCATAGGAGGAAGCCAGTTCCGACATGTTCGCCTTGCCGATGAGGATGGCCCTCTGATCGAGCAGCTTCTGTACGGCGGCCGCATTCCTCGGCGGCACGGAATGCTTGAGGGCCGCGGAACCGGCGGAAGTGGGAATGCCCGCCGTATTGAAGTTGTCCTTGACGATAAAGGGAATGCCGAACAGCATTGACCTGCTGGACTTGATCTTAAGCTCGGCGTCAATCCGTCGCGCCTGCTCAAGGGCATCCACGTTGAGGTTGATCAAGGCATTGATACGAGGGCCGCTCTTGTCGAAGCGCTTGATGCGATCCAAGTAGTACCGCACCAACTGTATATCGCTGATGGCTCCGGAATCGAGCGCGGCGCGCAGCTGCGGAATGGTGGCGCCCGCGGGATCGAACGCGCCGCTCGCACGGGTCTGCTGCGTAGCCGCTCCGACCGTGCAGAGCAGAATCGAAGCCCACAGCAGCGTCAGGCGAATCAGGACTCTTCCCACGCCAATTCAAATTCCGCCGCGCTCTGGATGAGTGTATGGCGCAGACTTACCGAGAAACTTCGCGCCACTGCGATGTCGAAGACCGGCGAGCCTGCGATATCTTCAAGCCGCCAGAAAAGAATGCCGACGTGGCCGGCAATGGTTTCGGCAACATCGCCCACCTTGAAGGCGCGGTCATGAATATCGATGGGCACGAGCTTGCTCAACACAGCTCGGAGGTTAGGTCCCATCAATCGGAAAACGCCGTAGGCGTCGCTTTGATCGGAAATGGCCGCGAAGGATCCGAGTACCGGCTTTAATGAACTGGCGAAGTCGTTGCCGCCGTTTTCGCACATCGCCAGCCAGCTTCCCGGGCCAATGCCCATCACGGCAATGTCGTTGCCGCAGGTTCTGCGCGGCGACGTCGGCAACGCGCAATTGAAATGCGATTGAACATGCTGCGCGAGCGCCGCCGCCTCGTTCTTGCGCGCCAAGATCTTCGCGATGCCAAGACCTTGGCGCACCTGCGCGATTACGCCCACTGAATGCTCTTTTGTCATTATCGGTTAGATCAGCTCTTGAGCCGCCCTCCGTCAGGATCGTAAAAGCAAGGACTCGTGACCCGAACCTCCACATCGGCACTGCGCACCGGATCGTGACAACGAATGCGCTCCGCACCACGCGCCGCACCGCGGCTTAGGAACCCTAAGCCAATCCAGGTGTGCAACGTCGGCGAGAACGCCACGGAACTTAAAAAGCCTTCATCGTTCTCGAGTGCCGGCTGCGCCGCGATGCTCAAGAAATGCGCGCCGGCGTGCAGCCGGGTCATGCGATTGACGGGTGTGACCCCCACCAACACCGGCCTGTCAGGCGCGTTCAGTCCGGGCCGCGAGGCGAGAACGCGGCCGATGAAATCTTTCTTCTTCGACAGCAGCTTGCCCAAGCCTAAATCCGCCGCCGTCGTGGTGCCGTTCAGTTCGTTTCCCGCCACGTGGCCTTTTTCAATGCGCATGACGCCCAACGCCTCGGTGCCGTAGGGCACAACGTCCAACGTTTCGCCGGCGGCCATGATGGCCTGCACCGCCGCCTCTCCCTGACGTGCCGGCACCGCCAGCTCATACGCCAGTTCCCCCGAGAAGGAAATGCGGAACAGGCGAGCCGGCCGGCCCTGCCAGGAGAACTCAGCGCACGCGAGATAGGGAAACGCAACGTTGGACACATCGAGTGCGTTGCCGAGCAGCCGCTCCAATAGCAGGCGCGATCGCGGCCCGGCGATCGCATACTGCGCCCATTGCTCGCTGATCGAGGCGACTTGCACGTCCAGCGCGGGCCACAGCACCTGGCGCGCATGTTCCAGATGCTGCATGACCTTGGCGGCGTTCGCCGTGGTCGTCGAGACGATATAGTGATCATTGTCCAGGCGCGCCACGGTGCCATCATCCATGACCATGCCATCCTCGCGGAGCATGAGTCCGTAACGAACCCGTCCGACCGCAAGCGTCGAAATGAGGTTTGCATAGATGCGATCGAGGAATGCGGCCGCATCATTGCCCTGCACATCGATCTTTCCCAAGGTCGACACGTCGCACACGCCCACCGTGGTGCGCACTGCGGTGACTTCGCGCACTACACTGGTCAACCAGTCCGTCTCGCCGACGAGCGGAAACCACTGTGCGCGCAGCCACTCGCCCGCCTCCACGAACTTTGCACCGCGCGCCTGCGCCCAGGCGTAGCCGGCCGTTAGCCGCACCGGCTTGAAATCTCGACCGCGATGCGCGCCGGCCAGGGCAGCGATGGCCACCGGCGTATAGGGCGGCCGCGATGCGATGGTGCCAAGATCAGCAGTCTCACGCTGCGTGAGCGCGGCGATGATGGCATGGCCGTTGAGCGCAGAGGTTTTCCCCTGATCGGTGGCCATCCCCAACGTGGTGTAGCGTTTCAAGTGCTCGGCGGATTTGAAACCCTCGCGCGCCGCGAGCGCAAGGTCTTCTCGCGTCACGTCGTGCTGGAAGTCGACGAACGCCTTGCCGCGCGATGCGCTGCCGATCCACAAAGAATTTGCGCCCGATTGCTCCTCATCTACCTGCCATTCTCGCGAAGCGGGCGCCTCGAATCCCACCGAGCGTGCCGCTTCGCGGCCGGCTGCAGCTCCCGTATTGAGCGCGCCTGCGAGTGAAAACTCTCCGGCCGCTGCGCCCACGACGCTCATGAAAGGCGGCAGATCGCCAGGGACGAACGCGCCGATGGCCTCGGACCAGCGTGGGCGGCTTCCTAAGTGGGTCGAGAGAGCAGTGTTGGGATTCCAACCGCCCGACATCGCCAGGGTGTCCGCGGCAATTCGCAGCTTGCGTCCGCGCGCATCGCGTACCAGCAAAGCGCTCACGCCTCGCGCACTTTGAGTGTCAAGCACCTGCGCGCCCAACATGACAGGTGTATGCGCGTGCTTCGCCTCAGCCAGCAGGTCGGGGTGGACGTCGTTGCGGGCATCGATGATAGCCGCCACGTCGACCTGCGCGTGGGCCAGCGCAGCACCGGTCTTCCAGCCGTCATCGCAGCTCGTAAAGAGCGCGATCCGCCGTCCCGGCGTGACATTGAATCGATTAAGGTAGGTTCGAACCGCGCCGGCCATCATGACGCCGGGTCTATCGTTGCCGCCGAACACCAGCGGACGCTCAATGGCGCCAGACGCCAGCACCGTGCGCTTGGCGATGATCTTCCAGAACCGCTGCCGCGGTTGATGCGGTGCCGGGATGGGCACATGGTCCGAGACACGTTCCAGGGCCGCGTAGGTGTTGCCGTCATACACGCCGAACACCGTCGTGCGCATCATCAGCCGCACCTGCGGCAGTGAGGCGAGTTCGGCGTGGGTTCGCTGCGCCCAGACCGCGCCGCCGTCGCCGTCGATCTCGCGCGCATCCGCGTTCAAGCGCCCGCCGCTCAAAAAGTCCTCATCGCAAAGAATGACGCGGGCACCGGACCTGCCGGCGCTCAAGGCTGCGGCAAGGCCGGCGGGACCTGCGCCGATGACGAGTACGTCGCAGAAGGCGTGCGCCTTCTCGTAGGTGTCGGGATCCGCCTGCAAACTGGCGCGGCCGAGGCCGGCGGCGCGCCGGATCGCGGGCTCATATATTTTTTCCCAGAACGCCGCGGGCCACATGAAAGTCTTGTAGTAGAAGCCGGCGACAAAAACCGGCGCGAGCAGCGAGCTGACCGCGCCCAAGTCGAATGTCAGTGAGGGCCAACGATTCTGGCTGCAGGCTTCGAGCCCTTCGAACAATTCCGTCACGGTGGCGCGCGAATTCGCTTCGCGTCGGGCGCCGCTTCGCAGTTCGACCAGCGCATTGGGTTCTTCGGAACCCGCAGTGAGAATCCCGCGCGGCCGGTGGTATTTGAACGAGCGCCCCACCAGCCTTACGCCGGCCGCCAGCAGCGCCGAGGCCAGCGTATCGCCCTTAAAGCCCGCGAAAACCTTGCCGTCGAATGTGAAGGAGATCGGCCTGTTGCGGTCAATCGCGCCGCCGCCCGCGATGCGATTGGTGCTCATCCGAGCGCTGCCTGTTTGGACAGTCTGGCCGCGAGAATCTCGTGGGTGCGGGTATCGCGCGTCACGATGAGCCAGGAGCGGCAGCCGAAGGCGTGATACCACAGTTCCTCGTGCGGCCCGGCCGGGTTGTCGCGCAAGTACACCGTTTCATAGAATTCCTCGATATTCTCCGAGCCGAGTTCCGGGCGGCGATAGCCGGCATCGCCAAGATAGGAGAATTCGCTCAAGTCTCGCTCGCCGCAGAATGGACAGGGAATTCGCACTCGTTAGGTCTCAATGTAGGTTGGGTTGTGGACCCTGGCCCTTCTCGTCGAGCAGATGTCCGGTGGCAAAACGGTCGAGCCGATAGGCGCGTGCCGTCTCGTGCCGCTCGCCGCGCGCGAGCAGGTGCGCGAAACAATATCCGGAAGCGGGGGTTGCTTTGAATCCTCCGTAGCACCAGCCTGCGTTGATATAGAGGCCCTCGAGCGGTGCGCGATCGATGATCGGCGAGCCGTCCATCGTCATGTCCATGATCCCGCCCCAGGAACGCAGCACGCGCACACGCCCAAGAGCAGGCATCAACGCCATGCCGCTTTGGCACACATCCTCGACCATGGGTAGGTTTCCCCGCTGCGCATAGGAGTTGTAGCCGTCGATGTCGCCGCCGAACACCAGGCCGCCCTTGTCCGACTGGCTGATATAAAAGTGTCCGGCGCCGAAAGTGACGACGCAGGATATGAACGGTTTGATGGCCTCGGATACGAACGCCTGCAGCACATGGCTCTCGATCGGCAGTCTTAAGGACGCCAGGCTGGCGACTCTTGAGGTGTTGCCGGCCACCGCGATGCCCACCTTGGCCGCTTGGATGTCCCCGCGGGTCGTTCTAACGCCGGTGATCCGAGCGCCGTCTCTCAAGAAACCGTTCACCTCGCAGTTTTGGATGATGTCGACGCCCCGATCACTGGCCGCGCGCGCGTAGCCCCACACCACGGCGTCATGCCGCGCAGTGCCGCCGCGCCGCTGCAATAGACCGCCTTGAATCGGAAACCTCGCGCCCTCGAAATCCAGAAAAGGCAGCATCCGCCGCACTGCCGCCTGGTCCAGCAGCTCGGCATCGACGCCATGCATGCGCATGGCATTGCCGCGGCGTGCGTAGGCGTCGCGCTGCGCGTCGGAATGGAACAGGTTGAGGACACCGCGTTGACTCACCATGGTGTTGTAGTTGAGGTCCTGCTCCAGCCCCTCCCACAGCTTCATCGACAGTTCATAGAAGGGATTATTCCCGGGCAGCAGATAATTAGACCGAATGATGGTGGTATTGCGTCCGGCATTGCCGGAACCAAGCCAGCTCTTCTCCAGCACGGCAACGTTGTGAATGCCGTACACCTTCGCCAGATAATGCGCGGTCGCAAGTCCATGACCGCCGCCGCCCACGATGATCACGTCATAGCTGCGCTTGGGCTCCGCGTCGCGCCAGGCGGGCCCCCAGCCTGAATGACCTGCGAGGGCTTGACGCAACAAATTGAAGATCGAATAGCGCATTTTTAAACTGGACCTTCAACGGCGAGTCGCGCGTGACGAGTCTCGGGCGCCCAAAAGTAGCAGACGAGGCCACCCATCACGAGCGTGGCAATGCAAATATCCAACGCCATGTGCACGCCGTAACGAGCCACGCACAGCGGCAGCAGGGAGGTGGCCGCGGCGGCGCCCAAGCGGCTCACCGCCACCGCGATGCCGAGCCCCGAGGCACGCACCGACGTTGGAAAGAGTTCCGGCAAATATACGTAAATCTGCGCTTGAGCGGCTGACAAGACAAAGGAGAATACGGCAAAAGCCAGCACGGTGATGAAATCCGGCAGATTCGCACTGATTGCAGAGAGCAGCAACGCCGCGCTGGTGACCGCAAAGCTGCCGATGACGAAGACTCGTCGAGGAAACCAGTCGACCATCAATAATCCGCCGACGGAGCCCACCATAAGTCCTATGATGTAGATGAGTCCCGCGATTTGGTTGCCGCTGACGTTAAGCGCAGCCATGACTTGCGGAATGAAGGTGCTGACGGCGAAGTAAGGCACCACGAGGCACACGTACAGCGCGCAGGCCACGAACGTCGATAGGCGGTAGCGGCGCGACAGCAGTTCGCGCCATGGAGAAAACACGAAGGTCCGCGCCGGCGCGCTCGGCAGCCTGAATCCTGGTCCGAGCGAGGTATCGATGATGCGCTGCGCCGCCTCGCGACGCCCCTGAAGTGAAAGCCACAACGGCGACTCGCGCGCCGAGAGCCTGAGCGGGATCGAAATCAGCGCTGGAATCGCGCTGCTTGCCAGAACGAATCGCCACGCGCCGGGATGGGCATTTTGCATGCTGAAGCCGGCCACATAGGCGAGCGCGTAGCCGACCGCCCAGGCAACTCCCATCAAGCTCAGCGCCCGGCCGCGGTTAAGACGCGGCATGAATTCCGCCAGCAAAGCCTTGACCACGACGTAATCGGTGCCAAGCACCACGCCCAGAAGAAATCGAATCGCCAGCAGCTCCGGCGCAGACCTGACCGAAAGCTGTAGCAGACTGAGCACCACGAAAGCGATCATGTTGTACGCGAAGATCGGCCGACGGCCGAAGCGGTCTGCCGCCGGCCCGCAGAAAAGCGCGCCCACCAGCAGGCCGGCTAGCGAGCTGCCGCCGAGCGCGCCCAACCAGCCTGGCGAGAGGGCAAGCTGGGTTTGCGCACCGGCCAGTGCGATTCCCACCACGCCCAATGTGTAGCCATCGCTGAGATAACCCGTCGTCGCGCCTATCGCCAGTTTCCAGTGGACCCGTCGGAAGGGAGCGTCTTCGAAGTCGACCAAGCTCACGCCGCGCCTGGGTCCGGTACCTCGCTCAGGCGGGCTATGAAATGACGGCGGTACCAATCGATGAATTGCAGCGTGCCGGCCTCGTGGATGGTCGAGTACGGCGCGGGATCATAGATCGGAGAATTCACGCCCCGCTGATTTTCCTGGCAAACGCGCCGATCCTCATCGTTGGTGGCACGCCAAACTTCCGTCAAGCTCGCCAGATCGTAATCCACGCCCTCTTCGGCATCCTTGTGCACCAGCCACTTGGTGGTCAATTGCGTTTCGGTTGGACTTAAGGGTAGCACGCGGAAGGTAGTCGCGTGATCGCCGAGCACATGGTTCCAGGTCGAAGGATAGTGGAACATCAACAGTGAACCGACATTCGGTTCGGTCACCGACTCGCTCAAAGGACGCCGCACCGCCGCCGCACCGTCCAGGGTAAAACTCACCGCGGCGCCAAGAAGCGGCATGCGCACCAGGCGCGATTGGCCGTTCGGCGAGAGCTGAAAGCGGCTCGGCAGACCTTGTGACTCCCACCGCTGCCACTGTTCCCCAACCCCCGGACTGTTGGTCGCCATGCCGATACTGACCACAGTGGGCGTGGATGGATAGGTACGGCACAGCTCGGGGTGGTTCACAGCGCAGTGATAGCATTCGCGATTGTTCTCCCAGACCAACTTCCAATTCGAGTGCTCGACGATGGTCGATTGGAACGCTACCTTCGCCTCATGCAAATGGTGCGGCAGAAGATAGGGCTCGGCGAGCTTCGCAAATGTATCGAAATCCGGCGCCACCGCGCTCAAGCACACGAAAACGTAGCCACCGACATGCGCGCAGTGCGCCGGTTTCAGGCGATATTGAGCGCGCTGAAAATCACTGCCCATATCGCGCGCCGCGATGAGCTCTCCGCTGAGCTTGTAGGTCCACTGATGGTAAGGACATACGAACCGCGGCACCCTACCGCGCTCCGCCGAGCAAATCCGCGATCCACGATGACGGCAGGTGTTATGAAAAGCGTGAATCTCTCCGTCGCGATCCCGCACGATAATGAGTGGGTACTCGCCGATCTGCACGGTGAAGTAGTCACCCGCGTGAGGAATCTCGCAGTCGTGTCCCACGAAAAGCCAGTCGCGATACCAGATCGTTTCCAGCTCGAGCCGGTAGTCCGCCTCACTGGTATAAAAGTCGCGAGGCAGAGCGCTGATCGGTTGATAGCCGCTAAGACGGGAAAGCATGGCTTGTTGGATATCCATTGCACCTTACGCGTCGGTGGCCGTCACGATCAACGATGCTACCGTATCATTGATTCTCGTCGGGGTCTTTCAAATACAGGCCTCGCGAGCTTTACGGGCATCACCCGCCCTAGCCACCGTTTTCTACGCCCAGAGGATTTGTCACCCGACATAGCGCTCTAAAATCATGTCAGTCACCTCGCCTAGATGGTCTCCCGTGATCAAGGGTTGGCCACCCACCCGGAGTGGAGCGTTGCCAGGTCGAAGGATCAGCGCAGTCTTCCAGCCTGCTGCCGACGCGCCCAAGACATCCCACGTGTGACAGGCGATTAGCCACAATTGGCTGGCGGGGACACCAACAGCTTCTTCAACCGCGCAATACACTTCGCGCGCCGGTTTGTACCGACGCACTCCGTCATCGACGCTAAACTGCCCGTCAAACAGGTGGGCGATGCCGGCCTTCCGAAGTTGCATCTCGCAGGTCGCTTTCGGGTTGTTCGTCAGAGTGAACATACGGAAGCCGGCAGTTCTGAGCCTAGATAGCGCAGCAGGAACTTCGGCGTGAGCCGGCAACGTCGCTATGGCTTCCTTGACCATCAAGATGTCACTGTCGGGAACGTGAATCCCCTCAGTCGCGCCAATCATCCTTAGGACGGCACCCCCGAGCTCGCCGAAGGGGACGTAATCTCCCGTCAGCGTTATTGCCTCCGAATAGAGGATCAATTGCGCGAACCATTCCCGCAGCACGGTGGATCGGCCAAAAATGCGCTCGAAATGCGGCACAAGCGCATCAAGATCTAACAGCGTTTCGTTGACGTCAAAAATGAGCACCGGAAGGGTTGACATAGAGCGGCACTACTTCGGTAGCTTCACCGCCAATAGCTCGACTTGCTCGATCTGCGGAGGCTGAGCGAATAGCTCCGTCGCGTTGGCCATCAACGCAGCAGCGATGGGACCGGCGAGATGGGCTTTGCGGGCCGCCTCATCGCGAAACGCGTCAAAAATCCCGAACGTGGACGGCCCCAATCGGAAGGCGAACCATACGGGAGTAGTAGTCTCCTGATTGGCGAGTGGCAGTGCGCCCTCTAGGAACTGTGCGACGGCGGTTTCCTTTCCGGGCTTTGCTTCCAAGCGAACCAGCAATGCGACCTTGACCATGAGCTGCTCTCCTTTGTTAACGGGGAGTGCAGTTTGGGGCATCGGCGGCGATCCGACGAGTGGCGAAAGCGTCGAATATGGTATTGTTCTCGCCATGCATGTTTTCGTGCTGGCGCTGCAGGGTGCGTTCGATTTAGGGTTGTCGGCCTTGCTCGATACGCTCGGAACCGCCAACGAGCTAGCGAGCGCGATGGACGCCCCCACGGCAGCCATCAACGTCACCGTGGTAGGCGTGCGGCGTCGCGTGCATACCGCCCAAGGGTTCAGAGTCCCGCTGATTGCGACGGCAATGGCACGTCATCCGGACGCCGTGCTATTGCCCGCGCTGGGCGAGAAAACGCCTTCGACACTGGCGGAGCGATTGACTCACCGCGATGTCGCGGATGCAGGGGGCGTATTACGCGAGTGGTCGCGGGGCGGCGCATGGATCGGCGCCGCGTGTACGGGTACCTTCGTTCTCGCCAACAGCACGCTTCTCGACGGGCATGACGCGACCACTTCTTGGTGGCTTGCTCCCATGTTTCGTCAGCGTTATTCGAACATCGAACTGGACGAATCTCGCATGTTGGTGACGTCGGGCGCGTTCGTCACGGCCGGTGCGGCGCTGGCACACATTGACCTCGCACTCGGCTTGATTCGCAGGCAAAGCCCGGCGCTAGCCGCGCTTACGGCGAACTATCTGTTGATTGACCCCCGTGTTTCGCAGGCCAGTTTCATCATTCCCAACCATCTGGCGCACAGCGATCCATTGGTAGAGCGTTTCGAGCTTTGGGCGCGGCGCCGCCTGGCACAAGGCTTCTCCTTGAGTGATGCAGCGCGCAGCGCGGGCACCAGTGAGCGCACGCTTGCGCGCCGTCTTCGAACAGTGCTCGGCAAATCGCCGCTGTCTTACTTCCAGGACCTGCGCGTGGAACGCGCGGTGCATCTGCTGCAAACAAGTAATAGCAGCGTGGATCGGATCGCCTCCGAAATTGGCTATTCGGATGGTGTAACGCTCCGTACGCTGCTGAGGCGAAAGCTCGGACGAGGCGTGCGCGAGATTCGTTCACGCCGCCTATGAGTCATAAGGAGTACCGTGCGTTGCGCCTGCTACAACGCACGGCACTGGAGTAGACCCGACTTCCTAGTTCAATTCGCTGCAACGGCCGGTGTGGGGTGTATTTCGGTGTTGCCTATGTCTTATCGCCCGTGATCAAGCGGATGCCGCCGCCAAACTTAAGATAGGACCAGAACCAGTTGAGAAGCGTCGCAACGCGATTTCTGACGCCCAACATGAAACCTATGTGCACGATGCCCCACAGCCACCAAGCTGGTGCGCCCCACAGTTTGAAAGCGCCGAAATCCGCGACGGCTGCCTTGCGCCCTATGGTGGCGAGACTGCCGAGGTGTCGATAGCGGAATGCCGGCAAAGGGGCCCGACCGTCGATGAGAGCCCGAATCTGCTTGGCCACGTACGCGCCTCCCTGTTTGGCCGCAGGAGCCAGTCCAGGAACAGGTTGGCCATTCCACGCGTTACTCGCCACCGTGTCCCCGACAGCAAATACATTGTTCATCCCAGGCACGCGTAGATCCTCGCCGACGACTATGCGACCCGCCCGATCCGATGGTGCCTTCAGCCACATCGCGGCAGGTGATGCCGCGACGCCCGCCGCCCAAAGGATAGTGCGCGCCTCAATACGTTCACCGTCGACTCCAACACCGCGCTCATCGATATGATTCACGCGACTTTCGAGCCGGACTTCCACGCCCAAATTCTCCAATTCGCGCTGCGCGATTCGCGACAGGCGTTCGGGGAAACTGGGCAACAACCGCGGGCCCGCTTGTACAAGGATGATGCGTGCATGGGCCGGATCAAAAGTCCTGAAGTCCTGATTCAATCCAAATCGGGCTAGTTCCGCGATGGCGCCGGCGAGCTCTACGCCCGTTGGGCCGCCGCCAACAATCAGGAACGTCAGCAGCGCCGCCTTCTCCGACTGATCAATGCTCTCCTCGGCGCGTTCGAAGGCGGTCAAAATTCTCCGGCGAACGTCCAGGGCGTCCTCAACATACTTGAGCCCCGGCGCGTGTCGTGCCCACTCATCCTTGCCAAAGTAGCTATGGGTAGCACCGGTGGCGAGCACCAAGTAGTCGTACGGAATCTCGCGGCGTTCCGTAAGCACCAGCCGTTTCTCCGTATCGATCCCGGTGACCGTGCTTAACAGCAACTTCGTTGCGGGGGCGTCTCGGAAGATTTGCCGCGTCGGCACAGCGATGTCACCTGGGGACAGCGCGGCGGTAGCAATCTGATAGAGCAGCGGTTGAAATAGATGAAAGTTGTTTCGGTCGATCAGGGTAACTGCCACGCTCGCATCCTTGAGCGCTTGTGCGCAGCGCAGGCCGCCGAATCCCGCGCCGACGATAACCACTCGAGGCAAATTCCGCGAATCTAGTTCGCTGGCACTCGGAGTAGAAAAAAGGCGACTTTGCCATCGCTTCGCCAGATCGTCGATTGCCAGCCCGCCGCCGCCGTGTATGGCAAGTATGGCAAGCAGCATCAATAGGTAGATCGAATCGCTGAGACGGGGATCAACCACCGAGTATGCGAACAAGCCGAGCAGCAGCAGCAACGCTACTTGTCGCGTACCAGCGCCAATCATCAACGTAATGCCGCCTATCAGTGCGCCAACTATCGGCACCCGCGTCGCGACGTCCAAGGGCAGCCACCTCTCCCCGCTCGTACCCAGTAGTAGACGCGCGTCCGCTGAAGCGGCGACTATCAGTGCCGCTGCCAGCCATACGCGTAACGCCATGAGGTACCACGGCGTACCGATGGATCTAAGCCATTGGGAGAATCGAATCGCCGCCGGAATGAGTGGGATCGCGCTATCCGCGAGGCCGCGACGCAGCAGATGGTCGAGCGAAATTGGACCTGCGCCATGGATAACATACCAGCCAAATAACGCCACCCAAAACAGCTGGGTGTCGAAGGGTTCGAAGCGAAATTGCGTGGTGGCCGCAAGTATCAGCAGCGGCAACGATGCATAGCGTGTCATAAACCCCAGCGCTAGCAGAATCGCGCAGATCAAGTCGGCGCCCGTGCTCAGATACGCCGACACTGCCGGCGCGAGCGGCGGAAAGGGATTCTGCTCAACGGCAATCTGTAGGGCCGTTGTCCAATGCATGAGTTCCCGGACGCCAAAGAAGAAAAAGAGTTTCGCGGTCCACAGACGAATCAGTAATTCGACGTAAGGCCACGCGAGTCTGTGTGCCAGCAAATTCCAGAAGCTCGCGAGCGAACGCATCAAGGCGAGGTGTGCAAGCCAGAACCGCGACCGTCCCATAACATCAAGTTTGTTGTGCATGGCTAAGAGACCGAAAGAAACTGTTGTTTATCGCGTTATCACCGCAACCGGGAAAATCGGCTTCGCTGGGTACGATCCTCTTGAGCTGCTTCTTCGAAATTGAAACTGTGCGGTCCCTAGCGGTCACCGAATCGGTTGTGCCACCGCACCAAGAATCGCGCCTTGACCGGCGCACTGGACCAGCACGGCGATGTCGGTGACATTCTCAGGAAGTTGGCTCACGTTCATCTCAAATTCGCGGGGCTTTCCGTTCCAACGCCCCAGCTTGTGCAGCGATAGGACAATGTTGGACTCCTTCAGGGTGCGACCGGAATTCTCGCCCCGACCGATGGGCGTGGTTGCCTCCCGCAGATAACCCACCAGTAACACATCGGCGGTGGCCGCATCCGATCCGGCACCCACGTGGATCTGAATGGTGCCGCTACTGACGAACACGGAGGTCGCCACCCCATCTCGACGCCCGGACACAGCTTGCATCACAGCAGCTCGCTGAGAACCCACGATGTCGCGCGAGCCATCGATGACCGCCTGCGGTGTATAGACCGAAGACCGACGCAACGTCCGAGCGTAAACGCGCTGACGCTCCGTCGCGCTCGCGAGCGAGTAGCGGTCCCGCCAACCCAGGTCGTCCCAGTAGTCAACATGGAACGATAGCGGCAGGACGCTGGGCCACTGCGCCAATTCGTTGACGATGACTTCCGCTGGCGGGCAAGAACTACAACCCTCCGAAGTAAACAACTCGAGCACCACCGGGCGGGTCTCAGCGCCTGCCGCGGCCATGAACCCAACAGACAAACTGGAGGCCAACAGCACGAGCCGAAAGTTGTTTCCCATGCTCAGCAGACCGGCGATGGGGGGGAATAAATGACATTGCTGTGCGGGGAATTGGTGCATTAAAGGCGCCGCAATTGGCGTCTCCGGGCGAAAATCTGTTCTGCGAGCTCTGGCCCATCGCTACATGGTTGCTATTGGATGGCTCTCTTCCCTCCTCTGCCTGGCCAGGTCATTCGGTACGCCTACTTGTGGTGGAATGAAGCACAGAGGCCGCGAGGACGCCACCAAGGTTCGTCCGTGCGGGGTTTTTCTCACTCGCGCAGACAAGTCGGGCAACACGATCGCGGGTATTCTCTCTGCACCACGCCCAAGCGCACGACTGAATTATTCACTTGGCATATTGAACACGAATAACAATCTTCATTTTAAAATGAGTTCACGAATATATTCTCTGCGCAGAACTTTTCGGTATTCATTCCGGCCCACTCTGGCCTTGTTCTGACACTCGGTGCTACAGATTACTTTCTTGGCCACTGCTTCTTCCTCGGCGCCTTTATCTAAAGCCGCCATGTTTTTATAAGTGATCCACAGAATTATATCGGGGTGATCCGGTGATGATGGAGTGGAACTGAAGACCTTGTAATCGATGATCAGCCCAGCTTTCTTCGTGGCTTCCATGGTCGGCTTCCATGTCGAATTTAGCCATTCGATGTACTCTTCAAAATGGCCGTACTCAACTCCTATTTCTTGCACGAGAGTGACCGGGCCCTCAGTATACTGGCGCTCATCCTGGGCGCGTGCATTAAGCGGAAGTGAGGAAGCTGCGAGACACATGGATAGGATAATAGGCTTAATCATTTTCTATGCATCCTCATTACTTAGGTTTGCGGAATTTCAGGATGAACTGGTCCGTGTGTCCGCGAATCGTCTGGTCGAACACTTTGGCCGTGCGGGGGTCCGCCGGATTGGCGAGAATCGAACTCTCGGAGTCGAACTTGAAGCCCGCGGATTCGACCTCTCGACGCACGGTCGAGGACTCGATGCGATGCAAGGTCTCGGTTACATTTGCGGGAGCACCCAGAGCGGCGGAATGATCGAGAATTACATATATGCCACCGGGCTTTAGCGCACTGTAGACGGCCTTGTTAAACGCGGCGGTGTCGACCGGGCCCATGAACTCGTCGTGTAGGTCGTGGTAATTTCGTGAAATCCAGAACAGGTCGAGCTTCTCGGGGAACTTTAGTCCTTCGAGCGCCGCGGCAGTCGTAACCGTTACATTTGGATGGGTGACGGCATAGCCCTGGAGCTCCGCGACTGCCTTAACGAAATGCTCGAACTTGAAGAAGGCGGTGGGCTCCACCGCGTAAACGTGACCCTTGGAGCCGACGACGTTAGCGAAGAGACGCGTGAAATAGCCTGCGTCGGCAACATAGTCGGCAACCT
>DASQPK010000160.1:0-27910 GCA_035643995.1 Steroidobacteraceae bacterium | reverse complement strand
CATGGGGGTCAGCAACGGCAGCGAGCCGTCCGGCGCCGTCACGGTCTCGTAGGCGATGGCGGTTGCCCCTGAGGCCAGCAACGCCAGCGTCTGCTCGCGATCGGCCGCCAGATGCAGATACGTAAACAGCGTTTGGCTGGCTCGCAGCATTTTGCACTCGGCCAACTGCGGCTCTTTGACTTTGATAATGAGGTCGGCGGAGATGAAAATATCCTCGACCTTTTTAGAGATCACGGCGCCGGCCGCTTGGTAATGCGAATCATCGAAGCCGATACCTGCGCCCGCGCCGCTTTGAACCAGGACTTGATGGCCCGAATCGACGAGTTCGCGCACCCCCGCGGGCACCAGGCCTACGCGGTATTCATGAATTTTGATCTCTTTGGGGACGCCGATTTTCATCCTATCTCTCCGCAGGGTCTTTAAGGATGGCAAGGTTACTCACCCCGGACCCCAGAAACAATCCATCGCGATGCCGTCAGGTCATACCACGCAATTCTTGAACGAGCAGACGCTGCCAAAGCCATTCCTGGCGTGTTTGAGGCGCGCTCAATGACATGCGCTCCAAGTACGGCCTGATCGCGGGCGGGATGCCGCGATAGGTCACGGCACCCAGAAGGGCCTTGACACGCGGCCAGCCACCTGTCGTCCTTTCCTTCAATCGCGTCAGCGCCTTTGCCAGCAGGACTTCCTCTCCGGTAAAGTCGCTGCCGAACGGAAACTCCGAAAACAGCCCGCGGGCACGCGCGAGTATGAACCGCTCCTCCAAGGCGCGCGGCGTATTGTTCCGATGCATGTCGGGTATCAGGTAGTCGTTCCGCAGCTTTCCCGACGCCTGCGCTTCCCGCTTCAGGCCGTCTTGAAAACGCGAGTCGGCGATGTTCAGCATTGCGGCGATGACATCCTGATCGCTCAGGCCGCGCAAGTCGGCGGCTCCGTACTCGGTCACCACGAGATCGCGCAGGTGCCGGGGAATGGTCGTGTTCCCGTAACTCCAGAGGATGTTCGAGGTGACGGTGGAATTCTTGTCACGCGTGCTGCGCAGAGTCAGAATCGAACGCGCTTCCGGCAAAGCATGAGCCATCGCGACGAAGTTGTACTGCCCCCCCACGCCGCTGACGACGCGGCCGTCGGCCAGGCCGTCCGACACCGCTGCTCCCAACAGCGTCACCATCATGCTCGAATTGATGAATCGCCCGTGTGCGCGCTGCGCGATTTTCAGCGCCCGGTCCGCGCCGTCGAGCTGATTGACGAAAGAAACACCGCACATCGAGAACTGGCGCCGTTCCGATTCCGGCAGGTCGCGCAGCGCTGCATAGAATCCGCGCGGCCCCAGGAAGAATCCGCCATGCAAGAGAACGCCGCCGCTCAATTGGCGCCCCGTGCACAGTTCCAGCAGTTCGCGCCGGGCGGCCGCCGTATTGAAATCCGCGGCAGCGCTTTGGCCCTCGCCATTCTCGATACGACCATCGGCGTAACGGCAATCGTGGCGAAAAACCCCGATATTCTGCAACAGCGCAAACTCATCGGCGGTGGGCGGACTGGCGAACCCCGCTTGCGCGAGCGCCGCCAGAAAACGTTCGTCGATGCGCTCGCTGACGGCGCCTTCATTCAGCAAACGCTGGATTCGAGCGTCATCATAAACGCGCCGGCGCAGCACGCCGCTGCGATACAAGTCCAGGAATCCATCAACGAACATCTCGGTACAGGCGTAAAGACCGGCCTCGAAAGGCGCTGCGCCGCCGATCAGGTCCAGGCTTTCGCCGAAGCGCTCCTTCGCCTTGAGCGCCTGCAAGATCTCGCGGAACTCGGCGTTCTGTTGCTGGCGCAGCTGCAGTCCGTAGACCACGGCATCGCCGAGCTCGCCGATGCCGATCTGCAGCGTGCCGCCGTCGCGCACCAAGCGCGCACCATACAGGCCGATCGCATAGTCGACCGTGCCCAAGCGTTGGTTGGGCGGCGCAAACAGGTCGTAGTCGTAGCGTGGGTGCTCAACCAAAGAGTCGAAGGTCTCGGCACCGACAGCCGCCGGACCGTACATGAAAGGCATCTGCCGGTTGACCTCGCCGATGACGACCACGTCTCGGCCGAGCCGCCGCTGCGGCGCCAGATGCTCGAGCAGGTCGACGGTGACATCGGGGTTTGATCCCAGGCTGTACTCGGCGCGCCCGTCGACGTTTCGTTTGGCGACGAGTTGAGCAATGACATTGACTCCCTGGGCGGCGACATCGCGCACGACGTGCGTGTAGTTGGTGCTGACATAGTGGCGCTGCGAGTGCGAAACGTTGAGAAGGGTGCCGGGATCGAGGAAGAACTCGACGATTTGCACATTGTCCGGCACGCCCGCGCCGTGCAGATCGGTGACGTAGTCCAAGGGCACGCAGCCGCCGAAGAGGCGCGCCACCAAGGGCTCCAGAAAGCGCCGCTCGAGTTCGCCCTTCCACTGCGGCGCGCGCAAGCTCAAGGCCGTGAATATCTTGAGCGTGAGCGCGGGGTCGCGCCGCGCACGGCGATAGAATTCGTTGGCCAGCGGGTTGGGCTTTCCTATGCCGAGCGGCATAGCCAGCACAATGTGCGGTCCCACGCGGCTCAACGTGGTCTCAACGCATTCGGCGACATCGTCGAAGATGCGCGGCATGTCCGGAGCCTTCCCTAGCTCTTAGGCTTCAGCACCAAGGAAAAATTGATTTTGACGGCATCCCCGATGGTCTCGGTGCTTTTCCATTCGCCCTGTCCCACACCGAAATCCAGGCGGTTCAATTTGGCGCTGCCAGAGAGCTTGGCGCCCCCGCCGGCCGGTGCGAACTGAAATTCGATCGGCACGTCCTTGGTGACGCCGCGCAATGTCAGCGCTCCGACCGCGGCGAAGCCCGTGGCCGTCTTGGTGATGGTCTTGGTGAGGTAATGCGCCGTCGGATTGTGGGACACATCGAAGACGTCCTTATCGCGCATGGTCGTATCGCGATCCTTGTCCTTCGAGTCGACCGAATTCATGTCGATCTGCACGTCGATTCGCGAGCCCGCGAGTGCATCGGGCGCAAACTCGACGCTCGCCGTGAACTTGTGAAACACGCCTTTGAATTCCGCGCCGGCCTGCACGCCGACGAATTCCAGCCGGCTCGGCGCCGTATCGGCGGTGAAACTCGCGGCGTTGGCGGCAGCAGCGGCCGCGGTCGCAGCGGTGACGATCAGGGAGGAAGTCACGGCAAGGGCAAATTTATTCATGATCGCTTCTCCGTCTTGGTGAATGGCAGCATGCGCTTCAGCACATCGTCCTTGTTCCAGAAATGATGCTTGAGCGCGGCGAGAATGTGCAGCAGCGCGAGCGCGAACAGCAGCCAGCTCAGAGTATCGTGGGTCGTTCTGAGCAAATTGAAGGCCTGCTCGTTCGGTCCGATGAGATTGGGCCAGGTGAATTGGTGGAACCAACTGACCGAGTAGTTCTTCGCGGAAGACATCATCCACCCCGTCAAGGGCATGACGAATAGCAAGGCATAGAAAAGAACGTGGGTCGCCCGGGCGAGCGTCCTTTCGATGGGGGTCATGCCCGCCGGCAATTCCGGAGGGCGATTGAACAGCCGCCACAGCAGCCGCAGCACCGCCAGCGTCAGAATGGTCATGCCGAAGCTTTTGTGCCAATCCAGGCGAGCGACCTTTCGCGCTCCCAGCGGCAAAAACTGCGCCGTCCACCCCAGCGTGAATTGGGTGACGATCAGCGCCGCGATAATCCAATGAAATCCCTGAGCGACCGCGCTGTAGCGAGTCGGGGAATTTTGATTTGGCATCAAGGCCCTCCGGGTGCAAACTGCGGTGCCTAGTTTAGCAAGTCAGCGAGGCCGCAATTGGTGTTCAGCAGGTTTGCCGTCGCTGCAGCGGTTTTTATCTTATCCGCTTGCGTGGCGCCGCGCCCGCGCCCAGCCGCGCCGCAGCCCCCGATTCAACCTTTCCCAAGTCTGCAATCACTTCCGCCGCCCGGCGCGTACACCATCGATTCGCAAAATTCCGAGCTGAGGATTCTGGTATATCGAGCGGGGCCGTTGGCAGGTCTGGGCCACAACCACGTCATGGTGAACCGCGGCGTGACCGGACTGGTCCGGGTCGGCAGCAGTATCTCTGCGTCGTCATTTTCACTCGAGGTGCCGGTTGAAAGTTTCGTGGTCGACGACACGGAGGCGCGGCGCGAAGAAGGCGGCGATTTCCCGGGCGACATTCCGCCGGACGCCAAATTGGGTACACGCCGCAATATGCTCGGCGCCGCGGTGCTCAACGCCGCTGAATTCCCCGTTATAACCGTGACCGGCGTGACCTTGAGCGGTACGCCGGACGCGCTGAGCGCCGAATTGACCGTCGGCATCGCGGGGCACGAGGCAAGGCTTTCTGCGCCATGCAGCTTGCAGGGCGATGCGCATCGATTGACGGCGACGGGCTCCATGGAGCTGCGTCAGACCGCCATCGGTCTTGCGCCGTACAGCCTGTTGCACGGCGCCCTGCAGGTGGAGGATGCCATGCAGCTGAAGTTCACTATCGTGGTGCCGATCAGCTAGTCAGCAGGATCGGCGTACCTTCGGGTGCCACCAATACGGCCGCGGGCACGGAGCGCAGGCCGGGCGGCATTTCGCCGTTCGGCACGATGCCTTTGTCAGCCAGATGGGCCAGAGTACCGCCCACATCATCGACCTCGAACCTCAAGGTTGCACGGCGAAGGTCCGCCGGATGATAGAGCCCCACATCGATGAAATCGCTGGTGCACGATATATGCGGCAGGTGATCCTGAGTTTCGTCCATTCCAACGAATCCGAAGTCTTCCCAGTACGATTTGGCCAACTCGCGGTCCGGTGCCGGCACGGCGATCTCCAAAAAATAGCCGCACCGCGATGTGTCGTTGGCGAGCCGCTTGCTGGGCGAGAAAGTCCGCGCTTCGATGAGGCGCACGAGCTGGCCCGAGGGGTCGAACCAACCGACCTCATTGAACACGTCATTGCCCAGACGCCGGAATTCAAATTCGATTCCCTTACGCTCGAGCCCATCCAAGTGCTTGAGCAGATCGGGTTTCACGAAGGTGAGCGAGGGCGCAGGCATGGCCTGTTGATGCAGTCCCAAGCAGATCCGCCCGTCCGTGACCACTGCATAGGGATGCGACCAGGCATCGCCCACTTCCGCGGAAGTGAATCCCAGTCCTAAGTAGAAATCCAGCGAGGCCTGAATATCGGGCGTCGCGACGGAGAACTCCAGGAACCTTCCGAGCACGGCGCTAGGCTCTCAACTTATTCCGCCGACGCAGATGTACTTGATCTCGGTGTAATCGAGAATCCCATATTTCGAACCTTCCCGCCCCGTGCCGGATTCCTTGACGCCGCCGAAAGGCGCTGCCTCGGTGGAGATGATGCCGGTGTTCAAACCGACGATTCCGTACTCGACCGCTTCCGACACTCTCCAACTACGCGCCAGATCGCGTGTATAGATATAGGCTGCCAGGCCGAACTCGGTATCGTTGGCCATGGCGATCGCCTGCGCCTCGGTGGAAAACTTGAATAGCGGAGCCACGGGTCCAAAGGTTTCTTCCCGAGCGACGAGCATCCTGGGCGTGACATCGGTCAGGATGGTCGGTTCGAAAAACGATCCGCCCAAGGCGTGACGCCTGCCGCCGAGCAAGACCTTCGCCCCCTGCGCCAGCGCATCGGCAATGTGTTCTTCAACCTTGGCCACAGCTTTGGCATCGATCAGAGGTCCTTGATCGGTGACGCCCGCAAGCCCGTCTCCGACGCGCAGCTGCGCAACCGCCGATTTCAATTTCTTTGCGAACTCATCGTACACGCCTGCCTGAATCAACAGGCGATTTGCGCAGACACAGGTCTGTCCGGTATTTCGATACTTGCTGGCCAGCGCCCCGAGCACCGCGGCGTCCAAATCGGCATCGTCGAATACGATGAAAGGAGCATTGCCGCCAAGCTCGAGCGACAACTTCTTGACGGTGCCGGCGCATTGCGCCATGAGCTTCTTGCCGACCTCGGTTGAACCGGTGAAGGTGAGTTTTCGCACCGTGGGATTGGCCGTCATCTCGCCGCCGATTGCCGCGGCGCTGCCCGTGATCACATTGAATACGCCTTTGGGTACGCCCGCGCGATCCGCAAGCTCGGCCAGTGCAAACGCCGAATAGGGCGTCTGTGTGGCGGGTTTGCAGACCAGGGTACAACCTGCGGCCAGCGCCGGACCGGCCTTGCGCGTAATCATCGCGGCGGGAAAATTCCAGGGGGTGATGGCAGCGACGACGCCGACCGGCTGGCGCAGCACCATGATCCGCTTGTCGTTCTGGTGGCCCGGAATGATGTCGCCGTAGAGACGCTTGGCCTCCTCCGCAAACCACTCGATGAAAGAGGCCGCGTACTGGATTTCTACTTTCGACTCAGCCAACGGTTTGCCCTGCTCGGCGGTCATCAGCGTGGCGAGGTCGTCTTGATGCTCGAGCATCAGATCGAACCAACGCCGCAGGATGAGGGCGCGTTCCTTGGCCGTGCGTGCTTTCCACGCCGGCAACGCCGCCGCGGCGGCCGCGATCGCGCGCCGCGTCTCGGCGGCACCCATGTTGGGAATCGAGCCGAGCTTGCTCAAGGTGGCGGGATTCTTCACATCCAGCGCGCCACCGTTGTCCGCGCCCACCCAACTGCCGTCAATGAAGCACAGCTCGCGCAGCAATTTTGAGTCTTTTAGTTTCACGTGCGGTCCTAGCGCTCGACAATGGCCGTGACGCCCATGCCTCCGGCGGTGCAGACCGAAATCAGACCGCGCTTGGCTTTGTTTTCATCGAGAATCTTTGCCAAGGTGGCGACGATGCGTGCCCCGGTCGCCGCGAATGGATGCCCGATCGCAAGGCTGCCGCCCTTCACGTTGAGCTTCGATCGATCGATGGTGCCCAGAGCTCCCGGGAGTCTGAGTTTGTCGCGGCAGAAACCCAAGTCCGTCCAGGCCTTCAAGGTGCAGAGCACCTGTCCTGCGAAGGCCTCGTGTATCTCATAGAAGTCGAAGTCCTGCAGCGTCAGTTTTGCATCGCTCAGCATTCGCGGAACCGCGTACGCGGGGGCCATGAGCAAGCCTTCTTTTTTCTCAATGTAGTCGACCGCGGCCACTTTGCCGTAACTCAAATAAGCCAGCACCGGCAGGTTGCGCTCGCGGGCCCAAGCTTCAGTGCTGAGCAAAACGGCAGAGGCACCGTCGGTCATCGGCGTGGAATTTCCTGCGGTCAAGGTACCCGCGCCGGAGAAATCAAAGGCCGGCCGCAGTTTCGCGAGTCTGTCCAGGGTCGTATCGCTGCGGATATTGTTGTCTTGCGAGAGCCCCAAATACTCGATGACCAAGTCCTTATAAAAACCGTGCGCGTACGCGGCCGCAGCCTTCTGATGGCTTTCCAATGCCAGCTGGTCCTGTTCCGCGCGCGTGATGCCCCAGGTCTTCACCATGAGTTCGGTACTCTCGCCCATGGACAAGCCGGTGCGAGGTTCCGTGACTCCCGGCAGAACGGGCCTGAAATTCTTGGGGCGCAATCCAAACCACGGGCTGACTCTTTCACCCATGGTCTTGCCGCGATAGCTGCGCAGCAAGAGTTGCTGAAAGCTCCTGGGGTAGACCACGGGCGGATCGCTCACCGTGTCGACTCCGCCGGCAATCCCGCAATCGATCTGCCCCAGCGCGATCTTGTTGCCCAGCAAGATCGCCGCCTCCAGGCTGGTTCCACAGGCGCGCTGCAGATCCAGTCCCGGCGTCTCCGCAGCAAGTCCGCATCCAAGCACCGATTCGCGGGTCAGATTCCATTGGCTGGAATGTTTCATGACCGCGCCTGCGGCGACATCATCCACGCGCTGGCCGCGCAATCCGAAGCGTTCGACCACGCCGCGCAGCGCGGCGATCAACATCTCCTGATTCCCAACTTGCGCGTAGGCGCCATTGCCGCGTGCAAATGGGATACGCGCGCCACCGACGATCGCGACGCGCCGCGGACTTGCTCCTACCAACATGGTTGCCTCCCTTAAACGGTAAGCTGCGAATTATGGACCTACCCGCCAGCATATAATCCATCCATGACCGGATTTTCTCCAAGCAGTTGGTGCGCAGTCGTGCTTTTGGCGCTTGCCGGCTGTGGCGCGGCGCCCGGACCGCCCGCGGCACCGGCAGTGCCGGCGATGCCGGCGAACGATCGGCTTGGCCAGCTCGTCGAGCGATATTGGGACGAGCACGTGGGTAAGGATAATGCGATTTCACCGCAGTTTCTGGCGGATTCTCTGAGCATCGAGCGCCGCTACCTGGCGGAGGTTCTGAACGTGCCGCGGGACGGGTTGGACGCTGCTTCGAGGCTGACCTACGACATTTTCAAGAGGCAACGCGAGCTCAATATCGAGGGCTTGGTCTTTCCGGCTGAATTACTGCCCATCAACCCCTTCGGAGGAACGCCCCAGCAATTCGCGGCACAGGCCTCGAGTTTGGCGCAGCATCCGCCCGCAGCTGCCGCGGGCTACGAAGACTGGTTGAGGCGCATCGATGAGTATGTGCGCTGGACGCAGCAAGCGACCGTCAATATGCGCGAGGGGATACGCCGCGGTTATACCTCTCCTCGGGCGCTCATCGAACGCATGCTCCCCATCCTCGAGCGGCTCGGCATGGATGATTCCGCGAATGTATTCTATGCGCCCCTGCGCTCCATCCCCGAAACCATCAAGGAGCCCGCCCGCAGCTCGTTGACCAAGGCCATCAGCAGCGCGGTTTCGGAAAAATTGCTCCCCGCAAATCGCGCGCTGCGTGATTTTCTGCGGCAAGAGTACCTGCCTCGCGCGAGAGCCGGCATCGCATTGACGCAGCTGCCTCTGGGCGCTCAGTGGTACGCGTATCGCGTCAAGAGGGCGACCGGTGCTGCGCTCTCGCCCGATGAGATCAGCCGTATCGGCGTCGCGGAAGTCGAACGTATCGGCGCGCTCCAGCAGCCTCACGGGGCGCCGCTCGGCGGCGAGGAGCTGCTAAGCGCCTACAAGGACCTTAAGGCCCAGGTTCGAACCGCCATGCCCAGTTTGTTTTCCGACTTCCCCAAGGGGGATTTCGACATTCGAGGCGCTGAATGGTTGCCTGAGCCGGCCACGGCGTTGTACTACCAACGCGCCGGGGCCAGCGTATTGGGGCCCGCCGTCCTCTATGTGAATGCCGGCAGGACGGCTTCCAGAGTATCAATATCAAGCTTTCTGCAGCAGGGCTTGCCGGGTCATCACCTTCAGATGGCGCTTCAGCAGGAGCGGGCAGACTTGCCGCGATTCCGCCGCTTTGGCTCCGAGACGGCCTTCACCGCGGGTTGGGGATTGTATGCCGCCTCACTCGGCGAGGCGTTGGGCTTGTACGCGGATGAATCATCGAAGTCAGATGCGGCGGCCGGAGAAATGCGTTGTGCGGTAGCATTGGTGGTCGATACGGGGCTGCACGCCAAGGGCTGGACGCGAGGCAAGGCTCTTGATTATGTTCGTGCTCATTTGGGAATCGATGATCTCGATGCCCAAGCGCTCATCGACTCCTATGCGGCCAACCCGGCTGACGCGTTGGCGTGCATGATGGGCGGGCTGAAATTCCGAGCGCTGCGTGCGCGAGCGCAGCAATTGCGGGGCGCGAGCTTCGATGTTCGAGAATTTCACGCAGCGATTCTGCGGGATGGCGCAATGCCCATGGATATTCTCGAGACTAAGATGAAGGCCTGGACGGACGCGTCGAAACGATGATTTTTGCAAAAACCAACCGCCAGGCGGCGATCTGTTTCGAACAGTATCTGTTGGTCGGAGTCAGACTACCCAGTGCGTACTACATTTCTACTGATTCTGCTTTTCATCGCCCATTCGGCCGGCTCTGCAAATCTCGCGCAAGAGGCATCACAGAAGGGCGATATCGAAGTGACGGTGTCACTGGACGCCGCAGAGGAAAGCGGCAGTGCCAACGCGACGGTAAGGATTCATGCTCCCCGCGAGGTCGTGTGGGCGTTGATCACGAGCTGTCCGGAATCCTTGAGGATGGTTCCAGGTCTCGAGGTCTGCGATGTTCTGGAGACCGCGCCGGATCAGTCATGGCAGAGAATCCGCCATGTCATGAATTACTCTTGGTACCTGCCCAAGACGACCTATGTCATTCGCGCCGCCTACGACCGGCCGTCAAGGGTTTCGATCGAACGCATCTCCGGGGATCTTCGAACGCTGCGCGGCTCGTGGGAATTGAAGAGCGACGGCGGCTACACGATTGCGCACTATATGGTCGACTTGGCGCCGGGTTTCTGGGTGCCGCACTGGATGGTGCGATCGGCCCTGCGCAAAGATCTGCCAAAAATGCTCCGTGCGCTGCGCACTCGTGCTGAAGCCCCGCCAAACGCCAAACCCTAAGACCGGCCGCTTGGGTGGCCGGGCGCTGCTGATGATTTCGATCGCGGTTCTTGCGTCGAGCGCCTGCGAGCGCGAGCCGGAAGCGCCGCCGATGCGCGTCAAGCGAGTTTTCCATTTGAACCCCTACGAGAAGGACTTTGGCTATTCGCAAGCCGTGCTGATCGACAAAACGCTGTATATTTCGGGCTCGGTGGCTGCGGATGAGAACGGGCGGTTGGTCGCGCCCGGCGACATGGCCGGGCAAATGCGTGCCGCTTATTCCAATATACGCCGTACCCTGGCTGCGCATGGAGCCGACTTCGAAGAAGTTGTCAAAGAGACGATTTACACCACGGATATGAATGCATTGCTGAAAGCCTCGGATCTGCGCTTCGAGTATTACGACAAGGAGCGGCTGCCGACGACTTCATGGCTGCAAGTGCAGCGTTTGGTCGATCCCGGATTTCTGGTGGAAATCGAAGTCGTTGCCGAGCTGCCGTAAAAAAAGCATGGATCGAGGATAGCGTTGCGTAACGTGGTGGACAAAAGCTTTGAGCGCCGCCTCGCCGGACTCATTAATTCCGGCGAACGGGCGGTATTGCGCGGCGGCCGCAAGGGCGTGGAGAAGGAGTCATTGCGCGTCACACCCGATGGCAACATCGCGCAGAGCCGCCATCCGGAAGCATTGGGCGCGCCGCTCACCAACGAACATATCACGACGGACTTCTCCGAATCGCTGATAGAGCTGGTCACCCCGCCATTCGGCGAGACCTGGGAACTGCTGCAATATTTGTGCGACATCCATCAGTTCGTGTATCGCCACCTGAATGATGAGTTGCTGTGGGCGACCAGCATGCCCTGCGCCATCGACGGCGATGCCAGCATTCCGCTGGCGCAATTCGGCCGTTCCAATGTCGGGCAGATGAAGACGATTTATCGCCACGGCCTGGGAGTGCGTTACGGGCGCATCATGCAGGCGATTTCCGGCGTGCATTTCAACTACTCGTTCAGTACACGATTGTGGGGCGTGCTCGAAGAGGTCAATCAATCCAGGCAACCGCGCCAGGACTTCGTGTCGGAACAGTATTTCGGCGTGCTGCGCAACTACCGGCGCTACGGCTGGCTGGTGCTGTACCTGTTCGGTACCTCGCCGGCGGTTTCAAACAGCTTTTTTGCGGGCCGCGAAAATACCCTGCCGGTCTTCGACCGCGATACCGTCTACGAACCGTACGGCACGTCGCTGCGCATGAGCGACATCGGTTATCGCAACAAGAATCAGTCGACATTGAGCGTATCGGTGAATAGCCTGGCTGAGTACGTGCGCGACCTGTCGCGGGCCATCGGCACGCCGTATCCGCCGTACGAAAAAATCGGCGTCAAGGTCGACGGCGTGTATCAGCAATTGAATGCCAATATCTTGCAGATCGAAAATGAGTATTACAGTTTCATCCGTCCCAAACGAATAGCGCGCTCCGGCGAACGGCCGACCAAGGCGCTGCATAGGGCGGGGGTGGAATACGTTGAAGTGCGCGCCTTGGATGTGAGCGCATTCGACCCCGTGGGCGTCAATCAAAACAAGCTGCGCTTCCTCGAAGCATTTCTCGCCCTGTGCCTGCTGCGCGAGAGCGCGCCGATCAGCGTGGGGGAGCAGTCCGCGCTCGATGCGAATCATCTGCTGGTCGCGAGGCGTGGGCGGGAGCCGAATCTGATGCTGCGCCGGGAAGGACGCGATTTCTCCATGACCGAATGGGCGCACGAGCTGCTCGATTCCATGCAAGGTTTGTGCGAAATGCTCGATCACGGCGAACCCGCGAGGCCCTACTCAGCGGCACTCGAGCAGCAGCGCGCAAAAATCGATGATGTGGAACGTACGCCGTCGGCACGGCTGCTCGCCGAGATGCGCCAAACCGGCGAGACCTTCTTCCAGCTGGCCCTGCGCATGTCGAGGCTGCATAAGGATTATTTTCTCGGGCTTTATCCGCCCAATGAGAGCAGGCTGCGTGAATTCGCGGCGGAAGCGCAGGAATCTCGTGAGGCGCAGCGCAACATCGAGGCCGCCGATGACACCGATTTCGACACATATCTCGCACACTATATGAGCGGTGACGCGAATGAGCATTGAAAATCGACTTTCCAGCGAGGATTTGCCCAATTCACCGCACGCACGTCAATTGCGCGCGGGATTTCCCTGGCTGACCTTCGATGGCGAGCTCGAGGCGGAGTTCAGACGCAGGAATTTCGACGAGAACCTGCTGCACACGCGCGTGAACCTGTGTCTCGCCATGCTCATCGTAATCGCCTTTTCGGGGATGGACGCGATGGTGCTGGGACCTCAGCTCGATCGAATTCCCAGCAGGATCTACATACTGGCCATCATCCCCTTGCTGCTCATCGGCCTGGCGTCGAGTTTTTCGCCGCAGCGTCACCGGATCCATGCACCACTCACCATCGTCACCATGACCCTGTTCGGCATGAGTGTGGCGGCCGTCCAGATCATCGCCTCGCTCGGCGGCATCTCGATGCTGACTCCTTCGTTGATTCTCAGCATCGTATTCATCTACTTCATGAGCGGGCTCATCTTCTATCATGCAGTCGCCGCCAACGTGATCGTGATGTTGGTCTATCTCGCCGCCGGCACGGAGCTGGCGCTGCCCGGCCGCGAGTTCAGCTACAGCGCCTTGACCATCGTCGCCGCCAACTTGTTCTGTGCGTCGGTTACCTACATGCACGAGAAAACCAGCCGCCTGCGCTTTCTGGAGGCCTGCCTGCTGAGCGAAATGGTGGCACGGGACGGCCTGACCGGCATCCAGAACCGGCGCATGTTCGATCAGCACATTGCGCGGGTTTGGCAGCAGGCGGTGCGCGAGGAAGAGCGCGTCGCGGTGCTGCTCGCGGATGTCGACTGTTTCAAGGACTACAACGATCGATATGGCCATCAGGCCGGCGATGAGTGCCTGCGCGCCGTCGCGGTTTCCTTGAGTCAGTGTGCGCGGCGGCCCTTGGATTTCGTGGCGCGCTACGGCGGTGAAGAATTTGCGATCGTTTTATACGAGGCGAGCCGTGAATATGTCGCCGAAGTGCTCACCCGCATACAGCGCTCCATCGCCGAACTGAATATCCCCCACGAAGCTTCCAAGGTCGCCAGCCGGCTCACCTTGAGCATTGGCGCGGCGTTTGTTTTGCCCGCCGCCAACCGCACTCTCGAAGGCCTCATTCAGCTCGCCGATGAGGCCCTGTACTGTGCCAAGGAAGAGGGCAGAAATCGAGTCATCGTGATGGAAGCCGAATACCACACCATGAGAACGGGCCGCTTCGAGAAGCGCCGTCATCATGTGGACACATAGATTCCGATCTGCATCTCTTCTCCCTCCCGGCGGCTGGCGCGAAACATGCCTTCGGAATTGAATTCGATGGCGATTTCTCCGCGTGCGTCGATCGCTATGACGCCTCCCTCGCCGCCCAGAGCGGGCAGCTCCCCAAGAACGACCTCGCGCACCGCTTCACCGATGCTGCGGCCGCCGAAGCGCATCCTCGAGCAGATGTCGTGAGCCACGGCGGTGCGGATGAAAACTTCACCATGTCCCGTGGCGGATACGGCACATGAGCGATCGTCTGCGTACGTGCCCGCGCCGATGATGGGCGAATCGCCGATGCGCTGATAGCGCTTTCCGGTCATGCCGCCGGTGGAGGTCGCCGCAGCCAACCTGCCTCGCGCATCGACTGCGACAGCGCCGACCGTGCCGATATGCGAAATCGTCAGCGCGGAAAGACCGGCATCGCCGCTGCGAATTCGCTCAAGCTGCGCCCAACGCTCCGGGGTATAAAAATAGCTTTGCGGCACAAACGAGAAGCCAACGGCTGCGGCAAATTCTTCCGCTCCCGTGCCTGCCAGCATCACCTGTTCCGACTTCTCCATCACGGCGCGCGCGAGCTCGATCGGATTTCGGATGCGGGTGACGCCGCACACCGCGCCTGCTTTCAGGGTGCTGCCGTCCATGATCGAGGCATCCAACTCGTTGCGGCCGTCGAGCGTGAATACGGCGCCTTTGCCTGCGTTGAACAGGGGATTGTCTTCCAGCAGCACCACCGCCCGGGTCACCGCGTCCATGCTCGTGCCGCCGGCCTCGAGTTCCGCGAAGCCGGCGTCGATTGCCTCTTTCAGGCCGGCCCGATACCTGCGTTCCGCATCGGCGGACATGTCGGCGCGTGGCAGGGTGCCGGCGCCGCCGTGAATTGCCATACCAAACATTGCCTACATTGCTCCTTGCTGTTGCGGAACTGTCACTTCGAGCCCATCCAGATCCGCCGTGACCTGAATCTGGCAGCTCAAGCGGCTATTGTCGCGCGGCTGCCAGGCGCACTCCAGCATGCCCTCCTCCATTTCCTCGCGGGGCTCGAGCCTCGAGAACCAGGCCGCATCGACATAGACATGACAAGTTCCGCACGCGCATGCACCACCGCACAGCGCGAGAATACCCTGCACGCCGTTTTGCACGGCAGCCTCCATCAGTGATATGCCGATGGGCGCGTCGATCACCCGCCGCAAGCCGCCCGGCTCGATGAATGTGATGCGGGGCATTGGCTTCAGGCAGGCTCGGCGACGGCTTCTTTGAGCGCAAGATTCGGGTTTGCCATTTTCGTCAGGTTCATTCGTGCGCGGTCGGCGATGAGTTTGCGCGCGGCCATGTAGTCTTTTGAATGATTGATTGCCTCCACCGCGATCAGTTCCCCGCCTTTGAGGTAACAGACGCTGAAACTGCGCGATGCCGGCTCGCCGCGCAAAACTTGCCGGTCGTAGTCCTGCGACAGCCCGGCGATCAACAACTTGTTGTCGAATTGATCGGACCAGAACCACGGCACGCGGTCGTGAGCAATCTTTCGATCCAGCAGATTGAGCGCCGCGGTCTTTGCCTGCTCGAACGCATTGTCCACCGACTCGATCCGTACGCGCCGCCCGAAGCGCAGTGAAGGGTGATTGGTGCAATCGCCCGCCGCAAAAATCGCCTCATCCTGGGTGCGGCAGTACTCATCGACGAGGATGCCGTTGTCGCATGCCAATCCCGCGTCGCTCGCCAGTGCAGTGGTGGCCATGGCACCCACGCCGACGATGAGGGCGTCCGCAGCCGTTTCGCTGCCGTCGGCGCAGATCACACGCTCCACGCGCCCAGCGCCTTCGATGCGGGTGACCTGCATATTGCACAGAATATGGATGCCCTGCGCGCGATGTTCCTGCGCAAAGAACTCCGAAACGCACGGTGCCACCACGCGATTCATGACCCGGTCGGCCAGTTCCAGGACCGTGACTTCACAGCCCATGTGGCGGCAGGTCGCGGCAGTTTCCAGGCCAATGTATCCGCCGCCGATGATGGCCACACGTGAACCCGGTTTGATGGCCGCTCGAATGAGCGTCACGTCAGCGACGGTGCGTAAATAATGCAAGCCGGCAAGATCCGCTCCCGCGCAGGTCAACCGGCGCGCCGTGGCGCCGAGGCACAGCAATAACCGGTCGTACGTCAGCGCTTCCCCGTTGTCGAGATCCACTCGATGGGCGCGCGGATCCAGCGCCCGCGCCCTGACCCCAAGTTTCAGTTCGATTCGATGTTCATCGTAGAAAGCCCGGTGCCGAAACGGCAGCCGTTCGGCCGTCAGTTCGCCCGACAGATACTTCTTGGACAATGGCGGCCGCTGGTACGGGAGCGCCGGCTCGTCGCAGATCAACAACAGCCGGCCGGCGAAGCCCTCTCGCCGCAGAGTATCGACAGCCTGGGCTCCGGCCTGCCCGCCGCCTACGACCACGATTGTGGAGATCATTGTGTGCCCTCGACAGAATCGTAATAGTATTACGCAGACGGCCTTTGACCGGAGCCAAAGATGAAATTGATTACCGCGATCATCAAACCCTTCAAGCTGGATGACGTGCGCGCAGCCCTGTCCGAAATCGGGGTCTCCGGCATGACTGTGACGGAGGTCAAAGGATTCGGCCGGCAACGCGGGCACACTGAACTGTACCGCGGCGCGGAGTACGTGGTCGATTTCGTGCCGAAGACCCGCATCGAGGTCGCCGTCAAGAATGAGCTGGTCGATCAGGTGATGGAGGCCATCGTCGGTGCTTCGAAAACAGGGAAAGTCGGGGATGGCAAGATTTTCGTTACCGATATCCTGCGGGTTTTGCGCATTCGCACCGGCGAGACCGACAACGCCGCCCTGTAGATCTTTCGCAAAATGAAGCTATCCGACGGCGGATGCCTGATCGCATTCACCGTCCTCACCGGGGCGATCCTGCCGGCGTTTGCAGCCAAGCTTACTGACAAGGAACATACTCGCATCGAGGAGCCTCGGCCGGCCGACGTTCCCAGCGACGCCGCATTGGAAGCGGCGGGAGCGGTCATCGGCAAGGTGGAAATCGCCACCCGCAACATCTTCGATGAAAGCGATTCGCGCGAAAGCAACGACTTGTTCAAGCTGGCAGACCGCCTGCACATCCGTACCAAGCACGCGACCATCCAGGCGCAGTTGCTGTTCGCCAGCGGCGATAGATATCTCGCGCGCAAGCTCGCGGAGACCGAACGGGTGCTGCGCCTCCTGCCCTATGTGTACGACGCGCGCATCGTGCCGGTGCATTACGCCGACGGCAAAGTCGATATCAAGGTCATTACCAACGATGTTTGGACCTTGAGTCCCGGTATCTCCTTCTCCCGCTCCGGCGGCACCAACGACAGCAAATTCAACCTCCAAGACACCAATTTCCTGGGCTGGGGCAAGACCTTGCAGATATCGCGCGGCAGCACGGTGGACCGCACCAGCAACACGATAGCGTGGACCGACCCCAATGTGCTGGGGTCCCGCTGGACATCGGCGGCCACTTACTCGGATTCCAGCGACGGTTCACAGCGCGCCGTGCTGTTGGCGCATCCCTTCTACTCGTTGGATGCGCCTTGGAGCACGAAAATATCCGCCATCAGCTTCGATCGCACCATTTCGCGCTACAACTTGGGAAACATCGTCGATCAATTCAGCGACAACGAACATTCTTACGAACTGAGCGGCGGCATATCCAGCGGCCTGGTCGACGGCTGGACCAAGCGCTGGACATTCGGCATGCGCTACGACCGCAACCTGTTCTTGCCGGCGCCGATCACGACAGTGCCCGCGAAGGTCTTGCCGCCCGACAGAACGCTGTCATACCCCTTCACCGGATTCGATATCCTTCAGGACGCCTACAAAAAAATTGGCGACGAAAATCAGATCGGCCGCACCGAAGACTTATATTTCGGCACCGAGGTGACGGGCGAAATCGGCTATTCCAGCAGTACATTCGGCGCGGACCGCGACGCCGTCATGCTGAGCGCCAAGGCGTTGCATGGGTTCGAACTGCCCCGCCAGCAACAGCTGTTCTTGATCAGCGATTTTTCCTCGCGTATCGAGCAGGGACATCCGCGCAATTTGATTGCGGACGCCGCCGCCAAATATTATTGGCGATGGCGTGAAGATTGGCTGCTCTACGCCGCGCTGTCGGGAACCACGACCTATAAGCTGGATCCGGAAATGCAGCTTCTGCTCGGCGGGGACAATGGTCTTCGCGGCTACCCCTTGCGCTTCGAGTCGGGCACCTCCCGCGCGCTGTTCACGGTGGAACAGCGAGTCTTCACCGATTGGTATCCGTTCCGTCTGGTTCGTGTGGGCGGGGCTGTTTTTGCCGATGTCGGGCGGACCTGGGGTACCGGTGTCATCGGCAACAGCGATCCGGGATTGATGAAAGATGTCGGGTTTGGATTGCGCTTGGGCAATACGCGCTCAGGATTAGGAAACGTCTTGCACGTCGATTTCGCGTTCCCGTTGAGCGATGTCGCGGGGATACAGAAGTTCCAATTTCTGGTGCAGACGATGCAGAGCTTCTAGATGCGAGCCTCCAGCAGCCTCGCTCAAGTTTGCGCCGCCTTGCGCCGCCGCGAGATCAGCCACAGAACGCCGAAGCAGACGGCGAAGTTCAGCACCCACCACCACAGCTGCCGCGCATTATTGTTGTCGTCGGTTCGGCCGGCGGCGGAGCCGATATCCAATGTGCCTTTGAGACTCTCACGCACGGCCCCAAAGCCCACTTGAAATTCAATCACGGCAGGTCCGGGCAGCGTCAGGTCCTTCGTCTGCAGCGAGTAGCTGCCGTCGCTTTCGGCGGTGGCGGAATGCGCGGTACCGCGCAACACAACGCTGATTGCCGCGTCCCGCACCGGGGCATTGTCGATCAACCGGCTGAGGTGGATGCTCATCTTGTCGTCGTGTACCACGCCTACCGCCCATAAATCGGCTGATCGCACTTCCACGCGCGCCAAGCCGGGCGCGCCGGCGGGTGCATCGGCAGTCCATGCCGCCGGTGCCGCGGCCACGGTCATGGTCATGGCCAACACCAGAAACGCGAGCAGCCGAGGAGCCTGTCTCCGCATTCGGGTCAAAGCGTGAATCCCAGTACGCCCATCACCGTGCCGGCAATGCTCGAAAGCACGCCGAACACCGGGAAGAACACCTTGCGCGCCAAAAAATACAGGGAACACAGCACCAAGCCCAGTTCCAGCAATCCTTCGCCGATGTCAAAACGCAGCGCGCGGCGTTCTTCAACCTTCGTCTCCTCGTCCTTCGCGCGCGCGTCTTCCTGAATCTTTTCCGCGTCTGAGGCGTACTTGGCGCGCGCAGCTTCCACCTTGTGCACGACGGCATCGGTCTTGGACGCATCCGTGCCCAAGGCCTGCATGAGCGCCAGCGCCACATCTTCGGTGTTTTCGCGGACTTTCTTCGCCTGATAGTAGCTCCATTGGTCGTTGGACTCGGTCCGATGGATGACGGCTTCCGTATGCGCGCGGTGCGAGGCAATCGTCACCACCGACAAAAAGATGCCGACGACTCCCACTAAAATACCCACGCGCCGGGTATTGGGATCGGCGGCATGTTCCGGCGTTACTTCAATTTCAGGCATGAGGTTTGAATATCCTTGAGGCTTGGATTCACTGATTATTCGGCACATGCAGGCGCGGATCGCTGCGCGCCATGCCGAGAACGCCGCTTCGCACCACTTCGACGATTTCGCCGAACGCGCTGATGTTGGCAATGAATTCGCCGATCTCGAATTCCGTGCTGGCGAGTTCCACGATGTAGCTCGATGGACTGGCGGAGAGCACCTTGCCCGCGGCGCGGCGCACCAGCGCGCCGGCGGAATCGATGTGTTGCGCCGGAATCCGCAATTTGACCAGCAGCAACTCACGCGCCAGATGATCGCCGCTGGTCATGTCTTCGACGGCAACGACGTCGACCAGCTTCAGAAGCTGCGCGTTGATCTGCGCAATCACGGCGTCGGATCCGATGGTGACCAGCGTGACCCTCGAGACGGTCGCATCGTTCGTGGGCGCGACCGAGAGCGACTCGATGTTGTACCCGCGGGCGGAAATCAAGCCGGTGACGCGGGTCAGCGCGCCGGCTTCATTCTGCAACAGTATGGCGATCACGTGGCGCATGGCGGCAGGATACGGGACCACGGCACTTGTCTGCTAGGCTCCTGAGCCGCAAAACTGCTAGTCTTTCCTGGTGAAAGAGCGCTACGAAATGCCGGGCCAGGCCGCCCACCGCCTTGCGGGTGCCACCATGACCGGTGCGGACATGCTCGTCCAAGTCTTGGCGGACGAAGGGGTCGATACCATTTTCGGCTATAGCGGCGGCGCGATATTGCCGATCTATGACGCCGTGTTTCGCTACAACCAGGAGCACGAATCGGCCATGCCGCTCATCGTGCCGGCCAACGAGCAGGGCGCCGGATTCATGGCGGCAGGCTATGCACGCGCCAGCGGCAGGGTGGGCGTGGCCTTGGTCACCTCCGGGCCCGGCGCCACCAACACGGTCACGCCGGTGCGCGACAGCCTGGCGGATTCCGTACCCATCGTGGTGATTTGCGGCCAGGTACCGACCACGGCGATCGGCACGGATGCATTTCAAGAAGCGCCCGTGCCGAGCATCATGGGAGCGGTGGCCAAGCATGTGTTCTTGATCACCGACCCCGCCAAATTGGAAGCCACCGTGCGCACTGCATTCGAGATCGCGCGTACCGGACGGCCCGGCCCGGTGGTGCTCGATGTGCCGAAGGACGTGCAGAACTGGAAAGGCGTATTTCACGGATCGGGGCGCTTGAGCATACCGGGCTACCGGCAGCGGATGAATCGGCTGGAAGCCGCCAAGCTGCCGCAGTCCGCGTGCGCTGAATTCTTTGCCGCCCTGGGCGCCGCGAAGCGGCCGCTGATTTATGCGGGCGGCGGCGTGATCAACGGCGGCGCAGCCTACGCGCTGCGAAAGTTCTCGAATGAATTCAAGATTCCGGTCGTGACCACGTTGATGGGAATAGGCGCTGTCGATACCACCGACTCCCTATCCATGCGCATGCTCGGCATGCACGGTACGGCCTTCGCCAATTATGCCGTCGATGATTGCGATTGTTTGCTGGCCGTGGGCGCGCGCTTCGATGATCGGGTCGCGGGCAACGTCCTCAAGTTCGCCGGCCGCGCCAGGTTTATCGCGCACTTCGACATCGACGCCTCCGAGATCGACAAGGTCAAACGGGTGAATTGGAGTCACGTGGGACTGATGGCCGACGCGCTGCTCGCACTCAAGGATTACGGCAAAGACAAGGAGTTTCGGCGCGATTGGTCGGCGTGGCATCGGCATTGCGGGGAGCTGCGCACCAAGCACGCCATGAATTACGACCGCGACAGCGCGTTCATTCAGCCGTACTACGTTATCGAAGAAATCAACCGGCTGACGCGAGGCGAGGCCATCATCACCACGGGCGTGGGCCAGCACCAGATGTGGGCGGCGCAGTATTTCGATTTCCGCAGCCCGCGGCTGTGGCTGACCTCGGGCAGCATGGGCACCATGGGATTCGGACTGCCGGCGGCGGTGGGCGCGCAGTTTGCGCAGCGCGATCGTTTGGTCATCGATATCGACGGCGATGCCAGCATCCGCATGAATATCGGCGAACTGGAAACCGTCACCACCTACGACCTGCCCATCAAAGTGGTCGTGCTCAACAATTTCGGCGACGGTATGGTCAGGCAATGGCAGAAGCTATTCCACAAGGGCCGCCTGAGCGCCAGCGACAAGAGCCTGCATACCAAGGATTTCGTCAAGGCGGCGACGGCCGACGGATTCAAATATGCCGTGCGGCTGGATCGCAAGGCCGACGTGCCGCGCGTCATCGCGGAGTTCATCGGCTTCCCGGGACCGGCATTTCTCGAGGTCATCATCGATCGCGACGCCGGGGTCTATCCCATGGTGGGACCGGGACAGGGGTACAACGAAATGATTACCGGCGATCATATTGCCTCGCGCACCGAGCAGGTCGAGACGAAGACGCCGGACGAATCCGAAATGTTCTAGTGCCTCGGCGCCGGCATCGTGAGTTGACAGGTTCGAGCACCCGTCGGGAGGGGTAAGTCGCCTCGAGGCAACTGATTCTTCTCGTTGCCTCGAGGCGACTTAGCCTTCCCGGCGAGCGCCACACCACCCGGCCAACTTCACGCTGCCGAGAGGTACCGCCACGCTACCATTGGCCGACATTCTGCATCGTAGTCCAGGGCGCCGCGGGCGCCAGCGCAGGACCCTTTTGCAGCAATTCGATGGAGACTGAGTCAGGTGAGCGAACGAAGGCCATGCGCCCGTCGCGCGGCGGCCGATTGACGGTGACGCCGTGATCCATGAGGCGCTTGCAGGCGTCGTAGATGTTGTCCACCGCATAGGCCAAATGCCCGAAATTGCGCCCGCCCGAGTAATCTTCCGGGTCCCAATTGTGCGTCAGTTCGACCTGCGCCTCCTCATCGCCGGGAGCGGCCAAAAAAACCAGGGTGTAGCGCCCCTGGGGATAGTCTTTACGCGATAACTCCTTCAGGCCGAGCGCGTCGCGGTAGAAGCGCAGCGACTGCTCGATGTCCGTCACCCGCACCATGGTATGTAAATATTTCATGAGCGCATTCCTCGTGAAATTCGCGAATTTGGAGCAACGCATGCACAAAAGCAAACCGGCGGGATTCATCATCGACTGCGGCAGTAGTCATTGTGGCTTTTGTCACGAATTGGCAACACATTTGACATAGCGCAGCAGAATCTAATTAAAAAGTGTTAACCATTGGATTTATTTATAGTAACGCCTATCATAGAGTCACGGACGAGGTTCGTGTTAATTGCCAGCGTTACTTACTTGCAACACTGGACGACACTAACAAGGTTGAGCGTTTTGGCACTCTTGTGCGGCGTATCTGCCACTTCTGGACGTGCAGGGTTTTTACCCCGCACCTGTTCCACTGAAATTCCCCGGCTAGTCCGGGGATTCTTTTGTTGAAATTCTCGCCGTTGGGCCCGCGAATCGCTTAAATTCGCGCAGGAGAACACTAAAAGACAGGCCCCAGTGAAAAACCTATACCGCTCGCTGTATTTCCAGGTCTTGGTCGCAATCGCCCTCGGCGTGCTGCTCGGTTACTTCTACCCCGAGAGCGGCGCCAAGATGAAGCCCTTGGGCGACGGCTTCATCAAACTCATCAAAATGCTGATTGCGCCGGTGATCTTTTGCACCGTGGTGATGGGAATCGCGGGTGTGGAAGACATGAAAAAGGTCGGCAAGACCGGCGGCTTGGCCCTGATTTACTTCGAGGTGATGAGCACCATCTCGCTCATCTTAGGGCTGGTCGTGGTCAATCTGTTGCACCCCGGTGTTGGCATGAACGCCAATCCGGCGACCTTGGACACCGGCCCGCTCAAGGATTACACGGCTCCCGGCAAATTGCAGTCGGTGACCGACTTTGCGCTCAACGTCATTCCGAGCCAGTTCGCCGACGCGTTCGCCAAGGGTGAAATCCTGCAGATCCTCTTGATCGCGATTCTCTTCGGCTTTGCTTTGCAGCAGCTGGGGCCCCGGGGCACATTCGTGGTGAATTTCATCGACTCCTTCTCGCAGGTGATGTTTTGGATCGTCGGGGTGGTGATGCGGCTCGCGCCCATCGGGGCCTTCGGCGCCATGGCATTCACCATCGGCAAGTACGGTTTCCACTCGCTGGTCTCCTTGGGCGCGCTGATGGGCAGCTTCTATGCGACCTGCCTGCTGTTCATTTTCGTGGCATTGGGGATCGTCGCGCGCCTGCACGGCTTCAGCATTTGGCGCTACCTCAAGTACATCAAAGACGAGCTGCTCATCGTGCTCGGTACATCGTCCTCGGAAACCGTGCTGCCGCGAATGATGGCCAAGCTGGAAAAACTGGGCGCGAGCAAGCCCGTCGTGGGCCTGGTAATCCCTGCCGGCTATTCATTCAATCTCGACGGCACGTCGATCTACCTGACCATGGCGGCTCTATTCATTGCGCAGGCGACGAACACACCGATGAACCTGTTCCAACAACTCGCGTTGCTCGCCGTGTTGTTGTTGACGTCCAAAGGCGCCGCGGGCGTGACCGGCAGCGGCTTCATCGTGCTGGCCGCGACCCTGTCGGCGACGGGCACGCTGCCGGTCGCCGGCCTCGCCCTGATCTTGGGGATCGATCGCTTCATGTCCGAGGCGCGTTCGCTCACCAATGTGATCGGCAACGGCGTCGCCACCTTGGTCGTCGCGAAGTGGACCGGCGAATTGGACGTTGCCACATTGAATCGCGAGCTGGGCGGCACGAGTCTGGAAGTTACGCCGCGGCTCGAGCCCTCGCATTGATGAATATCAAGGATGGGTTTACCGATTCGATCGGCAATACGCCGTTGATTCGCCTGCGCAGCGTCAGTGAGGAGACGGGCTGCGAGATCTTGGGAAAGGCTGAGTTCATGAATCCCGGCGGCTCGGTGAAGGATCGTGCGGCGAAATGGATCGTGCTGGATGCCGAACGCCGCGGCACGTTGAAACCGGGCGGCACGGTGGTCGAGGGCACGGCCGGCAACACCGGCATCGGTCTTGCGCACGTGTGCAACGCGCGCGGCTATAAGTGCGTGATCGTCATGCCCGACAATCAGGCCGCCGAGAAGTATCAAATCATCGAAGCGCTGGGCGCGCAGCTGCGCAAGGTCCCGGCGGTGCCCTACAGCAACCCGAATCAGTACCAAAAGGTGGCCGGCCGCCTGGCCCAAGAATTGCCCGGCGCCATTTGGGCCAATCAATTCGACAACACGGCGAATCGCGACGCGCATTTCGAGTCCACCGGACCTGAGCTGTGGCGCGACACGGATGGAGAAATCGACGCCTTCTGCGCCTCGACGGGCACCGGCGGAACGCTGGCAGGCATTGCGCGATATCTGAAATCGCAGTCCGCCGCGGTGCGGATCGTGCTGGTCGATCCTCCGGGCAGCGCGTTGTACCACTATGTCAAAGACGGCGAACTGAAAACCGATGGCGGATCATCGATCACCGAGGGCATCGGCACCGGGCGCGTGACGGCAAATCTCGAAGGCGCGCCGATCGACGATGCGCTGCGCGTGTCGGATGCCGAGACGATGCGTTACGTGTATCGGCTGCTGCGCGAAGAGGGCCTGCTGTTGGGCAGCACCGCCGGGATCAATGTGGCCGCCGCGGTCACGCTGGCGAAACAAATGGGTCCCGGCCACACCATCGTCACCATCCTGTGCGACGGCGGCGCGAAGTATCAGTCGCGGTTGTTCAACAAGGCGTGGGTGGCGGAGCGCGGGTTTCTCGAAGCGACCGCCTGATCGCCGCGATACTAAGATCGCGATACTTTAGATCAGGCCGACTGCGAAACTTCGGCCGGCACGGCGGCTGCCCCGGTGTTGAACCACGCCAGCGACGCGTGCAAGGACACGACTTCACCCACGATGAGGAGCGCCGGGGATTGAATATCCGAGGCGACCGCCACCGCGGCGATGGTGGCCAGCGTCCCGGTCACGACGCGCTGATCCTGCAAGGTGCCCTGCGCAATGACGGCGGCCGGCGTTGAGGCGGCTGCGCCGTGCGCCACAAGCCTGGCCGCGATCTGTTCCATCCGCGCCAGACCCATGTAGAACACGGCGGTGAGCCCGGGCTTGGCCAGTGCCCGCCAATCGGGTTCGCGCCCCTCATCATCGGCGTGCCCCGTAACGAACGTGACGCTATGCGCGTAGTCTCGATGGGTCAGCGGTATGCCGGCGTACGCGGCACAGCCGGCCGCGGCGGTCACGCCGGGGATCACTGAAAAGCTGATCTGCGCCTTGGCCAGGGCCTCCAATTCTTCGCCTCCGCGGCCGAAGATGAACGGGTCGCCGCCTTTCAAGCGCACCACGCGCTTTCCCTGACGTGCGTGCTCGATGAGCAGCGAATTGATCTGTTCTTGAGTGCTGCCGATGCCGCCGGCGGCTTTGCCCACACTGATGCGCGCCGCGTCGCGCCGCGCCATGTCCAGCAGGCCCTCGGGCACGAGGCGATCGTGCAAGATGACATCGGCGTCTTGCAGCGCCCGCAGCGCCTTTAGAGTGAGCAGCTCCGGGTCACCCGGTCCTGCGCCCACCAGCGTCACTTCGCCGGCGCTGCGCCCAGCGGTCGAGGTTTTAGCCAACAACTGTTGCGCGATTCGTTGCGCGCCGTGCGCGTCGCCGTCGATGAACCGCCGAGCCGCAGGACCGTCCACGATGCTTTCGAAGAACCGCCGCCGCTCGTCCGTATCGCGCAATCGCCGGCGTGCGCTGTGCCGCAGTGCGCGAAGCCACAGCGCCAGCTCACCGATTTTTTTCGGAATCAGGGCCTCCAGCCGTTCGCGCAGTCGGCGGGCCAATACCGGTGAAGCGCCCCCCGTCGAAATCGCCACCAGCACCGGGTCCCGATCGATGATGGCGGGCACGATGAAACGCGAGGCTTCGCGGTCATCAACCACGTTCACGGGAATGCTGCGCGCTTCGCTCAAAGAAGCGATCCAGCGATTCACGGCACGCCGCGAAGTCGCGACGATGACCAGGCGTGCGCCATCAAGATCATCGGGAACGAATTCGCGAACCGCTAAATTGATCTTGCCGGCTGCGGCGCGCTCCTGAAGCTCAGGAAGAACTTCGGGAGCCACCAAGGTGATGAGTGCGCCGCTGCGTTCGAGCAGCGCCACTTTGCGCAGCGCCACCTCGCCGCCGCCGACAATAAGCACCTTGAGCGCGGTGAGATCGAAGAAAACCGGAAAGTAGTTCAATTGGAGAGCCCTGCCAGGGGAGCGGCGGGGCGCGGATGCAAGCCGCACTCGCGCGACTCGCTGCGCTCCCACCACCAGCGTCCCGAGCGCGGGTCTTGGCCGGCCTGCACGGCGCGGGTGCACGGTGCGCAGCCAATGCTGGGGAAACCCTTATCATGCAAAACGTTGTAGGGCAGGCGCTTCCTGCGGATGTACTCCCACACGTCTTTGTCGGTCCACTCGAGCAGCGGGCTGACTTTGTGCAGGCCGTATTCGCCGTCCCAAGCCACGGGCGCCGCCATGGCGCGGCCTGCGGACTGAGCGCGCCGGATACCCGTCACCCAGGCAGCGCGCCCGGAGACGGCGCGCCGGAATGGTTCGACTTTGCGGATGACGCAGCATCCGCGGCGCTGATCGATGCCGTCTCGAAATCCATTGATGCCATTTGCGCCCACCCAGCCCTCGAGCTCGCCGGCCTCGGGATAGTAGATGCGCAGGGCCCGGCCGTAACGCTGCTGAACTCGCTCGATGAGATCGTAGGTCTCGGGATAAAGGCGTCCGGTGTCGATGCTGAAGATCTCGATCTCGGACAGCGCGGGCGAGGACGGCACCGCGGTTGGCGTTGCCTGCGCCGACCCCCAGATGAGATCGGTGAGGACCATCGACTCCGGGCCTAAGCTATTGGCATAGCACACATTTTTGAACTCGGAAAGCGCGGCGCTCAGCTGTGAAACGCTGGTTTGCACGCGCTCCTGCAACGCTTTGGAGAGTTCGAACATGGTAGGACTATAGTGCGAGCCGCGCACAAGCCAAACGAACTATGAAGCATGAGTTCATGCCTATTCGTGATGCGGCTTAGACCTTATGCTGTACTCGAACGGGGCAAGTACTCGAACGGGGCCCCTGCACAACAAAACTCAAACCTACGGTTTCCAAGGCGGATGGATCGATGAAATTCCAGCAATTGCGCTACCTCGTAGCGGTCCACGAAAACGGATTGAACATCACGGCCGCCGCCCGGCAACTGCATACCTCGCAGCCCGGCGTCAGCCGCCAGCTCAAATTGCTGGAGGAAGAACTGGGGTTTCAACTGTTCGAGCGCGAGGGCCGGGCACTCACGCGCACCACCGCCGCGGGTGAGGAGATCATTTCGCGCGCCAGCAGCATCTTGCGTGAGATGCAGAATATCCGCCGCACCTCGGCGGAGCTGCGCAAGGCCGACGGCGGCACGCTGTCGATCGCCACGACGCACACGCAGGCCCGTTACGTGCTGCCGCAGGTGATTCGCGCGTTTCGGCTCAAGTATCCGAAGGTGCGGCTGCATCTGCATCAGGGCACCTCCGAGCAGATTGCGGAAATGGTCGCGCGCGATCGGGTCGATTTCGCCATTGCCACCGG
>DASQPK010000159.1:0-15159 GCA_035643995.1 Steroidobacteraceae bacterium | reverse complement strand
TTCGTCCGCACGCGCTTTCCGCTCGCAGTGCCGGATTCACGCCGTTGAAATCCCGCTCGCGTGGAGTTGCATTCATACCGGTGAAATTGCAAGCGACGTGCCAAAGGGATGAGATAGCGCATCTGGCTATTCCAAAGCATGTCTCAGTTTAGTCACGTCCATTAAAAAGTCAGCTTTACTTTGGCCGTCACCCGCTAGGTCGAGATCTGGTTGATAGGCTGTCACACCGATCAGCGTGGTCCGCGTTCGCGCCTTCTGCGTCGACTCTATCGATGTGCGTTGAAGCCCGGGCCGTGAAGAACTTGGCCCGGCAGCGCGCCGGTCATGCGACCCATGTCTATGACCGGTATGCCGTTGACCAATACGTACTTCATGCCGATCGATAGCTGATTCGGATCCTCGAAAGTGGCGACCTCGTGGATCTTATCCGCATCGAACACCACCAGGTCGGCCCACATCCCCAATTTCAATACGCCGCGATCGATCAGGTGCTCGCGCTGCGCCGGCAGTGCGGAGAACTTGCGGATCGCATCGCTCAAGGTCAAGGCATGCTCATCCCGCACATACTTGTGCAGAATGCGCGGAAAGGCGCCGTAGGCTCGAGGGTGAGGATGTTCCGTCGCCAGGAGGCCTTCGAGCGACGCGCCGGCGGCGTCGTTGTCCACGGAGACCCAGGGCTGCTGCAAGATGAGCCGCACGTCAGGCTCGTCCATGCCGAAAACGGCCACGCTGGTCCCTGCCAGATCCTTGATCAGAAAATCGCAGATCGCATCGATGGGATCCTCATGCCACTCCTGCGCGATCTCGCTGACGCGCTTGCCCTGATACTTGACCAATTCCTTGTTCACGACAGCGGTGATGAGAATGTCCTGCGGTCCTTTGATCTCCAGCCACTCGTTGTCCCATTCCATGCTGGGCGTCAGCATGTCCTTGTGGATGCGCGCGCGCATTGCAGGGTCCTTCAGGCGCGCAATCAAAGCATCGCTCCCGCCGTCATGCGCCCACGGCGGAATGAACGCGGAGAACGAGTTTTCCCAGGCCGTGTATGCGTAGGTATCCGCGGCCACATCGACACCGCGTGCGCGCGCCGCCTCAATGCTGCGAATGACCAGCGGCGCCCTGCCCCAATTGCGCCGGCCCGATACCTTCAAGTGAAATATCTCGACCGGTATATGCGCTTCGGCGCCGATGCGAAAAGTCTCCTCCAACGCTGCCATCTCCGCATCGCCCTCGCTGCGCATGTGCGTCGCGTACACCCCGCCATACTGCGAAGCGGTGGTTGCCAGGGCTACAAGCTCGTCGGTGTGCGCGTACGGCGCCGGCGGGTATTGCAGCGAAGTCGACAATCCGAGCGCGCCCTGCTGCATCGCCTCCGCAACCACGGACTGCATTCGTTTCAGCTCATCCGCAGACGGTGCTCGATCGTCGTATCCTATGATCATCTCGCGCACCGTCGTGGCGCCGATGTAGTGGCCCATGTTGATGCCGATGCCCTGCTTTTGCACACGCGCAAAGTATTGCTGGAACGTTCGCCAGTCCGGCTTGATCTCGTAATGATGAAATTGCGGCTGCCCTTCTTTGATGATGGCATCGTTCATCGGCGCAACTGAATTGCCCTCGCCGGTAATTTCCGTGGTGATGCCCTGGAATATTTTCGACGGCAGGCGCGGATCGACCAGCACGGTGAGTTCCGATTGGCCCAGCATGTCGATGAAGCCCGGCGCCACGATCATTCCGTGCGCATCGATGGTTCGCTTGCGGGAAGCGTGCGACAAGTTGCCGATGGCCGCGATGCGCCCCGCCATGATGGCCACATCGCCCGCATACCAGGGCGAACCCGTGCCGTCGATGATATGGCCGTTGGCGATGACCAGATCGTACTCCCCACCGGCCGCGTAGCTCGAGGGTACCCAGGCGCCGGCCGCCATGAGCGCAGCCGCGGTCGCGCGGAAAACCGTTCTGACGATGTGCATGGCTTAAAGGGCTTACTTCAGATATTTGTCAAACCAGGCGAGAGTACGCTGCTGCGCATCGGCAAGATGCTCCGGATCCCGCAGCCCATGCCCCTCGCCGGGGTAGATCATGATGGATGTCGGCACGTCCATCGCCTTCATGGCATGCCAGAATTCCTGCGTTTGTGGTGCCGGACATTCGATGTCGCGTTCCCCGACGTAGGCGAATGTGGGCGTTTTCACATTGTGCATGTAGTTGATGGCGGATGACGCGGCATAGATGGCAGGATCGTCATACGCTGATTTGCCGAAGTACGGAATCATCCACGCATCGATGCCGTTCTCGCCATAGTAGGACAGCCAATCGCTGATACCGGCGACAGCAACAGCGGCTTTGAAGCGGCTGGTTTGAGTCACGGCCCACATGCTCATGAAGCCGCCGTAGCTTCCGCCCGTCAACCCCAAGCGCTCCGTATCGATGGGTGCCACCTTCGCGGCGGCGTCAATGCCGGCAAGAATGTCGCGCAAATCGCCATGCCCGAAATCGCGAACATTCGCCTGGGTGAAGCGCTCGCCCTGACCGTAGCTGCCGCGCGGGTTCGGGCGAAACAAGGCGTAGCCGTGTTGCAGCAGTGCGCTGACGGTCCCTGGGCCTGCAAAGCCGGGCGTGACGGCCGCCGCGGGGCCGCCATGAACGATGGTGATCATGGGCATATCGCCCACGGCATGCAGCGGCAGCAGCAGCCAGCCCTGCACATCGAATCCATCGTTTTTCCACCAAACGCTTTGCACGCGCGCCGGCAAGCTCAAGCCCGCGTTGAGCGAGGTCAGATTCCGCCAATGACCGATGGCGCCGATCTCGATCTCCGGCGGTTGGGTGAATGATTCGTGCGCATCGGCGGTCACTCCCGAGGGGCACGCGGTTGAAATTCCGCCGGCGCGATCGCCGAATGATTCCTCGCCGCTCCACACAACGCGGGCGGGCCCGATCTTGAACCCCGAAGCAGTTGGAGCTCCCAAATCCGCGAATTGAGTTTTGTCGCCGGCCAGAAGCTCTGCCTGCAAGTGGCCGTCGCATCGCCAGGCGATCGCCGTGGCCGAGGTGTGCGCATCGGGTGTCAGATTGCTCACAGGGCCGCCGTCCAAGCGCAGCGCATACACATCGCCGCCCGTCGAACCGAAGTCGCTCATGATTCCGGCAATGAAGGCAACCGTTGATCCATCCCGCGACACCTTCGGCATCGCGAGCTGCTGGCGATCATCGCTCGGAGCATAGATGACGCGGGCACCAGAACCGCTTTCGAAAAAGGCGTAGAGCTTGGCGGTCCACCAGTTGTTATCACCGTCGCCGGGAGCCGCCGTTGCAACGAAGCCATTGCCACCGGCCCGCCAGTCGTACTCATAGACAAACAAATCGGGAGGCGAGACCCAGTGCAATGCACCGTTCTGGAGTATGGCGATTCGCTGTTCCGGCGGAGCGGCGTCCAAATCACCGGCAATCGGCACGCCGGCCTGGGTTGCACCGACCTCCTTGTTTGCGTTTTCAATGGCCAGCATGCTTAAGCGCCCATCCGGCATGAAACGCAAATGTTCGATCGTCCCGCTGAATTCGAGCAGCTTGACCGGTGTGCGGCCGTCAGAGCCAACCGCGTACACGGAGCGTGCGTGGGTGCCGGGCGCGCGCAGGGTGAATGCCAGGCGTTTGCCGTCAGCACTCCAAGTCGGCGAAGCCGGCCAACACTGCGGTACACGGCCACAGGGCATCGCGACGCTGACCGCGGCACCGGATCGGGCCTGCCTGATCACCAGATCGCGAACCGTCGGCGCCCCGCCGCTCTTGGATGAATCGCCTTCGACCGAGGCAACGAATTCTCCATTCGGCGAAATCTCAACATCGAGATAGCGATGCACCAGACGCTCGGGGGCCGGTGATTCTGCCGCCGCAACACTCTGCCCGATGCCGATGCAAAGCATCGCAACTCCCAGTACCTGCCTCATCTCAGTTCTCCTTCCCATTGATGCCCCGGTTAATTGCGATTGAATTTCAGCACGAGAGTCGCACACCCCAATAAGCCCGCGCCCTCGATTCGAGCCAGCCAGCGGTTCATGTTGCCGGTCACGCCAAATCTAGCCGTGGCGCGCAGCGCACGATGCGCGAGCCACCCATATCCCGTCAAAATACAAAACTCCGGCACCATGGACGTCGCCGCCAAAATCAACATTTGCGGCACCACCGGAACTTGCGGATCTATGAACTGCGGCAATAGCGCTAAAAAGAACAGCAGCGCTTTGGGATTCGCCAATTGCAGAGTGAGCGCTCCCAGATACACACCGCGTAAATCGCCTTCGTTGGCCGCGCCCTCCCCGCCCAATGCAACCGAGTGCAGCGAGTTGGCCGAGCGCAACGCCTTGACCCCCAAGTAGATCAGGTAGGCCGCACCAACCCATTTGGCAACGGCAAAGAACTGCGCGCTGGCGGCAATGATGGCGCCCAAGCTGGTTGCCGACAACCCAAAGTAGATGCCGTTGGCGCTTAAGATGCCGGCAGCCGCCGGCAATGTGCGGCGCAAAGCGCCGCGCACGCCTTGCGACACCACGTAGAACACCGCAGGACCGGGCGACAGCGACAGCGCGGTCTCCATCACGAGAAATAACAGCCACGTCTTGAATGACATCAAGGAGCCTGTCTGCTTATTTCGCGTGAGCCGCGTTTGCTTGCGGCAGCTTCATGCCAAGCCGGTCGAATAGAAACGCATACGCGACGGCTTGCTGGTTTACGCGAATCGATGCAACTCCGAAGCTGATGAAGCAGATCGAATAGAGCAGAATGGACCGGCGTAGCGTTTGTATTTTCATGGCGCATGATGATCTACCGGCGTCGCGATCATGGCAAGCCGCCGCGGGATGAATTGAAAACTGAATTATTCACGGAGGTGCGCCGATGACGGCCGGGGGCTACGAAGCGGCTGTTCTTCCGGCCGGTGTGCGGTCGCGCATGGTCGAGTCCGTCACCGGACTGAATATGCACGTGCTCGAGGCCGGATTCGAAGTGGAGAATCGGCCGTGCGTCGTGCTGCTGCACGGCTTTCCGGAACTGGCCTACAGCTGGCGCAAAGTGATGCCGGCACTTGCGGCCGCAGGTTTTCATGTCGTAGCACCCGATCAGAGAGGCTACGGACGCACCTTGGGGTCGGATGACCGGTATGACGGCGATCTCGCCTCATTCCATCTCCTCAATTTGGTGGAAGACACGCTGGGATTGCTGGCTGCGCTGAAGGTTGGGTGCGTCGCAGCGGTAGTGGGGCATGATTTCGGATCGCCGGTCGCTGCTTGGTGCGCGCTCACGCGCCCCGACGTGTTTCAGTCCGTGGTATTGCTCAGCGCCCCGTTCAGCGGCGCGCCGCGGCCGCGAACGTCCGCCACGCGATCGCCGCCGGCCGGTATCGCAGATTCCCTGGCGGCGCTGCATCCGCCGCGCAAACACTATCAGTGGTACTACTCGACCAGGGCGGCCAACGGCAATATGCACGACTGTCCGCAAGGCATTCACGCGTTTCTGCGAGCCTACTATCACTACAAAAGTGCCGACTGGCGGCAGAACACTCCCTATCCGTTGAAATCATGGGCGGCGGACGAATTGGCGAAGATGCCGAAGTACTACATCATGGATTGGAATATGGGGATGGCCGAGACAGTGGCGGAGCAGGCGCCGACGCCTGCCGAAATATCCGCATGCGCCTGGCTGCCCGATGATGAGCTGCGGATTTACAGCGAGGAATTCGCGCGCACGTCATTCCAGGGAGGGCTGCAATGGTACCGCAACGCGATCGACCCGCACGCCGTCGCGCGGCTGCAGGCTTTTTCGGGCCGCAGCATCGATGTGCCGTGCTGCTTCATCGCCGGGAAAAGCGATTGGGGCACGTATCAAAGTCCCGGCGCGTTGGATGCGATGGCCTCATCCGCATGCACCCGGTTTCGCGGCATTCACCTCATCGAGGGCGCCGGCCACTGGGTACAGCAGGAGCAACCGGCTGCAGTGACTCAATTGTTGATCGAGTTTCTGAAGCGCGAAATCTAGCGCTCAGACAATTACAGATCAAATCGACTTAACTTCGCCCCCGTCCATGCGAAGCGTGGAACCGGTCATCCAGCGGGCACCCGTCGATCGCACGCGAGGCCGATCGCGTCGATGGTGCAGTATGGCCATCTGTGGCAATCGGGCGAAACAGATTGCCCACCGACATCGGTTAAAGGAGTCGCGCAAACCGCTTGGTGTCGCTCTATCCGATGCGCTGAACTCCGGCCACCTTGGCGAAGTCGCGATCAAACGTAGCAAGCGGTATGTGCCCTGCTTTTTTGGCAATCTCCAGTACTAAACAGTCAGAGAAATCTACTTTAGGATGTTTTTGGAAGTGAGTCAGCGCTGCACTTACGACGTCGGCGTCTTGCAACGTCAGCTCTTGGTGGTTCAAAAGCATATCGACAGCGGTTGCGATCTGTTCGCGGGACAGGTCATAAATCGAATCCAGCACCCAAATCGTTTCAGCCAATACTAAATTGGAAATCCACGCGCCTTTGGCGACGAATCCTTCAGCGGTGCGGACTTGCGCAGCATCGTCGCGGGCAATCAAGCGGACCAGGACGTTGGTATCAACGGCCAGCATGCCGCTGTCGTATGTATTTGCGAATGCCGGCTTTTACGTCGGGCGGGCCCTTAGTTTTTGGACCTTTGGGGAAAAGCGCCTGATGAATTTCGGTAGAGCTGAAACTGCCGGCGCGCCTCACGACGACGTTGCCGCATTCGTCGTACCACTCGAGCATGGATCCTGGGCCAATGCCGAGCTTCTTGCGCACTTCGGCGGGAACGGATATTTGTCCTTGCGCGGTAACCTTGGATTTGGCGATTGGCATGGGTGCACATTACCCCGGTAATGGCATACATGTCAAGATCGGGTTCATAGCTTGCCGTGCGACCGAGGCGTTGGTATGCGACGGTATTGGTGTGGGGGACGCGATTCAGGCAATGTTTGCTCGTGAAGAGGTTGCGTATATCCATTTACACAATGCCAAGCGGGGATGTTTTTCTTGCGCGGTGGTGCGTGCTTGAGTCGGACCCACTGGAGTGCGAGGTCTAGTTCTTGGTAAGACCCGCGAGGAAACCAGAAACATGATCGTTGAGAAATTTACCGTCCGCCGGCGTGATCCCTGCGCCCGCCGGATGTCCCCAGAGTGAGGGGATGATGGCCAGCGTACAGTGCGGAATGAACGCCGCCTCATAGCGCGCGTCTGTGACCGGGAAGTACAGGTCGGTCTCGGAGGGCATGTAAAGCACCGGCACCTTGATGGAGCGCAGCGCCGCCTCGACGTCCCCATGGAACGGCGCCGTCTTGCCGACGTCGTGAAACTCCCAGCTATGCATCTGCAGGATGAGGTTGTTCGCATCGGCTCCCGGAATGAAATTCGTCCGAAAGCGCTCCACCACTTCGTCGAAAGTCTTGCCGAGTGAGGCATCGCTGCGCCACAGCTCCTGGCGCCACCACTCCTGCGAGAACAGCCACCCGGTCCACACCATGGCGAAAGCCTGAATCCCCTTGGTCGGCTGAGACTTGTAATCGCCGCCGTCGAACGCCTGATCGGCGGTGAGTGCCGCGATTTCACCTTCGAGACGGACAATGCCATGGCCGTATGTTTTCGCCGTCCCCGACGTGGCCACGATGCCATCCATGTAGTCGGGATAACTTACCGCCCATTGAAATGCCTGCTGAGCTCCCATGGAGAAGCCGATCACCGCTCGTACATGCTGCACATGCAGCTGCTCGGTGAGCATGCGATGCACGGCTTGCACGTTGTCGCGGATGGAGGTGACCGGGAATCGCGGCCCATGAAACGGTTCAGGAGTGTTGCTGGGCGAGGATGAGCGCCCATTGCCGAACAACTCGCTGGTGACGAGAAACAGCTTGGTCGGATCGAGCGCCTTGCCCGGCCCGATCAACCAGCCGTAGCCGTGCATCTCAGCCATGTAGTGCGACGGCAGAAGAATGGCGTTATCGCCCTTGGCGTTGAGCTTCCCATAAGTGCCGTACACGACGCGCGCTTCCGGCAGGACCGCGCCGCCTTCGGTCTTGAAATTCTTGAGGATGAATTCGTGCTGAACCGGCTCGGCGTCCGGAGTGGCTGCCTGCGCGTGCGCGAGCAAGCCCAACGAGACGACAATCAAGGCAATTATTCTCACCGTACCCCTCCCAAACTTGAGCCCTCGAGATGTCTTCCGTCGAGATTCAATGCCGAGCTTTCAGGCAGATCTTATCGCGTCCGCGATATAGGTCGCCTCGTTCGCGCGGGCACGACTCTCCTCCCGGCCCGCCGGCGAAGTCGCCATGGGAGTATTACTCCAGAGCGCAGCTCGCTTCTTGCAAATAGCTACGCAGCGCTCGCGTTCCTGGTCGACGAGCCGATGCAACGTGTCTCGAACACGATCAGCCACTCTTTCAACAATTTCGCGTGACGGCGGAAGTCCAATTTCATGGAGTAGCTCGTGCACGAATATCAAAGTTGCCGCCTCATCCGCAGGTTGTTTCCCACTGTTCATCGCTCATGCCTCATGTGATACGCCTAACTTCGGTACAGCGGGCGAAAACCTATCGTCGCATAACCTAACCTGATGCTACTACCCGCCCGATAGCGGCCGATGGGGCCTTAGCGTACTTTATTATTGCCCCGGCAAGACGGAAGCGCATCCGGATATTCTTCGGTCAGCAGCCGCCCGCATTGTGGTGAAGTTCGAACCGCAGGCCAGCATCGAGGGCGAGATTCAACAACTCGACGGCGCGGTTCGACCGCGGCGTCGGGCCATCAGTTCACAGCGCGTCCCGTGCTCGTCCAGTGACCCTTGCGTAATTCGGTTTTAAGAATTTTTCCCGCGCCTGACAAGGGCAGCGGCTCGTTGCGAAATTCAAAGGTTCTCGGCCTTTTGTAGCGCGCGATCAACCCGGCGCAGTGCGCGGTCAGCTCATCCTCGGTCGCGCCGCACGATGGTCGAAAACGTATGACAGCATGGACGCGTTCGCCCCATCGATCATCGGGCACACCGATCACAGCGCATTCCAGCACTGCAGCGTGCTGGGCGAGAGCATTCTCTACTTCCGCCGAGTACACATTCTCACCGCCGGTGACAATCATGTCTTTGACGCGATCGACAAGAAAAAGAAAGCCGTCGGCGTCGATATAGCCGGCATCACCCGTGCGTACCCAGCCATCGACGATTGTCGCGGCCGTCAGCTCGGGTTTTCTCCAATAGCCCTGCATGCCGTTCGGGCCGCGTACGAGAATTTCGCCGACAGCGCCCGTGGCGAGCGTCGCGAGATCGGAATCCACAATACGCAATTCGACGCCTGGAATAGCCCTGCCTGCCGAGCGCAATTTTTCCGGCGTCACGTGATTTTCATGCGTTAAAAATGTCGCGACAGGAGACAATTCTGTTTGGCCATACGCCTGAGTGATGCGCGCATTGGGAAACATCTCCAGTGTGCGCATCATCAGTGTCTCCGAAATAGGCGAAGCGCCATAAGTCAGACGGCGCACGTGAGCCAATGGCTGTGGGCTTTCCCGCAGGTACTGGTCCACCATGCCGATCATTGTCGGCACAAGAAGAACCGAGTTCACGCCGCAGCTTTTGATTGTCTCGACAACCACAGCCGGATCAAAGCGCGAAAGAATGGCGTGTGTACCGCCGATCAGAGTCAGGCCGAGCAGCATGGCGGCATCCGCCAGATGAAACATCGGTGCGACATGCAGATAGACGCAGTCGCGCGGATGGGGCTCAACCGTACAACACGCCAGAAAATTAATGATCAGATTGTCGTGAGAGAGAATGACTCCCTTGGAGGTCCCCGTAGTTCCGCCGGTGTAGAAGATGGCCGCGGGCATATCGTCGGAGCCGCTGTTATCGGCCGCCGGCGACGAGCGGTCGATCAGCTCCTCGGCCACAATCCGCCCTCGAGCCTCTCCTATATAAATGATGCGATCGCGGTAAGAGGCAGGCAGCTCCTCCACGATTTGAGCGAAGTGCTGATCGACCAGCAGGACACAAGGTTCACAGTCCGCAAGCGCCGCAACATGTTCGGCGGCGGCCCACCGCGTATTGCAGGGCACCGCGAGACAACCCGCCCACAAAATCGCGTAATAGGCTTCATAGTAGGCGTCGGAATTCAGCGCAAGGATTGCGATGCGATCGCCCGGCTTCGCTCCCATTGCCATCAGTCCGGAGGCGAAACGCGCAACACGATCGATGACCTCGGCGTAAGTCCTGCGTCGATTCCCGAAAATGGTCGCGATGCGAGCGGGATGATGAGCGGCTGATTGCTGAAGACCCATTGTCAAGCGCATGTCGCCCTCTCCCGATCTTCCATATATCCCGGGCCCATCGATCTTACTCGGCGGGCGGCGTTGAGCAGGCAAAATTCCCTGCTTCGTCAATGCTGCCCTTGCCGTTCCAGCGTGCGACTTTGGGGTACAGGCAAAGGGGCCGTGTTCGCAAGGCCGCCAACTGATCCGCCACGGAGCAGCCGTTCAACTCAATGCCGGATAGCGCGCAGAGCAGCGGTAAACAGACTCGAATTGTTGTACCCGACATAGCGCTCTTTCCCCGCGAAACAAACGTTGGCAATTATTCAAATAACTTGCGTGCAATGAGATCTTTCATGATTTCCGTCGTTCCACCGTAGATACGCTGCACGCGAGAATCTGCGTACAAACGCGCGATGGGATACTCGACCATGTAACCGTAACCGCCGAAGAGCTGCAGGCACTCGTCGGTCACCTTGCATTGCTGCTCCGAACACCACCACTTGGCCATGTACGCGGCCTCATCGTCCAGGGTCCCATCGAGCAGGCGCTGCGTACAGTCGTTTACGAAGCTTCGCACCACGTGTGCGATCGTGGCGCATTCTGCAAGCTTGAAGCGAGTGTTTTGAAAATCCGCCAGGCTCTGCCCAAAAGCCTTGCGCTGCTTGCAATACTCAACGGTGAGTTCGACTGCGCGCTCGATTACCGCCGCAGCGGACAGAGTCAGCATCAGGCGTTCATAGGGCAGCTGGCTCATGAGCTGGCGAAAGCCATGCCCTTCCGCCTCTCCAAGAAGCTGATTTGCCGGGACTTCGACGTTTTCGAAAAACAACTCGGCCGTGTCGGACGCGTGCTGACCGAGCTTTTCAAGGCGCCGGCCCACTCGGAAACCGGGGAGATTCTCGGTCTCGACGACAATCAGAGACACACCACGACTACCAGCCTCACCGGTACGTGCCGCCACAACCAGCAGGTTCGCGCTAAAGCCATTGGTGATGAACGTCTTGGCGCCATTGATCAACCAACGGTCGCCCTCGCGACGCGCGCTGGTGCGCAGGGCCTTCAAGTCGGACCCGCAGCCTGGTTCGGTGAGCGCAATTCCTGCGAGCATTTCCCCTTTTGCAAGACCAGGAAGCCAGCGGCGCTTCTGCGCTTCAGTGCCGTAGTCCAATATGTAGTGGGAGGCTATCGAGTGCACCGCCGTGTTTGCCGGCAACTCGGCCTTGGCTAGCTCATCTTGGACGACCAGTTGGTACGCCAAGGAGGCACCCGCACCGCCGTATTCTTCAGCGAGTTCGGGAAGCATGAAGCCGAGCCCTCCGAATGGACGCCAAACTTCACGAGGAATGTACCCCTGAGTGCGCCATGACTGAAGATTCGGCGCAAGAACCGAGGCGATGTAGCGACGGACTTGCTCGCGGAACGCCTCGATTTCCTCGTCCATCCATTGATGCCTGTGGAGTTGCGGCAGCACGCTAGATTCCTGTTAGTCCGCCGCTGCATAACAGCGTCTGCCCACTCACATAGTCCGATTCCGGAATACAGAAAAGGTATACCGCTCCCGCTGCCTCATCGGGCGTGCCGCCGCGGCCCAACGGAATGCTTCGCTCCAGCGCCGCGAGCAGGTCAGGGTTCAATCCGACTTTGATGTCGCGGCCGTCGATGTTGGTGGTCGACTCACCTGCCGGCGTCGAAGTTAGGCGAGTCTTGATGAACCCGTAGGCCACGCAGTTGACGGTGACATTGATCCGACCCCACTCCTTGGCCAGTGTTTTGGTCAATCCCTCGATGCCCGCCTTGGCGGTCGAGTAGTTGCTTTGGCCCGCGTTGCCAAAGAGTCCGGCGGCCGACGAAATATTGACGACCTTGCGCACCACCCGGCGGCCGGCCTGGCTCTCAGCCTTGGTCAACGCACGAATCACGGGTTGTGCGGCCCGCAAAATCCGAAATGGCGCAGTCAAATGGCAATCGATGATGGCGTACCACTGCTCGTCGGTCATTTTCTGGATCACGTTGTCCCAGGTATAGCCGGCGTTGTTGACGATGATATCGATGCCCTCGTATTCGCTGACGGCTGCGTTGATAAATCGATCCGCGAAGTCCGGTGCCGTCACATTGCCTATACAGGCGATGGCGACACCGCCAGCCGCGCGGATCGCGCTCACGGTCTCTTGTGCCGGCTCCATGTCCAAGTCGTTGACGACGATCCGGGCGCCTTCGCTTGCGAGCTTGAGCGCAATGGAGCGGCCAATGCCGCGGCCGGAACCCGTGATCAAAGCGACCTTGCCTTGTAACTTTTTTGTCATGAATTTCCCATGTGCACTAAGACAATGCGACCAGCGCCTCGCCGACAATTTTTGTTTGGCCGAATTGATTGGCGCTTTGCACTTCGATGCGGACGCAGCGCTCGCCGTCTTGTTCCAATTTCTCGACGACACGACCGCCGCATTGCATCGCATCAGCCAAATGAGTGATCCCCAAAAACCTCACGTCCAAGCGCCGCAACGTACTTTGCGAGGTCCAGGCAGTAATCAATCGCGCAATCCATGCCATCCCCAACATCCCGTGCGCGAAGACGTCTGGCATGCCGGCGCGGCGCGCGAAATCGGTGTCGATGTGGATCGGATTGTGATCGCCCGATGCGCCTGCAAAAAGTGCGAGCATGGTGCGATCAACGGGCGGCAGTTGCAGAGTCGGCAGCAGGTCCCCGACCTTGACCCCGTCAAAACTGGGAGCGGACATCTTGATCACTCGTGGCGGCAGACGAGGACCGAGCGAAGCTCCGCCACAAGTTCCTCGTGTTGATTGACCGCGCGTGAGGTCTTCACGACAAATTCGAGCGCACCATTTTTCTTGTCGTAAATTTCGCCGATTTTGGAGCGCACGGTGACCGTGTCGCCCGCACAAACCGGCCGGTGATAGATGAAGCTCTGTTCGCCGTGCAGTAATTTGGCGAGCGGGATCTGCAAATCGGCCAGCAATTGAGTAGATGCGCCTGAGTCCAGTTCGGCTGCCATCAGAAAGGTCGGTGGTGCCGGAATATCGCCATATCCCGCCGCTTGCGCGGCCGCGACATCCAAATACTCCTGCCGAGTCTCGCCTGTGGCCTTGGCGAATAACTGCAGGCGACTTCGCTCAATCGCCAATATCGATGGCGGCAGCTCATGGCCGATCCATTTTCTATCGATCATCGAGAGCCCTCGGCGACGCGTTCATACAGGGTCACGACGCACGCACCGCCAACGCCAAGATTGTGCTGCAAAGCGAGCCGCGCCCCCTCCACTTGCCGCTTGTCGGCAGTGCCGCGCAGTTGATGGACGAGCTCAGTGCACTGGGCAAGTCCCGTGGCGCCGAGTGGGTGGCCCTTGCTCAATAATCCACCGGACGGGTTGGTTACAATCTTACCGCCGTAGGTATTGTCGCCGTCGCAGACAAACTTCTCCGCACCTCCTTTGGGACAAAGGCCCAGCGCTTCGTAGCTAATGAGTTCGTTTTGCGCAAAGCAGTCGTGGAGTTCGACCACGTCGAGGTCGTCCGGACCAATCCCGGCGGCCTCGTAGACCTGACGAGCGGCTTCCTGCGCCATGCCAAAGCCCACGACCTCGCGCATATCGCGGGCCTCAAAGGTGACAGGCTGGTCGGTGGTCATAGCCTGTGCTTTGACGCGGACGTTGGCGCCCAATCCATGATGCTTGGCAAATTCAGACGAACAAACGATGGCCGCCGCAGCGCCGCAGGTCGGCGGACAGGCCATCAACCGCGTCATGACCTCGGGCCACAGCGCGGGGGAAGACAGCACCTCATCCGCGGTGACCACTTTCTTGAACAGGGCGAGAGGATTGTTGACCGCATGCCGGCTCGCTTTCGCACGTATCTTCGCGAAGGTCGACAACTGCGTGCCGAATTCCTTCATATGCGCCAGCCCCGCGCCGCCGAAGTAGCGCAAAGCCGTCGGCATTTCACCGTGGCCCACCAGGTCATCGGTGGCTGCATCGAAGCGCTCGAACGGCGTCGGCCGATCTTTGAATATCGCGCCAATCGCCCCGGGGCTCATTTGTTCAAATCCCAAGGCCAGCACGCATTCGGCGGCACCGCTTGCCACGGCTTGACGCGCAAGGTATAGGGCCGTTGAACCCGTGGAACAGTTGTTATTCACGTTGAAAATGGGAATGCCCGTCATACCCACTTCGTAGAGAACCCGCTGACCCGCGGTTGAATCGCCGTACACGTAGCCCACGTAGGCTTGGTCAATGAGCGCATATCCGACGCCTGCGTCCAGCAGCGCCGCCCGAGCCGCGGTTGACGCCATGGCGGGATAGGCATCGCCGCTTCCGGGTTTGGTAAATGGAATCATGCCCACGCCGGCAATCAAAACGTCACGAGTCATTGCAGATCCTCCGACTACTTCTCGACGCAACATCGACCTCCCCCCGCGCATTATTTTCTGGGCCTTGCTTTCAGTGCGGAGCCAGCCTTGTGCTCGATCGAACCTCGCCTTCAATGGAATACCGGGTTGGTTTCGGGCGGACGGTGTGCTCAAAGCCGAGGATGTCGCGGACGGCTATATGGATCTCTTTGTTACGGGGATCGGGCGGCGCTAACGAGCACGCCCATGCCTGATTTGTCAGTGGGAGTTTCGGGCTGCCGGACTCACACAACGGGCTTCGCTCACTGACGATGCGCCGCCATTTGAAGCGGCCATCTTGGGATACGCGCATATCAGTTGAGCCTTGCCCGTCGGTTCAAGGCCCGAATCATATGCCGGAGCGAGCGCATTCGCAGTATGCCTTGCGAGCAGCTCGTCCGGGGCAACTCCCGTTTCGACCCATCGCTCGTGCGCCGCGGACATATCCTCGCGCGGATC
>DASQPK010000158.1:0-2399 GCA_035643995.1 Steroidobacteraceae bacterium | reverse complement strand
CATGGCCAGGCTCAGTCCCATGATGACAGCGCCTTCGAGCTGTGAGCGAATGCGTTCCGGATTGACTTGCGGACCGCAATCAAATGCCACATCCACACGCGGAACCTTGATGCGTCCTTGTTCGTCGATCTCCACTTCGACGACGGCAGCGGAGTAACTTAAAAAGCTGTAGTGAGCAGCCAATACCTGGCCGCGGCCGCGCGCGAGTGTCTTGCCCCAGCCCGCTTCCTGGGTGACAGTCTCGACGACGTGCCGCAAGCGGCCGGTATCGACGGGATAGCGCTCCGGGGACTCGCCGTGATTCCAGCTGTCTTGCTGGCTGCGCGGATCGATCTTGCGCGCCGGTCCGATGAGTTCCAGCAAATAATCGCGGTGATTCTTACTGGCACTCGCCGCCAGCTCCGACACAAACGACTGTATGGCAAAGGCGTGGGGTATGTTGGACACGGAACGGAACCAGCCGATGCGGCAATGTGCGCCGGCTTCCGGGTTTTCCAGCCGCAGATTGGGAATATCGTAGGGCATGTTGATAAAGCCCATTCCAAGCTCGGCAGCCACTTCGTGGTTTATGCGGGGATCGAAGATCGTCGCGAGCGAAGGCGCAACGCTGCGATGCAGCCACGCGTTGACCTTGCCGTCGGCGGCCACGCCCGCTTTCAAGTATTCAACCGACACGGTATGCAGAAAATCGTGATGCAGATCGTCTTCGCGAGTCCAGGTCACTTTGACCGGCCGCCCCTCCATCGCCTTCGACAAGAGCGCGGCCTCGGTCGCAAAATCCGGCTTTGACTTGCGTCCGAACCCCCCGCCCAGCAGCGTCACATGGACCGTGACATTTTCCGGGGTGGTGCCAAGATGCTTTGCGACATCCTCGCGGGTCACTTGCGGCGCCTGCGTCGGTGCCCATACTTCGCACTTGCCATTCACGATGCGAGCCACAGCAGCGGGCGGCTCCATGGTTGCATGTCCAATGTGCGGGATGTAGTACTCCGCCTCGATTGATTTCGCGCTCGACTGAAACGCCGTGTCGACGTTGCCCGACTCGCGTACCACCTTGCCGGGCTGCCGGGCGGATTCGTGGAGCGCGGCATGATAAGCCTCAGAATCGTAACTGCCGTTGGCCCCGTCCTCCCATTCGATTTTCAACAACTTGCGGCCCGCGATGGCGGCGCCGGTGGAATTGGCAATGACGGCCACCCCGGCGAGGATGTGAAATTTAGCGGTCGCAACGGTCGCGGGCATCTGCAGCACCTTCTGCACGCCGGGTGCAGAGGCGGCGGCCGTGCCGTCGAACTGTTTGACGCTGCCGCCCAGCACCGGGGAGCGTGCGATGACCGCAAAGCTCATGTCCTTGAACCAAGGGTCGATGCCGTATTGCGCTTTGCCGGTGACGATGTCGTGCCCATCGGCAAGCGGTACGCCGCCTTTGCCGAGGTAGCGAAACTCCTGCGGCGTTTTCAGGCGCAGCGCCTCCCGGGAAGGTACCGGCAGCTTGGCTGCTCGCTTTGCAAGCGCACCGTAGCCTAGCTTACGACCCGTTTTCTGATGCACGACTTCATGATTGACGGCGCGGACTTCAGCGGCCGGCACGCGCCAGGTCAATGCCGCGGCCTGCTCCAGCATCATTCTTGCAGCGGCGCCGCAACGACGCATGGGTTCGATGAAATGCCGCGTGCTGCGCGAGCCGTCAGTGTCTTGGTTGCCGTATTTCTCTTCATCGGCAGGCGCCTGCTGGACGCGGACTTTCGTCCAGTCTGCGTCCAATTCATCGGCGACGATGAGCGGCATGCCCGTGCGCACGCCTTGGCCCATTTCTGAGCGATGCACGACGATGGTTACCCAGCCGTCATCGCCGACCGCCAGGAATACCAGTGGGTTGTCCACGGTGCCGTGCGGCATGCCCTCGGCACCGTACTTCGGATCCGTCGGCGCCGCCTTCGCAATGCGCAGACCGTGCGCGACGAGCAGCAGGCCGCCCATTGCCTGAAGGCGCAGTAAAAATTCGCGCCGACTGACGCCTTCGGATGAGGCCAATTCGTTGGCAACGGCGCTCATGTTTTGCCTCCCTGAATGGCGGCCTGTTTGATGGCTGCTCGAATGCGAGTGTAGGTTCCGCACCGGCAGATATTCCCGGACATGGCGGCGTCAATGTCGGCATCGCTTGGGTTGGGTTTCGCTTGCAAAAGAGCAGCGGCCGACATGATTTGACCAGCCTGGCAATAGCCGCATTGAGGCACATTGATCTCCTGCCACGCCCCTTGAAGCGCTGCGCCCACGGGCATTGCCCCGATGCCCTCGATGGTGGTGATTTTCTTTCCGACCGCCTGGTCAATGGGGAGGACGCAGGATCGTAATGCCTGACCGTCGATCAACACTGTGCACGCGCCGCACAACGCCAT
>DASQPK010000157.1:0-12285 GCA_035643995.1 Steroidobacteraceae bacterium | reverse complement strand
TGCGGCACTTAAGGCTTTCCGCTCGGGGCGGACTTGCACAATGTTGCCAGCAAGCATTGGCCCCTGGGGTTTACAAAATTAGGGTCAGGAGGTAACCCGATCCGCATCGAACACCGCAGGCAGCGCCAAATTTAATCGTTGGGGAGGATCACAAAGATTCAAGCCTAGAGCTCGAGTTGTTGACCCTTCTCCAAGGCCGACTCTACGCGCTCGCGCAGGATACGCAAGCGTCCGCCGACGTCGGAATCGAGATTGGTGTCACGATTGCGGAATCGAATCAATTCATTCGCCATATTGAGCGCGGCGATCACGGCGATGCGATCCAAGCCGACGACTTTTCCGCTATCGCGGATTTCGCGCATTTTGCGATTCAAGAATTCTGCAGAATCAAGCAAGTCGGAGCGCTCTTCGATCGGACAAGTGATGTGATACTCCTTTTCGAGTATCCGCACGCTCACCCGCGCTTGATTGTCGCTCATGCCTGTTCCATGGATTTCAGGCGGCCGATCATGGCCTCGACCCGGCCGCGTACTTGCTCATTTTTCTGAAGCAGAGTTGCACGCTCGGACGTCAATGTATCTTGACGCTGACGCAACGCCCGATTTTCCTCCTTGATGTGATTTACGGTCACGATGAGGTCCTCCAGGCGCTTTTCCAAGCGCTTCAGCTCGAGTTCGACCGCTGACTTCGAATTGGGTTCGTTCATAGGCCACCAATATAGAGCGGGCCATAGCGCAATGCAAAGGGCGGTTTATGCCCACACTGCGGTATTATTCGCCTCAAGATGATGTCGGATATTCGGTTCAAAGATTTTGAAGATGTACTGGCCACCGCCGGCGGCCTGGCGGACGCCGCTGAGGCGCATGGCTCCCTGTGCGGCGCGCTGTGTTCGGTGTCGCCTTATAAAATGCAGGACTGGATCAATGAAATCCTGCCCGACGGCGCCGCGCTCTCCGACGAGTCGGCGGCCATGATCGAGCGCGTCTTTACCGCGACAGCCTCATCCTTCGGCGAACAAGGCATGGAATTCGAGCCCCTGCTGCCCGACGATGAGCAGCCGCTCAATGGCCGCGCCAATGCGCTTGCATTATGGTGCACCGGATTTCTCTATGGATTGGGTACCGGATCCATCTCGGACCTCGAAGCGCTGAGCGGGGATGTCGGGGAGATCGTCCGGGACTTCACCGAAATATCGCGGGCCACGGGCGATGACGCGGAAGGGGACGAGTCGAACGAGCAGGCTTACGCGGAACTGGTGGAGTTCATCCGGGTCGCGGCCCAGGTCGTCTTCGAAGAGTTACTCCCGCTTCGCAGGCAGGTCTACCCGGCGCAGCAGCGGCTGCATTGAACGGGACGGGCTCCTAACGCATGGATCGCAAGGAGTTCGCACGCCGGCGGCGCCAATTCATGCGCATGATCGGCAAGGAGGCCATCGCAATCCTGCCGGCGGCTCCGGTGCGCCATCGCAATGGCGATATCGAGTATGCGTATCGTCAAGACAGTCATTTTTATTATTTGAGCGGCTTTCCGGAACCGGATGCCGTCGCGGTGTTGGTACCCGGCCGCCCCCAGGGGGAATACCTGCTGTTCGTGCGCGAGCACGATGCGCTGCGAGAATCCTGGGACGGCGCGCGGGCCGGCACCGAAGGCGCGGTAGCGCACTACGGGGCCGATGACGCCTTCCCGATTGAAGACATCGACGAAATCCTCCCTGGGCTCTTGGAGCAGCGCTCGCAAATCCTCTACTCCATGGGGACGCATCTTGATTTCGACCCGCGCATGCTCAGTTGGGTCAATGGGCTCAAGGTGCTGTCGCGTCAGGGAGCCGGCGGTCCGCAGGAATTCGTTGCGTTGAACCACGTGCTCGATGATATGCGTCTGTACAAGAGCCGCCCCGAGCAAGTGAACCTACGGCGCTCTGCGCAGATCGCCGTAGGCGCTCATCGGCGGGCGATGCGCTTCGCTCGCCCGGGGCGGATGGAATACGAGGTGATGGCGGAAGTGCTGCACGAATTCCGCTCGCACAATGCGGACATCGCCTACCAACCGATTGTCGGCAGCGGCGCCAATGCCTGTGTCATGCACTATCGCGACAACGATCAGCCTTTGTGCGATGGTGATCTGCTGCTGCTCGACGCAGGCTGCGAGCACGACTACTACGCTTCGGATATCACGCGCACCTTTCCGGTCAGCGGCAGATTCACTGCAGTGCAGCGCGCGGTGTACGAGGTGGTGCTGGAAGCCCAGTTGGCCGCCATCGACAAGGTTCGGCCCGGCAATCATTGGAATCAGCCGCACGAGGCCGCTGTGCGCGTGGTGACGCAAGGTCTTGCCAAGCTGGGGCTGCTGAAGGGCTTGACCCCTAAGCTGATCAAGGACCGAGCCTACCTGCCTTTTTTCAATCATCGTACCGGCCACTGGCTTGGACTGGACGTGCATGACGTAGGCGATTACAAAGTGGGCGGAGAATGGCGCGTCTTGGAACCGGGAATGGCGCTGACGGTCGAGCCGGGAATTTATCTGCGGCCCTCGCCGCGGATTCCAAAAGAATTCTGGAATATCGGTATTCGGATCGAGGATGAGGTGCTGGTGACGAATGGCGAGCCTGAGGTGCTGACGGGTGCGCTCGAGAAGACGCCGGACGCCATCGAGGCGCTGCGGTGAGCTTCGATGTCGCCATCGTCGGCGGAGGCATGGTCGGTGCCACCCTGGGTGTGGCGTTGGCGCCGCTGAATTTGCGCGTCGCCATCATCGAAGCCATTCCACATAATGCAGCCGCTCAGCCCAGTTTCGACGAGCGCACCACGGCGCTCTCGAACGGCAGCCGCAGGATTCTGGAGACATTGGGTGTTTGGCCGGCTTTGAGCGCACTCGCAACACCTATCGCTAAGATTCATGTATCCGAGCAGGGGCGATTCGGCTTTGCGCGAATCGACGCGGCCGAACAGGGCCTGAGTGCCATGGGCTACGTGGTGGCCAATCGGGACCTGGGCAACGCACTGTGGTCGCGGCTGTCGAAGAGCGCCGGTCTTGAAGTGTACTGTCCGGCCGAGGTTTCCCGGGTTACAGCGCATGAACAGTCGGTCACGGTCGAGATGGCGCAGAATGGGGCGAAGAGCACGATCGATGCCAAGCTCATCGTGGCCGCAGACGGTGCACAGTCCGCCGTGCGCGGCGCCTTCGGGGTCGATGCGGAGGTGCGCGACTACGGGCAAACCGCCATCATCACCACGGTATTGCCGCAGCGCTTCCATGACAACGTGGCCTACGAACGATTCACGCAGAGCGGTCCGCTGGCGCTCTTGCCGCTCGACGGCGGGCGCTGCACGCTGGTGCTGACCCAACCCAAGGATGCCGCGCAGTCGGTCATGGCGTGGTCGGATCAAGAGTTCCTGGCCGAACTGCAGCGCCGCTTTGGATTTCGCCTCGGGCGATTTCTCAAAGTCGGGCGCCGCGTGCCCTATCCCTTGTTCCTGACGCGCGCGGCGCGCACGAGTTCCGGGCGGTGCGTCATCATCGGCAATGCCGCGCAAGGGCTGCATCCGGTGGCCGGCATGGGATTCAATTTGGGCTTGCGCGATGTCGCCAGCCTCGCGGAACTCATTGCCGAGCGCGCGGGGCAACAAGACGCGGATCCGGGAAGCCTGCAGTTGCTGGCGCAGTACGATGCATGGCGCGCGGCGGACCGCGGCAGCGTCATTGCTTTCACCGACGGGCTGATCAAGTTGTTTTCAAACCCGTTGCGTTCGGTCCGACGGCTGCGCAGCCTGGGGTTACTGGCATTCGACCTGTTGCCCCCTGCCAAGGCTGCCTTGTCGCGCCTCAGCACGGGGGGCAGCGGCCGTGTGCCTAAATTGGCGCGCGGTGTAACGCTCACATGAGCCGGCTCAAGTCCGGCGACTTCGATGTGCTCATCGTCGGTGCCGGCGTGACCGGCAGCGTGATGGCCGGCCTATTGGTGGCACGCAAGTTGAGCGCAGCGGGCAGGGTGGCCATCGTCGCCGATCGCTTTGCCAAGGCGCCCCTCGAGGATGCGGACTGGGACGTGCGCGTGTTTGCGATGAGCCGCGCCTCGGAGCGGCTGCTCAGGGCCTGCGGGGTTTGGAACTCGCTGCCGCCGGCGCGCGTATTTGCCTACGAGCGCATGTGCGTCTGGGATGCCGGCGGCACACCGCTTGGGCCAGGCTCACTGACGTTCGACTGTGCGCAAATCGGTGAACCCAATCTTGGATACATCGTCGAAGGGCGTGCCTTGCAGTGGCAGTGTCTGCAATCCGCCCGCGCTGCCGGCGTGGTCCTGATCGAGGGAGCCGTGCAATCCACCCTGTGCGGTGACGAGGATATCGCGCTGCGCTTGACGGATGGCCGAGAACTGCGCAGCAAGCTGCTGGTGGCGGCCGACGGTACGGAATCCAAAACTCGGGAATCGCTCGGCATCGATACAGCCGGTCACGCCTACCATCAAGATGCCTTGGTGGCGCATGTAGAAACGACGCGGCCCCATGCGAATACCGCGTGGCAGCGATTCTTGAGCACTGGGCCGGTGGCTTTCTTGCCGCTCAACGACGGCCGCTCCTCGATCGTGTGGAGCGTCGATCGCGCTCAGGCCGCCCTCTTGAGCGCCATGGATCCTGATGCCTTCGGCGCGGCACTGACGGCGGCCAGCGGCGAAGCGCTGGGGCAGTGCACGCTCACCACCCCATTGGCGACGTTTCCGCTGAGACTTCAGTACGCAGTCGATTACGCACGGCCGCGTGCCGTATTGCTGGGCGACGCGGCGCATGTGGTGCATCCACTCGCCGGGCAGGGCCTGAACTTGGGGCTGTTGGATTGTGCGGCGCTGGCGCAGGTGCTTGGTGGTGCCGGCTCTCCTCAAAATTTCGGCGACTACCGGCACCTGCGGCGCTATGAGCGTTGGCGGCGCAGCGAGAACCTGATTGCGGCGGCCGCGCTGGATGGACTGGAGCGATTGTTTTCCCGCACGGACCCCTTGAGCGCCGGATTACGCGGTGCGGGCTTGAGCGCCGTGGGCAGAATGCCATTTCTGAAGCGCCGCCTGGCGCAGCGCGCCTTAGGGTTGGCCGGGGATGTACCGGATTTTCTAAAGGCGATCTAGCTTCGCCGCGCAAATGAAATCATTCACCGACAGGCCGCCGATGGAATGGGTGGAAAAGGTGACATGGCAGTAGCCATAGCCCACCTCCATGTCGGGATGATGGTCTTCGGTATTGGCAATATGGCTGAGCGCGTTGACGAAACTCATGGTCCGGTAGAAATCCTTGAACTTCAACGAGCGCCTCAGGCTCTTGGAGTCCTTGGCGATCTTCCAGTCCTTGTGCAGCTGCTTGGCGAACAGTTTGACCTTGGCCGGCTTCAAGGGCTTGACCCCGCCTTCGCACGGCGCGCATTTCTTCTCGGACAATTCCTTCACGTTGAAATCCGCGCATACGTGCGCTCGATGTAACGCTCGACCAGGTCCTGAAATTCCTCGGCGATGCGATCGCCCTTGAGCGTCACGGTCTTCGCACCGTCTTCATACACCGGCGCCACGGGATGCTCACCGGTGCCCGGCAGGCTGATGCCGATGTTCGCGTGCTTGCTTTCGCCGGGTCCGTTGACCACACAGCCCATGACGGCCACGGTCATGTCGGCAACGCCCTCACGCTGCTTGCGCCATTCCGGCATGCGATGGCGGATGTGGCTTTGGATTTTCTGTGCCAATTCCTGGAAGTAGGTGCTGGTGGTGCGTCCGCAGCCGGGGCAGGCGATCACCATGGGCGTAAAGGCGCGCAGACCCATGGTCTGGAGTATCTCCTGCGCAACAATGACTTCTTGAGTACGATCGCCATTCGGTTCCGGCGTCAGCGAAACGCGAATGGTGTCGCCGATGCCTTCCTGCAGCAGCACGCCCATGGCCGCCGTTGACGCCACGATGCCCTTGCTGCCCATGCCGGCCTCGGTGAGCCCCAGGTGCAAGGGGTAGGCGCAGCGGCCCGCCAGATTGCGGTATACGGCGATTAAATCCTGTACGCCGCTGACTTTGGCGCTGATGACGATCATGTTGGACCCCAAGCCGAGCGATTCCGCGCGCTTCGCGCTGTCCAGGGCCGAGACAACGATGGCTTCGCGCATGACATCGATGGCCCCCAAGGGCTCTTGCAATTTCGAGTTCTCATCCATCATGCGGGTCAACAGGTCCTGATCGAGGCTGCCCCAATTCACGCCGATGCGCACCGGCTTCGAGTATTTGACCGCGGTCCCAATCATCTCGGCGAACTGCGGATCGCGTTTGCTGCCGCGCCCGACATTGCCCGGATTGATTCGCAGCTTCCCCAGCGCCTCGGCGCAGGCCGGGTGAGCCTTGAGCAGCTTGTGGCCATTGAAGTGAAAGTCGCCGACCAGCGGAGTGGTGATGCCTTGCGCATCGAGACGCTCTCTGATGTGAGGAACGGCCGCGGCGGATTCATCGTTGTTGACCGTGACCCGCACCAATTCGGATCCGGCGCGCGCCAGCGCTTTGACCTGCGCCACCGTGCCGTCGATGTCGGCCGTATCGGTGTTGGTCATGGATTGCACGACGATGGGCGAGGCGCCGCCTATGGAGACTGAACCTACTTTTACGGCCAGGGAATGTCGACGAGTTCTCATGCCCGGCATTATACCTGGAGCGCCAAAACGGGGCAGGGCAACGCCGCCGCGGTTCAGCGAGGCTTGGCCGCGAGTGATTTAGTTCCAATGACGTCTTGAGGGTTCGCCACAGGGGCTTCAGGCGGCGCACCGATGGCTTGCCTCCGACGGATGCCGTTAACGTGCGCCGCCGCTCACTCCCGGGGTGGGCCGGGCGGGTATGATCAGTGCGATGCATTCACTCGAATTGGAGTGCCGGGAGCTGGAGAAGGCCGGTGTGATCGCCGCGCCGGACGCCGCGCAGGCCGCGGCTTTGGAGCGCGGCACGATTTTCTCGGTCTTCGAGGAGTTGCGCTTCGCGCTCTATGCCGCGGTTGCGGCGATCACCGCGGGCATTGGCCTGCTCGTCAAAGACAACTTCGATCGCATCGGACCCGTCACCTTGATTGCAGTGCTGGCGTTGGCGTCGGCGGCCTGTTACGCGGCGGCGCTGCGCACCGAGTGGCAGAGGAAGGAACGAACCATCGGCGGCGATTACGTGCTGCTGCTCGGCGCGCTGATCGTCAGTGCGGATCTGGGATATGCCGAATCCCAATTTCATTGGTTGGGCACCGAGTGGCGGTGGTACCTGTTGATCCTGGCGGCGTTCCACGGCGTGACCGCCTATGGCCTGCGCTCGCGCCTCGTGCTTTGCACCTCGATCGCGGCGCTTGCGGCTTGGTTCGGAATCGAAGGTCGGGCCGCAACCTTGTTCAACGTCGGGGGTTCAGCCCCCACGTTGGGAATTCATGCCATCGTCTGCGCGGGCACCCTTCTCGTTTGGCGCGCGGCCAATCGCCGTCTCGGCGGACTTGATTCCTTTGCGTCCGTGTTCGAAAATTTTGCCGCCAATATCGGCTTCTGGGGTGTGCTGGCGCTGTGCCTGACGCCGGGCGCCAGACTCTTGGGTCTGGTGCTCTTGGCGGCGCTGGCGGCGGCGTCGATCTTCAAGGCATTGCGCGGCGGGGAGGAGATCTTCGCGGTGTATGGCACTGCCTATGTCGCGCTGACGCTGTGTTGCCTGGAGGCGCAGGTCATCAAGTACGGGCTTGCCGTGCTGCTTCTGGAGTTGGCGACTGTGGTCGCGGGAGCGCTGTTGCTGTGGAGTCTCCGCCGCCAGGCGGCGGCACGCGCGTGATTGAAGTCAGCCCCACGGCGCAGCAGGAGCGGTGGATGGCGGCCGCCGCACGGCTCAAGGTGCGCAATCACCCGTGGATCACGCAGCGCACCGGCGGTTGGAGCGCGCCCTCATTCATCGCACGCTGCGCATTCTTCGTGCTGGGCGTGGTCGCCTGTGGTCTCACGGCGGCGGTTTTCGAGATACTTTCAAGAGGAACGGCCTTGCTCGCAGCCGGCGTGACCTTGCTCGCCGCCGCGGAATGGTTGATCTTGCGCAAGCGTCTATTCCACGCGGGTGTGGAAGAGGCGCTGTGGACCGGCGGGTTACTATTGCTTGCCGCACATTTCGTATCCTCCAGCGGAGATCGGGGCATGTCGGTAGCCGTCGCGCTGGTGCTGGCCGTGGCCGCCATGCGATTGCTCAATCCGTTTTTATTGACGCTGGCATTCGCGGCGGCCTCTGTTGCCATCGAACTTGCGGTCGGCCACCGCTTTTGGGGCGCGCACGACGTTAGCATGGCGGCCGGCGTATTTTGCTACGGGGCCGGCGCGAGCGCATTGTTGCTTGCGCGATTCCAGTTCCTGAGGCCGTCCCATGACCATATGCTGAGCTGGCTGATGATCATCATGCCGCTGTGCGGATTCCTCTGGCTTGCCACGCAGCTCGCCCCGGCCATTCGAGTCGGCACCGGATTGGCGAGCGGCATCTTCGCGCTGGTCGCGCTCATCGCTGGCATTCGGCGGCGAAGCCACGCGCCGCTGCTGGCTTGCATGGCATCGCTGGGATGCGTCGCCTATCAGCTGCGAGACTTGACCGCGCTGCCTCTGAAATTGAAGTTGATCGTGTGGGGAAGCGCAGCGCTGCTGGCGGCGCTGGGACTGGATCGATACCTGCGAACGGCGCGCCGCGGCATTACCTCGCATCCCGTAGGCGAGGGCACGGCCGCATTGGACCTGGTGCAATGGTTCGGGGCCGGCGCCCTCTCCCCGAGAGCCGCGCCGCAGGCCGACGCGCCCTTCAAGGGCGGCGGCGGTGGTTTCAGCGGCGGTGGAGCGGACGGCCGCTACTGAGACGTGATCTTTGAGGGCGGCGCGAACGGCTGCTACTGAGACGTGATCTTTGGCGGTGCCGCGAACGGCTGGATGCCGAACTTCGGATACACCTCGCTTGGGTAGTAGAAGGTGCCGTCCTTGACGACCATGCTGATGGTCTTGATCGCCTTGAGATTCTTGATCGGATCGCCCGGAATCAAAAAGAAATCCGCGAGCTTGCCCTTCTCGATCGACCCCATCCGTTGGTCCTGGCTCACGTAGTGCGCGGAATCAAGAGTGGCGCGCTTCAAGATCTCGGCGGGCGTCATGCCCGCGAGTTGGTACAGCTCTAGCTCTCGGTGATAGGTGAAGGAGCCGCCCGTGTCGGTGCCGAACACGATGAATACGCCGCGCTCGTGCAGCATGCGAACGACAGCGACCAGCTTGTCGAAGGCCTGGCGATAAGCCTGATCGTCGCCCGGTGCCGACGTATCAACCAACGCCTTCATGGAGTCGCGGCGAAAGCCGATCGGCATGTGATCGATGTAGTCGACCGCGCCGGGAGGGACTTGACCATCGCGTCGCTGCGTCAATTGTTCATGAATGCCCAAGGTAGGATCAATGGCGATCTTGCGCTCGACCATTAGGCCGATGGTGTGCTGCACCTTGGGACTTTGCAGATCGAGGCTGGGCAACCGCTTCAGCGCGGTCAGCCGGAATAAAGTACGCGTATCTTCTCCGGGCTGTATTACCCAGCCCAGGGAGAACTGATTGATGTGGGTGATTTCATCGTAGCCCGCGAGAATCATATCGTCTGCCGTCGAGAATGCCGGAATATGCCCGGCCAATCGCATTCCCAACAGATGCGCCTCCTTGGCCATCGCCGGCACCCAGGCCGGATTCATGCTGTTGTAGCTTTTAATCTGCCAATAGTTTCGTGCGCCGTACCAACGCACCGCTTCGACAGCCTTCTCTTCGCTGTCGACCAGAATGCCATTGTTCGCACTGAAGGGACTTTTGCCCTCGATAAAGCCTGAGCGGATGACATGGGGCCCGCCGATGGTGCCGCTGTCGATTTGTTCGATCAGCTTGTCGAGCACGGCATTGTCGTTGCCCATATCCCGCACCGTCGTGATCCCAGCGGCCAAATCGAGCAGGGCATCGCTTTGACCGATATGCGCATGCATTTCGTACATACCTGCGATCAGGGTGCCGCCCGCGCCATCGACAGTCGTTTCGCCCGGCGTTGCGGGACTATCGAGCGGCTCGACGGCGGCGATGACCTTGCCTTCGACCAGTACGGCCACCGGCTGCGTCAGCGCCGAGGTCTTCGGGTCGAACACTCTGACATTGCGAATGCGGACGGGTCCGGCGTAGTGATGCGCGACGTCGTGCTCGATCTTGACGAAACGCTGGCTCGACCAGGCCGCCGCCAGCTCGCGCAGGCGCTTCTGTTCGCCTTCGTATCCTGCACGCACGAGAATGGAACTGGCGTCGACATCGGCGAACAGATTGTTATTGGCATCCAGCAGAATGGTTTCCGGATCGAGATTGATCCCGATCAGATCGTAACGGGTAACCTCGAGCGGGCCGTCCTTGCCCTGCACGGCGAGCGTTTCGCCTTTCTCGAGGTGCAGCACGCCACCGGGCAGGGCCGGCAATTGCTTGTCTGCAGTCTTCAGCAACGCGCGCGCGTAAATGCCGTTCGACCAGGGACTGGAGCTCTGCGCCAGATAAATGCTCGGCGCGTGGATGGTCGAGTGGCCCTTGCCGTTGGAGTCCAGCCATTCGCCGCGCACGCCCTTGCGAACAAAATGCTCGGCGATCTTGCTGCCGAAGGTGCTCGTTCCCTTCACCGTCCATGCGCTCGGCAACCCGGTTGTATCCAGCGTGATCGATTCTGCGATCGTCGGGCCGCGGCCATTGTTCTTGACATCGAAGTCGATGGTGGTCTGATCGCCCTTGGTCTCGGCGATCAGATGACCGACGTTTTTGTCGCCGAAGATGAAGACATAGCTAAATGTGTCCGCCCGCGCCAAGGAGGGCAGGCAGAACAGCAGGGTGAGCGCGATTTTTTGTAGGGGCACTGTGGGACTCGCTAGGGGATTGGTCGGATGGCGGTTTTCAAGACCGCGGATTCTAGTCGCAAAACATCATGTGTACGGCACCTGCGATCCGGGATTCGCCCCTCCAGCAACGAGAACGCTTTTTCGCCGGGCTGAGTAGCCAATTTGTTACCGCCTATGCTCCTCATAGCCTGCGCCAAGCCGCTTAAACGCCTTGTCATGCCCAACTAGAACCGCGCCCATTTGCTGCGCAACGGCCGCCTGCCAGGCATCATTCTCCCCCATGCGACGCGAGGCGCGCCGCTGAGCCGTAGCAACCAAATCCGCGTGAACACGATGAATTCCCTGCCACGAGTAGCGCCGTAGGTAGTCCTTGACGGCGTCCGGGTCATCGGCGCCCTCCAACACCTCCGCTAACGTGACCGGAGAAATCCACAACGCCGCAGTGCCGTTGCGGCGCAACCAGCCAAGTGCCGCACCCTCTTTGCCGCCGGCAATCTCATTTAACAGGTCTATGATGAAAGAAGAATCGAGCAGGCAGTGTTTCATTTGCGGGCAATGCGCAGCCGCGCGTCGCCCATCCGCCGCTCCGCATCCTTGACGACATCGGCACCGGTTACGAACGGCTCTTCCCGGATGAGCTGTCTCACAAAGGTAGCTTTTTTCACGCCCGCGCCGCGGGATCGCTTGGCGAGCAGGCGCTCTTCGTCAGCGGTGAGTCGAACAGTTAAAATAGCCATGATTCATGGTAATTGTATGCCATTTGTATGTCAATTCCATAGACAACAACTGCGTGGGCATTCGACCCTCGGACAGCGAGAATGCCTTCTTTTGAGTAAAATTAGCGAATGACCTCACGCATCGTTTATTCGACCGGTATCGGCAGCCTGTGCCCGAATTGCCGCCGCGCGGTGCGTGAATGCGTGTGCCCCAAGGGCGCCCCGGGCGCGGCTAAACCTTCCGCGGTGCGCGTGGCGCGCGAGATCAAAGGCAGAGCGGGCAAGGGCGTCACGACCATCAGCGGTTTGCCGCTGTCGCTCGCGGATATCGAAGCGCTGGCGACCAAACTCAAAAAACGCTGCGGATCGGGCGGCACCGTGCGCGAAGGCGTCATCGAGATCCAAGGCGATCATCGTGATTCAATTGTGGCGGAGCTGATCAAAATGGGCTGGCCGGCCAAAAAATCCGGCGGTTAGTGCTGCGCTCACACGATGCCCGCCAATGGACAAGATATATGAGGTCTTTGCGCTTCATGTCCGCGGTGCTCTTCTGTATCATGCCGCCCCAATCGCGATAAGAGCTGTCTGGAGAGAGTCCTTTTACTAGGACCGCCGAAGGCGCAACCGCCCGGAAACGCTCAGGCACATGAACGGCAGACTCTCGCGATCTCTGGAGAGCGGTC
>DASQPK010000156.1:0-3190 GCA_035643995.1 Steroidobacteraceae bacterium | reverse complement strand
CATGAGGAACAAGCGCGACCATGTGCCGACGTCGTAGGGACCCATGATGGCGCCGGGCTGCATGATCACGACTTCGAGCCCCTTGGGAATCGCAGCCCGCGCAATCTCCTGGGCCTGCCACTTGGTCTTTTGATAATTGATGCGCGATTTCGCGGCGAGACTCGGCGTCTCCTCGTTGATTTCCCCCGACACCATGCCGTAGGCCGAAATCGACGACGTCACCACCAGGCGGCGCACGCGTTTGGCCAACGCCGCACCCACGACATGGCGCGTGCCCTCGACATTGTCGCGGGTTTGCTCGGCATTGCCGCCGCGCCACATGTTGGTGTTGCCGGCCACGTGGAAAATCGTGTCGGTGCCCTCAGGGATCGCGGCCAGCAATGAAGCATGATCCGTGAGCGCTCCCACCGCGAGCTTGGGGCGAAAGCGTTTGAGTAGTTTGAGATCCGACGAGGGGCGATGCAGAGCGGTCACGTCCCAGCCCCGGATCATCAACTCTTTGACGACGTTGAGGCCGACAAATCCGGTCCCGCCGGTGACGAAAGCCGCTCGCGATGAGCTAGGCGGCATCAGCCGCGTCTCTCGCATCCGCATCGTAGCCCAGCATCGGCGCCAACCAACGTTCCGCTTCGTTCACGGTCATTCCCTTGCGCTGCGCATAGCTTGCCACTTGGTCGCGGTCGATCTGGCCGACGCCGAAATAATGCGCCTTCGGGTGCGAAAAATAAAACCCGCTCACCGCGGCGGTGGGAAACATCGCGTAGGACTCGGTCAGGCGAATCCCCGCCGTGCGGTCGGCATCGAGCAGGCGCCACAGCAGCGCCTTTTCGGTGTGATCGGGGCAGGCCGGATATCCCGGAGCGGGCCGGATGCCTTGATATTCCTCACGAATCAGATCCTTGTTGCCGAGGTGCTCCTGCGGCGCATAGGCCCAGAATTCGCGGCGCACCCGCTCATGCAGACGTTCCGCCAGCGCCTCGGCCAGCCGATCCGCCAGTGCTTTCAGCATGATGCTGCTGTAGTCATCGTGCTGCGCCTCGAATCGAGCCACGTGGCTCTCGATGCCGATGCCCGCCGTGACCGCGAAGGCGCCGATGTAATCGGCGCGCCCCGATTGTGCGGGTGCGATGAAATCGCTCAGGCACAATTGCGCCTGTTCCTGCGGCTTGGATTTTTGCTGCCTCAAGTGATGCAGCCGCAGCCCGACGCTCTCGCGCGTCTCATCGGCAAACACGTTGATGTCATCGTCCGCCACGCTATTGGCGGGGAAGAACCCGACCACGGCACGGGCCTGGAGCCATTTCTCCTCGATCAATTGATGCAACATGCGCGTCGCATCCGCGTACAGGCTGCTCGCCGCCTCGCCCACCACAGCGTCCTTCAAGATGTCGGGGAACTTGCCGGCAAACTCCCAGGCGTTGAAAAACGGCATCCAGTCGATGTAGGGCACCAGCTCGGCAAGGGAATAGTCTTCGAAGGCCTTGACGCCTAAAAACGTCGGCACCGGCGGCGTATACGCAGCCCAGTCGATTTTGAATTTCTTGGCGCGCGCCTGGGCCAAGGACAATTGCGGCGCCTTGGCGCCCTTATTGCGATGCTGCTCGCGGCGGCGCTCGTTCTCGACCTTGATGTTCGCCACGTAGGCATCGCGCGTACTCTTGGTCACCAGCTGCTGGCACACGCCCACCGAGCGCGATGCATCCTTCACATAAATGACAGCACCCGCGTACTGCGGATCGATCTTCACGGCGGTGTGCGCAGGCGATGTGGTCGCCCCGCCGATCAGCAGCGGCTGCTTGTAGCCCAAGCGCTGCATCTCCTTGGCGACGTGCACCATTTCATCCAAAGAGGGCGTGATCAGTCCGGAGAGGCCGATCAAGTTGGCGCCCTCGCGCGTGGCAGCCTCGAGAATTCTCTCGCAGGACACCATCACGCCCAAATCCACGACTTCAAAATTATTACATTGCAGCACCACGCCGACGATGTTCTTGCCGATGTCGTGCACATCGCCCTTGACGGTGGCGATGACCACCTTGCCGTTCGAGCGGCTCGCGCCGGATTTCTCCTGTTCGATATAGGGGATCAATACCGACACGGCCTTCTTCATCACGCGCGCCGATTTGACCACCTGCGGCAGAAACATCTTGCCGGCGCCGAACAGATCGCCGACGATGTTCATGCCATCCATCAAGGGCCCCTCGATGACATCGAGCGGCCGCTTCGCCTTGAGGCGCGCCTCCTCCGTGTCCTCGAATACAAATTCATCCAAGCCCTTGATCAGCGCGTGCTGCAGCCGCTGTTCGACGGGCAGCTTGCGCCACTCCAGATCATCGCCGCGCTTGACGCTGCCGCCGCCCTTGAATTGCTCGGCGATTTCCAGCAGCCGCTCGGTGGCATCCTCGCGCCGCGCGAGAATCACATCCTCGACGCGTTCGCGCAGATCGGCCGGAATGTCCTCGTAAATTGCCAGCTGACCGGCGTTGACGATGCCCATGGTGAGGCCGGCGCGAATCGCGTGGTACAGGAACACCGAGTGCATGGCCTCGCGCACCGGCTCATTGCCGCGAAACGAGAACGAGACGTTGCTGACGCCGCCGCTGATGTGCACCAACGGCATGCGCTGCTTGATGGCCGCGGTCGCTTCGATGAAATCCAGGCTGTAGCGGTTGTGCTCCTCGATACCGGTGGCCACGGCAAAGATGTTCGGATCGAAAATGATGTCCTCGGGCGGGAACTTGATGCGCTCGGTCAAGATGCGGTAGGCGCGCTCGCAGATGCTCACCTTGCGGTCAATGGTGTCTGCCTGCCCTTTCTCATCGAAGGCCATCACCACCACGGCAGCACCGTATCGCTGGCACAGCCGGGCGTGCACGAGAAACGCCTCTTCGCCTTCCTTCAAACTGATGGAGTTGACGATACCCTTGCCTTGCACGCACTTCAGTCCCGCTTCGATGACCGACCATTTTGACGAGTCGATCATGACGGGCACGCGCGCGATGTCCGGTTCACCGGCGATCAGGCTCAAGAATTTCACCATGGCCGCTTGCGAGTCGAGCATGCCCTCGTCCATGTTCACATCGATCATCTGCGCGCCGTTCGCCACCTGCTGGCGCGCCACGTCGACCGCGGCCGCATAGTCGTTGGCCTCGATGAGCTTGCGAAACTTGGCCGACCCCGTCACGTTGGTGCG
>DASQPK010000155.1:0-7352 GCA_035643995.1 Steroidobacteraceae bacterium | reverse complement strand
CTTAAGGTTTACGCCCGCACCCGGCGCAGCGCTCAAGGGGCCTTATCCTCATGCACGGTCGCGATGTTGAGTTGGGCGAAGCCCAAGCGTCCCGCCACATCCATCGCGGTCACCACCGCTTGGTGTGTGGTTCGAGCATCGGCGCGTATCGTGATGGGACCGCGATCCGCGCCCGCTTCCTTCAGCAAGGCGGCGCGCAACGTATCCGGGCTGGAATTGATCAGGGTGCGCTCATTGACGCGATAGTTGCCTTCCGCCGTGACCGTGATGACCAATGGCTCGTGCGCGCCTCGAGGTATCGGGGTATCGCTCGATTGCGGCAGTTGCACCTTGACCCTGCCTTCCTGGTTGAACGTGGTGGACACCATGAAGAAAATCAACAGCACCAGCAGCACGTCAATCATCGAAATCAGATTGATCTCCGGATCATCGCGGTGGCGCGGCCGCAAGTTCATCGCTGTACGACACCGCTGCGCTCGTCCAAGGCGTCGACGAGTTTCATGGCTTCCTTTTCCATGCGGATCACCAAGCGCTCAACCTTGCCCCGCAAGAAACGATAGGCAATGAGGGAAGGGATGGCCACCGTCAACCCCGCGGCGGTGGTGATGAGCGCTTCGCCGATGCCGCCCGACAGCGTTCTCGGGTCGCCGAGCCCGCTGGCCGTGATCGCATTGAAGGCATGAATGATGCCGGCAACAGTTCCCAGCAATCCGAGCAGCGGCGCGATCGCCGCAATCGTGCCCAGCGTGTTCAAGAAACGCTCCAAATCGTGAATGACGTGTCGGCCGCCATCCTCCAGGCGCTCCAACATCAAGGACCGTGGTTTGTTGCGATTCGCAATGCCGATGGCCAATAGCTTGCCGAGAGGCGAATTTTGCTCCAATGCCAAGACTAACTTATCACTTAGTTGATCCGCTTCGATCCAGTTCCAGACTTTTTGAGCCAGGTCACGCGGGATGACTCGATTGCTCTGTAGAGTCCAAAGCCTCTCCAAAATAATGGCCACCGCCGCGATGGAACATAAGATGATCGGCCACATGAAGCCGCCGCCGGCGCGGATGATCTCCCACATTGCGTCCTCGTTTAAGTCAAATAAAAAGCTGCGGGCATGATACTTGACCGCCGACTGTTCAGACAGCGCTTTTGGCACTCGCTTCAAAGCGTTGATTTACCTGGCGGACAAGGAGTCCAGTGCGCACGTCACGAAAACGGCATAATGCGGCTTGGCGGGGCGTAAAACTAAAATTATGAGACGCTGGCTCAAGCGCATTACACCGGACCGGCTCACGCTGGAGAATCACTGGTGTTTGAAACATTTCACCGCGGTGATGCTCGATCGCCGCTGCTGGACATTCAATCGCTCCAGCGTCACCCGCTCGTTCGCCTTGGGCCTGTTCATCGCTTTTATCCCCCCCACTCCTCTGCTGCCCGTCCATCTCGTCACCTGCGCGCTGCTGGGGGTGTATTTCCGGTTGAATCTGCCCGTCCTGTTTACGACCGTCTTCGTCAGCAATCCCTTCACCTGGCTGCCGCAGGTGGCCGGCTCCATCTGGGTGGGTGCGAAGCTGTTGGGGTTGGATTTGATGCCGCTCCTGCGCGCCATAAGCCACCAGACCTTCTGGGCCGATATGAGCGTGCTGTGGCCGCCGCTGCTGCTCGGCGCGCTGGTTCTCGGGTTGCTCGCCGCCGCGACGGGATATGTACTGGCGCAGTGTGTATGGCGCGCGCGAGTCATCTATCAGCTGCGGCGCCGTCGAACACGCTCAGGCGGCCGCAGCGCTGCGCTCAACTAGGATTCCATCCGCGAGCGTCAGTACCCGATCCAGTCGCGACGCCAATCTTTCATCGTGAGTCACGATGACCAAACTGGTGCCGAGCTCACGATTGAGCTCCAGCATCAACTCGAACACCTGTGCGGCATTCTTGCCGTCCAGATTTCCCGTAGGCTCATCGGCCAATACCAATTTCGGCCTCGTCACCAATGCACGGGCCACGGCCGCGCGCTGGCGCTCCCCGCCGGAGAGCTGCGATGGACGATGCTGCAAGCGTTCCGCCAGGCCGACCCGCGACAGCAAGGCACCGGCCTGAAGTTTTGCCTCGCGCGGGGCCATGCGCCGCACCAGCAAGGGCATCGCCACATTTTCCAACGCGGTGAACTCAGGCAGCAAGTGGTGGAATTGATAGACGAAGCCCACGGCATGATTGCGCAATCGGCCGCGCTCGGTGTCGCTCAACCGGTTCATGGCGGATCCCGCGATGCCCACCGTGCCGCGCGTCGGCAGATCCAAGCCGCCCAGCAGTTGCAACAGCGTCGTCTTGCCCGAGCCCGATGCGCCGACGATGGCGATGCGCTCGCCGCTTTGGACGCGAATGCTCGCCCCGCGCAGCACTTGCAGCGTCACGCCGCCCTGGACGAACTCTTTGACCAGGTCCACGCCCTCGAGCACCGTATCGTTCGAAGTCGACATGTCTTACCCTCAATCGTTTCGCAAAGATTCAGCCGGCAGAAGCCTTGATGCGCGCACCGCCGGATATACCGTGGAGATGCAGGCCAGAACGAACGCGAATCCGCAGATGCGCAGCACGTCCGTCGCGCGCACGTGCGCCGGCAAGTCGCTCATGAAGTACACGCGCGCGTCGAGGAATTTGAACCCGACGACACCTTCCAGCGCATGCACCAGATCCTGCAAATTCACGGCGATCACCACGCCGAGCACCACGCCGACGAGGATGCCGAGCATGCCGATCAGGCTGCCCTGCACCACGAATACCGACAGGATGCTGCCGGGCGAGGAGCCGAAAGTGCGCAGGATGGCAATGTCGCGCCGCTTGTCCTTGACCACCATCACCATGGTCGAGACGATGTTGAACGCAGCAACCGCAACCATCAAGGATAGAATCACGAACAAAATGCGTTTCGTGATCGCGATGGAGCGAAAGAAATTGACATGCTCATTGGTCCAATCCTGGATCTGGACTCCGCCACCGATGGCGATGGCCGCTGCGCGCGATATGCGCGGCGCGGCATACATGTCGGTGAGGTTCAACCGGATTCCGGTGACCTCATCGCCCATGCGCAACAGTCTCGCCGCATCCTGCATCGCGACCACGGCGATGCGCCGGTCGTATTCATACATGCCGACGCTAAGGATTCCTGCGACCTCGAAGGCGCGCATTCGCGGGAACACGCCGAGCGGCGTGACATCGCCGAGCGCAACGATCAGCACCACGCGATCACCGACCTTGACGCCCAGTTCCTCAGCCAAGTCCCTTCCCAATATCACCCGATAACTGCCTGCAGACAGATCGGTTAACCGGCCGCTCACGAGATGCGGACCCAAATCAACCACGCGCGCTTCCGATTCGGGCACGATGCCGCGCAACAGCACGCCCGAGGACTTCTCGCCATGGGTCATCAGGCCTTGTTCCTCGATATAGGGAGCGGCGCCGTTGATGCCCGGGAAACCCTCGAGCTTCGTGACGTCCGCGCGCCAATTCGTGATGCGTCCTTCGAGGCCGGATATGGTGGCGTGCGCGGTCAGGCTCAGGATCCGCGTGCGCAAAACCTCTTCGAAGCCATTCATGACGGAGAGCACGACAATCAAGACCGCCACACCCAAGCCTAGGCCGACGATCGCGATGCCGGCGATCAGCGACACGAAACCGCGGTGCGGCGATGCGCGCAGATAGCGAAACCCCAAGAACCCTTCGTACCAATAGCGCCTCATTCGTATCGCAACGCCTCTGCCGGCTGGGTGCGCGACGCCTGGTAGGCTGGATAGATCGTGGCCACGAAAGTGAGGACTAGCGCGGCGATGGCAATCCTCACCACATCGGGGGGATGCAGCTCGCTCGGGATGCCGGACATGTAGAAGACATCCGGGTCCATGATGTGGAACCCAAGATTCGTTTCAAGAAAAGGCACGATCACATCCACATTCAACGCCAGTGCCAACCCCAAGCCCACGCCGAGCGCCGTGCCGATCCATCCGATGAGCGCGCCTTGGGTCATGAATACCGCAACCACGCCCCGCGGACTCAACCCCAAGGTGCGCAGAATTGCGATGTCGGTGCGTTTGTCGGTCACGACCATCACCAGCGTTGCCACGATATTGAAGACCGCAACTGCGACTATCAGCATGAGCATCAATCCCGTCGTCGTCTTCTCGATGCGGATCGCGCGAAAATAGGCTTCGTTCTCCTCGGTCCAATCGCGAACGTTGAGTTTCGGGCTCAACCGCTGCACCGCGGCGCGCGCGAGGCTGGGCGCCTTGAGCACATCATCGAACTTCAGGCGGATGCCGGTAGGCCCTTGCAGGCCTCGCAGCGCCTCGGCATCGCTTAAATTGATCAATGCAAGAACGCTATCGTGTTCCTGCAAGCCGACCTCAAAGGTCCCCACGACCTCGAATTCCTGCAGACGCGGCGCGAAGCCGCCGCCGGGAGAGGCGCCGGGGATCATGACGACCACCGTGTCGCCGGCCCCGACCTGCAGCTGGTAAGCCAGCATTCTGCCCAGAATGATTCGGTTCAATCCCGGTTTAAGGTCGGTGAGCTTGCCCTCGCGCATGGCATCGGCGATGGATGAGACTTTCGGCTCCCACTCAGGATCGATGCCCCGCACAATGGCCCCGCTCATCGAGGACTGGCGGCTGAGCATCGCATCGGTATCGAGGTACGGCGCCGCCCCCTCGAGCCCCAAGGAGCCCTGAAGCTGTTGTATTCGGGCCTGCCAGTCGGGTATGCCTGAGCCACCGGAGGTGAGCGTGGCGTGTGCGGAAAGGCTCAGCAAGCGGCCGCGCAGCTCTGCTTCGAAGCCGTTCATCACCGAAAGCACGGTAATGAGCGCCGCAACCCCCACGGCGACGCCAAGCAGCGACACCCAGGTGATAAAAGATACGAAAAAGCTATGCTCCCGAGCCAGCGAATAGCGCAGACCCACGAAGACAGGGAGGGGTTGGAACATGCGCGGCGACTAACCCTTAAACGGACCGGTTAATTGGCAAGGCAATCAGAGTGTTAATTGAGTCAAGTATTGGTCCATAAAGGCAGTGGTATAGTTTCAGGGGGCACCTTTGGGGTCCCATACGTAGTCATAGGATATCGGTAACATATGAGGTACGCCATGAGGTATCGAATTCTGCTGCTAGCCGCGGTGCTCGCGAGCGGCCTCGCGGGAGCCGAGACCATTGCCATCGACAACGGCATTGCCGTCAAGCAATCGGACGTTCCCACGCCCACCCGTGGCATGACCATGGAGCAGGTCGCGGGCAAATTCGGCGCTCCGGCCACCAAGGTTCCGGCCATCGGAAAGCCGCCGATTTCTCGTTGGGAGTATCCGGGGTTCATTGTGTATTTCGAGCACGAGCACGTCATTCACAGCGTAGTTGTCAATTCTTGAAAGTAATAACGCGTCACCGCACTTAGGGTTCGCGTAACATCATCTAGTCGATCCTAAAGGGCCCACCGCGACTTATTTCGCGGCGGGCGTTTTTTATTTCTTTTTTTTACGGCCGATGTCCCTACTCGAACCAATCCTTCCCTCAAGCGATGAGCGCCTGGTCAAATGGGGCAAATTGTATGGCGCTGCTCCCGCGCTGGCGATCGCCGAGGCCGCGCCGCGGGCCCCCGGTCCCCTCATTGTCATCACACAGAATTCGCGTGAAGCGGAAACCTTGAGCGATGAGATTCGATTCTTTGCCGGCCCAAATTCAAGCATCCGGGTGTTTCCTGATTTGGAGACCCTGCCGTACGATAGTTTTTCCGCGCACCCTGACATCACCTCCGCGCGACTTGCCACTTTGGCGGAGCTGCCGCATGCGCGCCACGGCGTTTGGCTGGTGGCCATCGACACCCTGCTGCAGCGCTTGGCGCCGCGCAGCTACATCGAGGGCTACTCGCTCAAAGTCCATGTGAACGAGACACTGGATCTCGAAGCGCTGCGCGTGCAGTTGGCGCTGGCCGGCTATGCAGCCGTCACGCAAGTCGTCGCGCACGGCGAATTCGCGGTGCGCGGCTCGCTGATCGATGTGTTTCCGATGGGTTCCGACACGCCTTACCGAATCGACCTGCTGGATCGCGATGTCGACAGCATTCGGCGGTTCGATCCGGACACGCAACGCTCGCTCGACAAGTTGGACCGCATTCACTTGTTGCCGGCCCGCGAAACCCCCTTGAATCCGGAAGCGGTGCGCGAATTCCGGCGCCGTTACCGGCTTCGATTCACCGGCGATCTTGCGGAGCAGGCGGTCTATCGCGACGTCAGCTCTGGGATAGCGCCGGGAGGGATCGAATTCTTCCTGCCGCTGTTCTTCGAGCGCACCTCGCACCTGTTCGAGTACCTGCCGCCGAGCAGCACTCTCGTGGATATCAATGATGCTACTTCCTTGGTCGAAAATTTATGGACCGGGATTGTCGAGCGTCACGAACAGCTGCGCCACGATCGGCACCGGCCCATTCTGGACCCGGCGGAAGTTTATTTGACCCCGGCTGAATACGGCGAACTGCACTCGCCTTGGGCCGGGATTCAGCTTCAAAACTTCGAATTGCCCGTCGAGACCACCGCGCCGTTCCAGAATTTCCGCAGCACCGCGCCGGCATCGGTGCGCATCGACGCGCGCGCCGAGCAACCCGCCGCTGAATTGGTGTCGCATATCGATGCGAGCAACGCCAGAATTTTACTCGCGGCCGAATCGGCCGGCCGCCGCGAACTCATTTTGGATCTGCTGCGCGGCCGCGACGTCCAAGCGAAGGTCTTCGATGGCTTCGCGGCCTTCCTGGCGAGCGGCCTCAAACTCGGCATCACCGTATCCCCCGCCGCGTCGGGTCTGACGCTCGAATCCCCGCCGCTTGAAATCCTGACCGAAGCGCAGCTGTTCGGCGACCGCGCGCGACAGGAGCGCCGCCGCCGGCGCACCGAGCGCGATCCGGCAAAGATTCTCAAGGAATTGTCGGACCTGCGGATCGGCGCTCCGGTGGTGCACGAAAGTTACGGAGTCGGGCGTTACATCGGGTTGCAGACGATGGATATCGCCGGCTACACCGGTGAATTTCTGGTCCTCGAGTATGCCGACGGCGACAAACTGTATGTGCCGGTCCAATCGTTGCACCTGGTGTCGCGCTATACGGGGGCACCGGCGGAAACCGCGCCGCTGCATAAGCTCGGCGGGGAGCAGTGGCAGAAGGCGCGCCGCAAGGCGGCTCAGCGCATCCGCGATGTCGCCGCCGAGTTGCTGGATCTGTACTCGCGCAGAGCCGCAAGGCTTGGCACCCGCATGCTGGCGGGCGAAGCGGAATACCGCGCATTCCAAGCAGGCTTCCCCTTTGAAGAAACTGCGGATCAGGCGGCCGCC
>DASQPK010000154.1:0-23234 GCA_035643995.1 Steroidobacteraceae bacterium | reverse complement strand
CATCCCACGAAATGTAGCCGCTGGGCAGCAGCACACTCGAGCCGATGGTCACGGGCGTCGCAATTCGCGAGCTGCTGCGCACATCCAATTCGGGATCGAAGGGAAATACGACGCGCTCCGCTTGATTGCGCAGACGCAGCGCGAAGCCGACGCCCACGCAAAGACGCAGCGACAACACGGCAGCAACCGCGCAGTAGCCGATGACGGCGAGAGTTAGCATGATGTTCGAGGACTGCGCGCCCGCGGCGCCATCGACGCCATCGACGCCATCGACGCCATCGACGCCATGGGAGCCATTTCGCGGCGCGTCCTGCGCAGCGCCACCACGGTAAGGCGAAGAGGCGGCAGCGATGTAGGGATCATCCAGGTACAGCGTCGGTTGCGGCTTCGCGGCCGCGATCTCGGGCAGCAGCCGCGGTCCGATCTGCGCGCCGACCAGCACCGGCATCGCCAGCGCGCCCATGAGCGCGAGCAGCCACGCGGTGCGCCGGGCGCGAACTTGATCAATTCGCAAGAGGCGCAGCGCCACCAGGATCATTGCGCCCATCACCAAGGAGCGCACAGCGGCTTCAAGCAACAGATGAGTGCTCATGATTTCTTCCCCTTCTTCGATGCGGCGATACGTTCAGCGAGGCGCTGCAGTTCCTTGCGGTCCAGCACCGCAGAATCCACCATGCCGGCCAGCAACGTTTCCACCGAGCCTTCGCAGAACCAATCCACGATGCGTTGCACCGCCCGCCCTGCCACCGCCTGCCGCGATGCTGCCGGCCGATAGAGGAAGGTACGGCTCTCGATGGAATGGGCCAGATACCCCTTCTCTTCCAGCCGGCGCAGCACGGTGCGAATGGTGGACTCTTTGAGCGGCCGTCCCTGCAGCACCAACTGCTCCCTGACTTGGTCGGCGTTCTGCACGCCATGCTCCCAAATGAGCTCCAGCACGGCTCGCTCCAACTCGCCCAACTCGGCAGGATCGTGACTTTGCGTAGTGTTACTGCTCATAGTGTTACAGACTGTAGCACATAGATCGCGCCGTGCAAGTTTTTTTTAAGAGGGCTCTGACCTTAAGTCTGACCCCGATGCAGCTTCATGAGATGGCGGCGCTCGCGTTTGTCAGGACGTGAATCCGGCCTCGGCCGTGAGATGTTGGCCAGGCGCTGCTGCTCTTTCAGCTTTGCACGGCGCTCGGCACTCGCCGCGGTCTCCAGATAGTGCGTGAGTGCCTCCGCCGCAGGCCCGCGCCGCGAGGGAAGGCCGAGAACTTCAAATTCCGCCACCATCCCCTGCAGGGACAAACTCAAACGATCGCCGACTCGAACGCGATGCGCCGGCTTGACGCGTTCCGCATTCAAATGGACCTTGCCGCCGTTGATGGCCGCCGTCGCGAGACTTCGAGTCTTGAAGAACCTGGCATGCCATAGCCATTTGTCCAAGCGATGAGTATCACTGCTTTGTTCGGGTGTCATAGGCGGTCGGACTTCAAGGATACACAAGAGGGAAGCGCGCGAAATAGCTATAATAGCGCCATGCACGGCACGGAATTTCTTGAGCGGCTGCGGCACGACACCGAGGCGCTCGATGCCGCGGGTCTGCTGAAGCGCGAACGCGTCATCGGCTCGGCCCAGGGCCCTGTAATCAGGCTTAGCAGTGGGCAGGAGATGATCAATCTCTGCGCCAACAACTATCTTGGTTTGGCCAACCATCCCGCTGTGCTCAAGGCCGCCCATGAGGGATTGACCCGCTTTGGCTATGGTGTCGCCTCGGTACGCTTTATTTGCGGCACGCAAAGCGTGCACCGCGAGCTCGAGGAGCGATTGAGCGCGTATCTTACGATGGACGATACGATTTTGTATTCCTCCTGCTTCGATGCGAACGGCGGCCTGTTCGAGACATTGCTCGACGAGCACGATGCCGTCATCAGCGATGCGCTGAATCATGCCAGCATCATCGACGGCATTCGCCTGTGCAAGGCGCGCCGCCTGCGCTATGCCAACAACGACATGAATGAGCTCGAGCAAGCGCTCAAGGATTCGCAAGGTTCACGCGTGCGGCTCATCGCGACCGACGGCGTTTTCTCGATGGATGGATCCATCGCGCGGCTGCATGAGATTTGCGATCTGGCGGACCGATACAATGCGCTGGTCATGGTCGATGATTCGCATGCGACCGGATTCATCGGCGCCGGTGGCCGCGGCTCGCATGAATACCGCGGCGTCGTGGGCCGGATTGATATTCTCACCGGCACCTTGGGCAAAGCTTTGGGCGGCGCCAGCGGCGGGTTTGTTGCAGCCCGCAAGGACATTGTCGCCTGGTTGCGCCAGCGCTCGCGGCCTTACCTGTTTTCCAACAGCATTGCGCCGATGGTCGCCGCCGCCACCCTCCAGGTGCTCGATCTTCTCGAAGGTTCAGCGGAACTGCGCGATCGCGTCCATGCCAACGCCCGGTACTTTCGCGAATCCATGCAGGCCCTGGGCTTCAACCTGGTTCCGGGGGAGCATCCCATCATTCCGGTGATGCTGGGAGATGCGCCCTTGGCCGTGCGCCTCGCCGAGCGGATGCAGAACGAAGGCATTTACGTCGTGGCATTTTCTTTTCCGGTCGTGCCCCATGGAAAAGCGCGAATTCGCACCCAAATGAATGCTGCGCACAGTACCCAGCAACTCGATCAAGTCATTTCCGCGTTTGGTCGCTCGGCGCGCGATCTCGGCGTTATTCAGTAGAGGCAAGCTCCAGCAATGAAAGCACTCGTCAAGGCCCGCGCCGAACCCGGCATTTGGATGCAGGACGTCCCGGAACCTTCGGTCGGTCACAATGATGTTCTGATCAAGGTGCATCGCTCTGCCATCTGCGGAACCGACATGCACATTTACAATTGGGATGCGTGGGCGCAAAAGACCGTGCCGGTCCCGATGGCGGTGGGCCATGAGTATTCCGGCGAGATCGTCGAGCTGGGCAGCGAAGTGCGCGGCTTTAACACGGGCGACCGCGTATCCGGCGAGGGTCATATCACCTGCGGCCATTGCCGCAATTGCCGCGCCGGCCGTCGCCATCTGTGCCGCAATACCTCCGGCGTCGGCGTCAATCGCCCGGGGGCATTCGCCGAGTACCTGACCATACCGGCGTCCAATGTGTTCAAGCTGCCCGCAGCCATCGACGATGAGATCGCCGCGATTTTGGATCCGCTCGGCAACGCCACGCACACGGCGCTGGCGTTCAATGTGGTCGGCGAGGATGTGCTGATCACGGGAGCCGGTCCGATCGGCATCATGGCGGTAGCCATCGCACGCCATTGCGGCGCGCGGCACGTCGTCATTACCGACGTCAATGACTACCGATTGAACCTGGCCAAGAAAATGGGCGCCTCGCGCGCGCTCAACATATCGCGCGAGTCGCTGGACGACGCCATGCGGGAGCTGGGTATGGAAGAGGGCTTCGACGTCGGCTTTGAAATGTCGGGCAATGCGGCGGCGTTGCGTGAATTGCTGCGGACCATGAACAATGGCGGCAGCGTTTCCATGCTCGGCATCCCGCCCGGTGAGACCGCCATCGACTGGAACCAGGTCATTTTCAAGGGACTGACCATCAAGGGCATCTACGGCCGCGAGATGTTCGAAACCTGGTACAAAATGTCGAGCATGCTGCAAAGCGGCTTGGACATCCGGCCGGTGATCACCCATCGCCTAGGGATCAACGACTATCTGGAAGGCTTTCAGATCATGAATTCCGGCAAGTCCGGAAAAGTGACGCTCGACTGGTCCAGTCTCTAGGTCGTTATCGAGGTCGTTTTGACGCGGAGCGCTTAACGCTCTGGCGGCTCGCGGCACCAGCAATACGAGTACAGCCCGCGTGGGTCTTTCAGCCGGGTGATGGCGCGCGCCTGCTGCAGCAACGGATCGAGAATACGCTCGACTTCGGTGCGTTGTGGAATGAGCCCTGCCGATTGGCCCAGTCGCACGGCCTGCGATCGTATCTGCATCAATAGCTCTTCGCGCAAGCTCAATTCAGGCTCGATGTAATCGACGTCGTAGTCCTTGCCGAGTTCCGCCAATTTCGCGGCAGCGTCGCTCGCTTCTTTGAGTCCGCCGAGGTGATCGACCAAACCGATGCGCTGCGCATCGAGGCCGGCCCACACCCGGCCCTGGGCAATCTTATCCACGTCTTCCACGGACTTCTTCCTGCCGTCCGCCACGCGCCGCACGAATTGTGCGTAGGCATGATCCACCGACGCCTGCAACAACTGCTTGGTGACGGGCCCGAGCGCCCGATCGATGCGCAAATCGCCCGCCAGCGGTGTGGTGCCGATGCCATCGACCTTCACGCCGAGCTTCTCCAGCGTGCGCTGAAAGGTCGGAATGTAGGAGAACACGCCGATCGATCCGGTAATGGTGGTTGGACTGGCGAATATCTGATTGGCAGCCGCCGCGATGTAGTAACCGCCGGAGGCCGCATACGTGCTCATGGAAACGACGACCGGCTTACCCGCTTTACGCAGGGCCTGGACTTCGCGCAGGATTTTCTCCGACGCGAATTCGCTGCCGCCGGGACTGTCAACGCGCAGCACCACCGCTTTCACGGCGTTGTCGTAGCGCGCTTGCCGCAGCAGGTTCGATGTGCTCTCGCCGCCGATCGCCCCCGGCATTTGGTGACCGTCGAAGATTTCCCCGGATGCCACCACGATGCCGATCTTGGCATCGGATTTCCCTTTCAGAACACGCTTGGAGCGCACCGCCGCCAGGTACTGATTCATCCCGATGGAATTGAACGAATGATTGCTGTCGTCCTCGCCCACCAAGCCCTTCAAATCATCGGCAACCTGCCGCCGGCTCTTCAGCGCCGTCACCAGACCGCGCTGCAGCGCCATCCTGGCCATGTCGCCATTGACGGCCTGCAATGAGGCAGGCTGCTCCGCGATGAAATCCTTCAGTGCGCCGGCGGGCAGAGACCGGGCGTGCGTGACATCCTGGGTGTACGCATGCCACAACGACTCGAGCCACACCGACGTTTCTTCGCGTTCACTCGGCGCCATGTCATTGCGGGAAAATTGATCGGTATAACTTTTGAACGTGCCGGCGCGAAACACGTTCAAATCGACGCTGAGCTTTTCGATCGCGTCCTTGTAGTACATGCGGTAGTAGCTGAAGCCGTTGACGGACACTTCGCCCATGGGGTCGAGGTACACCTCGCCCGCCTGCGCTGCCAGGTAGTATTGCGATTGACTGAAGGAATCGCCCGCTGCAATCACGCGTTTGCCGGAAGCTCGGAAGTCGCGCAGCGCGGCGCCGATCTCCTGCAATTTCGATAAACCCGACGGAGCCAACTCGTCCACGTCGAGAACGATGAGCTTGATTCTAGAGTCTGACTTGGCAGCCGCGATGGCGTCGGTCACGTCGCGAAGCAGGGTCTCCGGCGCCGGGCCACCCGACGCCTCGCCCAAAGCGCGGCGCACCGGATCGCCCGCGATCTGTTCGACCAATTCGCCTTGCGGCGCGATGATGAGCGCCGCGCTGCGCGGCACGGCCGGGATGGACGAATGCAGCGCCGCGAGAACGAAGCCGAAAATCAGCAGCAACAGCGCCAGGTGCAGTACCTTGCGGATCCCTTCCAGGATTCGCCAGATCAGCCCGAAGAATCCCCTAAGAGCGGACCCGGCGCTCATTCAACGCTCAGATCTTCTCATCGATGCGCGCGGCTTTACCGGAGAGGTCCCGCAGGTAGTACAACTTGGCGCGGCGCACGCTGCCGCGGCGCTTCACGCTGACTTCGCTGATTGCAGGGCTGAAGGTTTGAAAGACGCGTTCGACGCCTTCGCCGTGGGAAATCTTGCGCACGGTGAACGAAGAATTGAGGCCGCGGTTCTTCTTGGCAATCACCACGCCTTCGTAGGCTTGAACGCGCTCGCGATCACCTTCGACGACCTTGACTTGCACGACGATGGTATCGCCGGGATTGAAGTCCGGAAGCTTGCGCGTCGCTCGCTCGCCGTTGAGTTCCTGGATGATCTTATTCATAGCTATTGCCTCGCACGTTCATTCTTGAATTCTTCCAACAATTCCCGCTCTTCATCACTCATGCCGCGGCGCTCGAGCAGTTCCGGCCGGCGCAACCACGTGCGGCCCAGCGCCTGTTGCAATCGCCAGCGATGAATCGCTGCGTGATCGCCCGAGGCCAATACCGCGGGCACCTCGTGCCCTTCCAAATCTTGCGGCCGCGTGTAGTGCGGCCAATCCACCAAACCGTCGCTGAAGGACTCCTGCAGCGCCGATTCCGAACTGCCCAACGTACCCGGCATCAACCGCGCTATCGCATCGATGACCACCAGCGCCGGCAGCTCTCCGCCCGACAGCACATAGTCGCCGATGGACCACTGCTCATCGATTTCCTGTTCGATGAAGCGCTCGTCGATCCCTTCGTAGCGTCCCGCCACCAAAACAAGGCCGGGCCATTCACACGCCTCGCGCGCCCTGCTCTGCTCGAATCTGCATCCGTCCGCGCCCAAGTAGACGCGCCGGCTGCCCGGCGGCAGAACCTTCAACGCGTCGCGCACCGCGCTGCGCACCGGCTCTACCTTCAAAACCATCCCCGGTCCGCCCCCGTAAGGGCGGTCATCCACCGTCCGGTGCGGATCCGCCGTGTAGTCGCGCGGATCGAAGCAATCGACCTGAAAGATACCGCGCTCCAATGCCCGCCCAACCACGCCGATGTGCAGCGCCTCGCGGATCATTTGCGGAAACAGCGACACCACCGCAATTCGCATACTCAATCCGCTGCGGCGTCCCAGTCCACGACCACCCGGCGCGCCCGCAAATCCACACGCCGAAGATGCTGCGGCACTGCCGGCACCCAATATTCACGTTCCCCGCGCACCACCATCAGGGCCTGCGCCGGGGTCTCCACAAAATGCTGCACGACACCCAATCCCACGCCGGCCAGATTCACCACCTCGCAGCCGATCAGGTCAGCGCGGTAGAAATCCTTGTCGTCCCGCTGCGGCAGCTCAACGCGCGGTACGCAGATCTGCGCGCCGGTCAAGGCCGCCGCTTGATCCCGATCTTCCACTCCGGCCAATTTGACCGTGAGCGCGCCGCCGCTTCGGCCGCGCTGCTCAATGCGATAGCTGCGCCACGCACCTTCTCGCCCAATCTGCAAATTGCCATGCTCCAGCAGACGTTCGGGGGGATCCGTGTGTGACCGTAGCTTGACCCAACCTCGGACGCCAAATGGGGCGCCTACGAAACCCAGTTGGATGAGCGCCGATGATTCGTCGCTCATCGTGCCCTTCGAGCCTTTACGCGGCCTGCTTACGGAAGCTGGTGAGGAGAAATTTGACGCGATCGGACATGTGAGCACCCTTGCTCACCCAGTGCTCGATCCTCGCAACATCCAAGCGCAGCTTGACTTCCGCGCCACGTGCCACGGGGTTGAACAGGCCGACGCTCTCCAGGCTGGTGCCGCCCTGGCGCTTGCGGCTGTCGGTCACCACAACGTGGTAGAAGGGCGTCTTTTTGCCGCCGCGTCGAGTCAAACGGATCGTCACCATCGTAAATTCACCTTCAGGATGCCAAGCCGCTAATTGTAATGACAATCAGGGCTTAAGAGCAACCAAAGCTTTGTATTGTGGGGTCTTAGCGGCCAAATCCGCCCGGACCGAACCCTCCGGGAGGCATCCGTCCGGCCATTCCGCGCATCATATTCTTGAGCATTCCGCCTTTGACCATCTTTTTCATGGTTTTCTGCATTTGGTCGAACTGCTTCAGCAGCCGATTGACCTCCGGCAGCGGTACCCCCGCCCCGCCGGCAATGCGCCGTTTGCGCGAATTGTCGATCATTTCCGGCCGCCGACGCTCGCGCGGCGTCATGGAGTCGATGATCCCCATCTGGCGCTTGAGGGTCTTGGGGTTGACGGCGCCGGCGGCTGCCGCCGCGTTGGCTTGGTATTGGGCCGGCAGCTTGTCGAGCAAAGCCGCCATGCCGCCCATGTTCTGCAACTGGCTCAACTGATCGCGCAAGTCCGTCAGATCAAAGGATTTTCCCTTGCTGATCTTTTTGGCGAGCTTTTCCGCCTTTTCGTGGTCGACCTGATCTTGAACCTGCTCGACCAGCGACAGCACATCGCCCATACCTAGGATGCGCGAGGCGATGCGCTCCGGCTGAAATAGCTCCAGCGCGTCGGATTTCTCCCCCGTACCGACGAAGAGGATCGGCTGGCCGGTCACATGACGAACGGAAAGCGCCGCACCGCCGCGCGCATCGCCATCAGCCTTGGTGAGGATGACGCCGGTAAGACTCAACGCATCGTTGAATGCCTTGGCGGCATTCACCGCATCTTGTCCCGCCATGCTGTCAACCACGAACAAGCGCTCGTGGGGTTGGATCGCCGCCTCGAGTTCCTTGACCTCCGCCATCATCTCCGCATCGATATGCAGCCGCCCGGCGGTGTCGAGCAGCAGCACGTCGTAGGCTTGCAGCATCGCCTCCGTAAGCGCGCGCTTGGCGATGGCTACGGGTGCTTCGGTGGCGAGCGCGGGTGCAAAGCCCGCGCCCACCTGCCCGGCCAGGGTCTGCAATTGCAAAATGGCCGCGGGACGGTAGACATCGGTGCTGACCATCAACACTTTTTTGTTTTGCTTCTCGATGAGCCAGCGCGCCAGCTTGCCGGCGCTGGTGGTCTTGCCCGCGCCCTGCAGCCCGGCGAGCATCACGACGACGGGCCGCTGAGCACGCAGGTTGAGACCCGCACTCGGCTCGCCCATGAGCCGCGTCAATTCTTCATGCACGACTTTGATGAATGCCTGTCCGGGCGTGAGACTCTTGGTCACCTCAACGCCGACCGCGCGCGCTTTGACCGCGTCCGTGAAGCTCTTCACCACCGGCAGCGCGACATCGGCGTCGAGCAGCGCAAGACGCACTTCGCGCACCGTGTCGGAAATGTTGTCGTCGGTCAGTCGGCCGCGGCCGGAAAGCGACTTCAGCGCCGAGGAGAGGCTGGCAGTTAAGCGGTCAAACATAGTGCGGTTATTATAACTATGGCATGATCGGAACGTCACTCATTAGGCCAGCCGTGATTCTCGCCATCATTTTGTTTCTGCTTTACACCGCAAGTGCCTGGGCCATGTTGCGCAGTGTGAAGAAGCCGCGGCTGGAACCCATCGCCTGGGTGCTGATTCTCGTCGCCATTATCGGTCACAGCGATGCCATCATGCGCATGATGCGCCTCAACGGCAGGTTCTCCGTTGGCCTGCTCGAAGCGACATCGTTGCTGGGCTGGACCCTCGCGGTGCTCGCGTGCTTGATTTCGATCGACAAGCACAATCGCGTGCTCGGGGCCATTCTGATGCTCAGCGCCGCGGTCGGCGCGGCGGTCGGCACCGGCCTGGGGCAAGTTGGGCGCAGCTACGCCGAAGCGACCGCCGGATGGGAGCTGACCGCGCACATTCTGTTGTCCATGGGCGCCGCCGCCCTGCTGTTTGCCGCGGCTGTCACCGCCATTCTGTTGGTATTTCTCGATCGGCGCCTGCGCACCCACCGCATTGCCGATTTATCGAGCGCATTGCCGCCGCTCGATGCGCTTGAAAAAGTCATGTTTAGACTGATCGCGGCGGGTTTTGGGTTGTTGACCCTGGCGCTGATTACCGGGTTCGTCTTCGTCACGAACTTATTCACCCAGAACTTGGTACAAAAGACGGTCTTGTCGCTCATCGCGTGGCTGCTGTTCGGCGTGCTGCTCATCGGGCGGCTGCGCTTCGGCTGGCGCGGCCGATCCGCGGTTCGCTGGACTCTGTGGGGCTTCGGCATCCTGGCGGTGGCCTATTTCGGCGTGAAGTTCGTTCTCGAGTACATGTTCGGGCGCCATTGGGGCTGACCCCTCACAGCCACGAATGGAACACCCGACCCTAGGTCTATTGTTCACAGCGCTTGCCGGGTTGCTCATACTCGCCGCTTTTTTCGCCGGCAGTGAGACCGCGTTGATGAGCATCAACCGTTATCGGCTGCGCCATCGCGCCAGTGAAGGAAGCCGCGCGGCGCGTTTGGCCGAGGCGCTGCTGGCGCGCCCCGATCGGCTGATCGGCTTGATCCTGCTGCTGAGCACGGTGGTCAATGTGGCGGCGCCCATGTTGGTGGGTTTCATCGCGTTGCGCCTGGGGGGCGAATTTTTTGTGGCTTTCGGCGCTGCGCTGCTGGCGTTCGTGCTGCTGATTTTTTGCGAGGTGGCACCGAAAACGTTCGGTGCGCTGCATCCTGAGAGCCTGGCTTTGCCTGCCGCCTTCATCTACACGCCGCTGCTGTTTTTGTTTTACCCATTCGTTTGGGCCACGAATTTGCTGGCCAACGGGGTGTTGCGGCTGTTCGGCGTATCGAGGCAGGTGGCGGCGAATTCCTTGAGCAGCGAAGAGTTGCGCACGGTGGTGGCCGAGGCCGGCGCCATGATTCCGCGGCGCCATCAACAAATGCTCGTCAGCATTTTGGACCTGGAGAACGCCACGGTCGAGGACATCATGGTGCCGCGCAATGAGATCGTCGGCATCGACATTGACGATGATTGGGATCGAATCCTGGAGCAGCTGCGCCAAAGCCAACACACGCGATTGCCGGTTTATCAAGGAGAAATCGACCGCATCATCGGGCTCTTGCATATGAAGCAAGTGGTGCACGAATTGGCGCGCGGGCACCTCGACCGGGACGCCTTGGCCGCAGCCGCCGGCGCGCGCGAGGCGTACTTCGTTCCCTCCGGCACCACGCTCAACACGCAATTGCTGAATTTTCAGCGCAACAAGCGCCGAATGGCATTCGTCGTCGATGAGTACGGCGATATTCAAGGGCTGGTGACGATCGAGGATATTCTCGAGGAGATTGTCGGCGAATTCACGACCGATCCGGCCACCATGATGCACAAAGACGTGCATGCGGAAGCCGACGGTAGTTTTGTCGCCAATGCCTCGGCCACGATCCGCGCGCTGAACCGCTCGATGCGCTGGAACCTGCCGACGGACGGACCGAAGACTCTGAACGGGTTGATCGTTGAATTTCTCGAGACCATCCCGGAACCCGGGACAACCTTGAAAATGGCGGACTACATGCTGGAGGTTTTGCAGACCGGCGACAACGCCATCAAAACCGTACGCATCCGCCCGCCGCTACCCACGCTGCCTTGAGCTGAATGAACGATTAGAACGCCTCCAATGCTTGATTCAAGCGCGTGACGCCACGCACCGTCATTCCCTCGGGAGGCCGTTTCGGCACATTCGCTTCCGGAACGACCGCCAGCTTGAATCCATGTTTCGCCGCCTCGCGCAGCCGCTCCTCGCCGAACGGCACCGGGCGAATCTCTCCGGCGAGCCCCAATTCACCGAACGCAATCAAGGAATTCGGCACGGGCGCATCGTTCAAACTCGAGCGCGCCGCCATCACGATGGCGAGATCACCCGCGGTCTCGGCCAGGCGCACGCCACCGACGACGTTGGCGAAGACGTCTTGCCCCTGCAGCAGCAATCCCCCATGGCGATGTGCCACGGCCAACAGCATGGTCAGGCGATTGCCGTCGATGCCGACCGCGACGCGGCGCGGATTGGCGCTCAAGGATAAATCAGCCAACACCTGAACTTCGATCAGCAGCGACCGCGTTCCCTCGCGCATCACGGTGATGACGCTGCCCGGGACCGGCTCGGCATGCCGCGAGAGAAAAATCGCCGAAGGATTCGTCACCTCGCGCAGTCCCTGCTCGACCATCGCGAATACCCCGATCTCATTGGCCGCGCCAAATCGGTTCTTCACGGAGCGCAGCACCCGGTAGCGGCTGCCCGTATCGCTCTCGAAGTACAGCACCGTGTCGACCATGTGTTCCAACACGCGGGGTCCGGCGATTTGTCCTTCCTTGGTGACATGACCCACCAGCAGGACGGCGGTGCCGCTGCCCTTGGCGAAGCGCACCAGTTCCGCGGTGCATTCACGCAACTGCGAGACGGCGCCGGGTGCCGCTTCCACTCGTTCAGAATGCATGGTCTGAATGGAGTCCACGATGAGCACATGTGCCGAGAGGCTCGATGCGGCGCCGACAATCTCCTCCACGCAGGTCTCGGCAATCAGCCGAGCTGTGGCCGCTTCGAGGCCCAGCCGCCGGGCGCGAAGTGCGACTTGCTTCAAGGACTCCTCGCCGGTCGCATACAGCACCGCGCCTGTGGCATTGAGGGCAGCAGCGGCCTGAAGCATCAACGTCGATTTCCCAATGCCCGGATCCCCGCCGATCAGGGTCACCGAGCCTGGAACCAGGCCACCGCCCAGCACGCGGTCCAGTTCCGTCGAGCCCGTGGTCAGCCGGGGGGATTCGATGATCGCTTCAGCGGCCAACGATGATGAAGCGTCGTTTCGCTTGCGCCCGCCGGGCGCTTGCTTGCGCGGATGGGTTGCGGGAATCTCTGAAGCCAGCGTATTCCATTCACCACAGGTCGTGCACTGCCCCTGCCATTTTGGCGCAGCGGCACCGCAGTTCTGACAGACAAAAACCTCTTTCGACTTCGCCATGGGCGTACTTCGCACCGATATGTGAATTTAGGATTGCCGATATGGCAGCCCGATCACCTATACTGCCCGGCTTCATGGATCTGATTATGTCTATTGCATGAGCAAATTTGGACTGATCGCAGCGATTATGGGCTTCGGTATCCTCACAGCTAACCTTTTGCTCAGATTGCTGGCAAATCTGCACACTTGGACTTGGCTGTGGATGCCCGGCGCTGCGCTATTGGCTGCTGGTAGCGCCCTATTCCTGTGGACGCGCGCCAGACCGTCCGCAGCCCTACCCATGCCAAGGCCCAAGTCCACGGTGGGTACCGACACCGCGCGCCTGCTCGACAACTTCGAGCAGCGTTTTGCGGAGCTCAAGGGCCGCAAGCCCAATGCCACGGTGCTGGGGGACTTGTACACCCTCGGGGGCCAGTTGGAGCAGCGAGGCCGCGTCCCGCAGGCGACGGCGGTTTACCGGCACTTGGCACGCTTCGACAACACCTACAAAGATGTCGCCGCCCGCTTGCGGCGTCTCATGGACAGTGATCGCGGTAAACCGAAGGCAGCAGCGGCAGACCCGGCCGGCGCACAGGCATCCATGAGCGCTACTACGCCGGACTTGCGGGCGCCGAGCGAGCGCCCGGCCCCCGCCGCCGTGCCTGAGGCCGAGCGGCTTGGCCGCTACCAACTCGAGCGCGAAATCGGCCGCGGGGCGATGGGAATCGTCTACCTCGGACGCGACACGGCCATCAATCGCATGGTCGCGATCAAGGCCATCCCGCTCGCCAGCGAATTCAGCGATTCTGAGCTGGTCGAGGCGCGATCGCGTTTTTTTCGCGAGGCGGAAACCGCAGGCCGGCTCAATCATCCGAACATCGTCACGATCTATGATGTGGGCGAAGAGCGCGGCCTGGCATACATCGCCATGGAATATCTCAAGGGCCGTCACTTGAGCGACTACGCGAAGTCGAACAATTTGCTCGAGCCGCGCAAAGTGTTGGAGATCATCGCCCGCACCGCCGAAGCACTGGGATTTGCGCACAAACAGCAGGTCGTACACCGCGACATCAAGCCCGCAAACCTGATGTACGACCCGGCCACGGATGTCTTGAAGATCACGGATTTCGGGATCGCGCGCTTGAGCGGCGCCGGCAGCACCCGCACGGGCATAGTTCTCGGAACGCCGTCATTTATGTCACCCGAACAGCTTGAAGGACGAACTGTGACAGGTCACTCGGACTTGTTTTCCCTGGGTGTTAGCCTATTTCAATTGTTAACCGGCCAGCTTCCGTTCACCGCTGATTCGATGACCGGCCTGATGCAGCAGATCGCCGAAGCTCCACATCCGCCGCTGCGAGCATTCCGGCCGGACCTGCCCGCCTGCGTCGAGAGCGTGATCGATCGGGCACTGGCCAAGAATCCTGAAGCACGGTACGACTCAGGCGCCCAAATGGCTGCAGCCTTGAATGACTGTCGGTCAAAGATGCCAAGCGGATCGCCATGAACGGATTGAATTGCATGATACGAAAAATGGCTAAAAATCCATGAGTTTGAAGGGGAAAATCGCAAGCGTCGCGCTCACCGACACAGGCAAGGTCCGCGAACACAACGAGGACATGATCGGCAGCGAGGCCGATATTGGCCTATTTGTCCTGGCCGACGGCATGGGCGGCTACAACGCCGGCGAAGTTGCCAGCGGCATCGCCGTAAAGACCATCATCAATCTGGTCCGGGACGCGTTTGTGCGCGAAGACCTCACGGTCCGGGACGCTGAGTCCGGACTCACCCGTCCCAGCATCATCCTGCGTGACGCGATTCACAGAGCCAACAAGATCATCTACCACACCTCGAAGACCCAACCGCAATGTGAGGGCATGGGTACGACCGTGGTGGCCTGCCTGTTCCACGACAACAAGGTGTCGATAGCCCATGTCGGTGATTCCCGGGCTTACCGCCTGCGGGACAACCGCTTTGAGCAAATGACCTTGGATCATTCGCTGCTGCAGGAGCTGGTCGACCGGGGTTTTTACTCCCAACAGGAAGCACAGCGAGCCACCAATAAGAATTATGTTACACGGGCGCTCGGGGTGGAGCAGAATGTCGAAGTCGAAATCCACGAGCAGCCGGCGCAGAAAAGTGACTACTACGTACTGTGTTCGGATGGCCTTTCTGACATGATTGAGGACGAGGACATTCACTTAACAATCAGCACCTTTAGTGCTAATCTTGATACGGTTGCTAAACAGCTGATTCAGCTGTCGAACGATAACGGCGGCCGCGATAATGTCTCTGTGATTATGGCGCACGTCGAGGAGCCGTTCCCGGCGCACCGGCGTATATTTGACAAAATCTTGGGATGGTTCGGCTAGCGAATGGGAGTCTGAATGGCACGCCTGATGCTCAGCTTGGATGGCAGTATCCTCGCGGAATACAACATGAACAAAGAGCGCTACACCATAGGGCGCCTCCCGGACAACGATATCCGCATCGACAATCCGGCCGTGAGCGGTCACCACTCGCTCATCATCAATATCCTGAACGACTCCTTCTTGGAGGATTTGAACAGCACCAATGGCACTTACGTCAACGGCAAGCTGATCAAGAAACACGCCATGCAGCACGGCGATGTCATCACCGTCGGCCATCACCAATTGCGTTTCGTCGACAGCCAGGACGGCGATGTCGAGCAAGATGAATTCGAAAAAACCATGGTCATCACGCCCAGCTCTCAGGGTGAGGACCGCATTCGCAAGGTCAGCGCGGCAGTCGACCAGGCGGCCAAGATCGTTGCGGCCAAGCGGCCCAGCGTGCCCGATAATGCGACCGCCCTGCCCAAGGCGAAACTGCAGGTACTCAGCGGCGCGTTCGCCGGCCGAGAGCTCGAGCTGACCAAGGCACTCACCACGCTCGGACGCCCCGGCGTCCAGGTTGCGGCGATCACCCGCCGTGCCGAAGGCTATTTCATCGTGCACGTCGACAGCGGCAAGGAAAACGACTATCCGCAGGTCAACGGCGTACCGATCGGACCGCAGGCCCGTCGGCTCAATGACAACGACGTTGTACAGCTGGCCGGCGTGAAGATGGGATTCTTCGAGAGCTAAGCTCTTAAGGAGCAAGTCCGTGCGCGCTGAATGGCTCCGCGATATGGGGCCATGTCTTGACGCCTTCAGCAATGTCGGCCTCACCTTCCCCCTTGATCCTGTCGTCGTATCGCGACATTGCATCGCTGGTTCTGTTAAGTGCCAAAATTTGAGTGCACTTGGATTTTACCGCGGCGCTCAAAGCAGTCGCCCATCGACGGCATGGAGGGAAGCATGGAACACAACCAAGCTATCACGGCGTTGAATGCGCCTGACATAGTCAACATCCTGGTGGTCGACGACCAGCCGGCGAAGCTGCTGAGCTACGAGGTCATCCTCGCCAAGATCGGCGGCGCTTTGATCAAAGCGTCGTCGGCCTGCGAAGCATTCGAGTGTCTGCTGAAGAACGACGTCGCCTTGATCCTCATCGATGTCTGCATGCCGGATATTGATGGCTTCGAACTCGCGGCCCTTATTCGTGAGCACCCCCGCTTCCAACGAATCGCCATCATCTTTGTGTCGGCGATAATGACGGGCGATTTACATCGAATCCGTGGTTATGAACTCGGTGCCCTGGACTACGTTTCGGTCCCCGTGGTGCCGGAATTGCTGCAGGCCAAGGTTAAGGTGTTCTTGGACCTGTATCGCAAGACTCGAAAACTGGAGCGGTTAAATGCCGGGCTCGAGCAGCAAGTCCTCGATCGAACCGCTGAGCTGCGCCGCCGCAATGAGGAACTTGAGAGGCGCACCGAGGCGCAGATGCGCGAGCGGGAATCGATGCTCGCGCAGTCCTTCGTAGCGCAGCAGCGGGATATGTTCGGACAGTTGGCCGGCGTCACCCACGACTTCAACAACCTGCTGGCGGCAGTGTTGGGCAGCCTTGCGCTTCTCGAGAAGCGTCTTCCCGAAGACCTTCAGTACCGGCAATTGCTGCAAAATGCCACCGCAGGCGCACGCAGGGGCACGGTCCTGACGCGGGGCCTGCTGGCCTTTTCCCGACGCCAAGAACGCAAACCGCGATCCGTCGATGTCGGCGAACTCCTAAACGGTCTGAAAGGACTGCTCAAGCACGCGTTGGGCGTTGGAATTGAACTCACTTGCCGATTTCCGCGCGGGTTGCCGCCGGTGTTCGTGGACGCGAATCAGCTCGAATTGGCGCTTCTCAATGTGGCCTTGAACGCGCAGGCCGCCATGCCGGATGGGGGAACAGTCACGATCAGCGCCTCAGCGGAAACCCACTCCACTGACACTCAGGCCTCTTCTCTGCCATCAGGCGATTACGTGCGTCTTCAGGTCCTCCATGGGGGAGCGCAAGAGTCTTTCACCCCTGAAGGCGCCGGAAGAACCGGTCTTGGGCTATCCGTGGTCCGCGGAATTGCAACTCAGTCCGGCGGTGTGATGTGCGTCGACAACTCACCCGACGTCGGAACGGCCATTGAGTTGTGGCTGCCGCGAACCCACGGGCGGCCGCCAGGCCCGAGGGCCGATGATCGCAGACCGAGCACCTGCCTCGACGGACCTTAACGTGTGGTCAATCTAGAAACCTTTCCTGGCCGCGGCAAGCTTCAAAGCGCTTTCGAGCGCCTCTCCCAGCGCCAATAGGTCTACCGGCTTGGTCAAGTAGCGGAAATATCCCGCAGCCAAACCATCAGCTATTGCTGCCGGCATGGCGTTGGCGCTGAGCGCGATCACGGGAATGCCCGCGGTCGTCGGATCACGCCGAAGAATTGCTTGCGCCTCCCTGCCGTTGAGCACAGGCATGTTATTGTCCATCAGGATGACGTCCGGCAGGTGCCTGCGCGCCATCGCGACGCCCTCGTGGCCGTTCGACGCGAACAGCAATCGCAAATCGTTGCGCAACGCAAGCGTCTCCTTGAGCAACTCCAGACTCGCTGGATTATCCTCAACGCAGAGTACAGTGCTGATCGAGTGCGCACTCGCATCAGGATTAGGGAGCTCGATCACGTCGTGCCTCGCTGCTATCGAGGTCGCGCGGGGTGATTCTGCATCGAGCTCAATCCAAAACTGGCTACCCGTGCCTGACTCGCTCGTTACGCCCATGCTGCCTCCCATCAACTCGACCAAGCGTTTGGTTACGACGAGCCCAATGCCGGTTCCCTCCTGTGCTCCGGACTCCTGACCGAGTCGATTAAACGGCTGAAACAGCGCCTGCAATTGTTCCGACGAAATCCCGATTCCCGTGTCCTGTATGGAAATGCGGATCCGACCCGGCAATGGACGGGTGCAATCAATGACCACCGACCCCGAGTCCCGATTGTACTTGACGGCGTTGGATAACAAATTGATCAGCACTTGTTTCAGCCGCGTTCGATCGGCATGCACGCGCATGTCAGAGTCCAATGGGAATAGCAGCCGAATATTGCGCTCAACAGCCAACGGTTCGGTCATGGCTCTGCACTCCTCCAAGACCCCGGCGAGAGGCACAGGCTCGATCGACAGCGACACCTTGCCGGCATCGATTTGCGCAAGATTCAGGATGTCGTTGATGAGTGTCAGTAGGTGACTCCCCGCCGTGACGATATGTTCGACGAACGATCGGCGTTTCTCGGGCGTGAAATTCTTGGTGTCTGCCGACTCCAACAGATTCCCGAACCCGATGATTGCATTGAGGGGTGTCCGCAGCTCGTGGCTCATGTTGGAGAGGAATTCGGACTTGGCGCGGTTGGCCCCCTCCGCTGCCGCGGTCGCCACCGCAAGATCCGTGTTCAGGAGTTCGAGCTGTGCCGTTCGCTCTTGCACGCGCCGCTCCAATTCCTCGTTGAGACGCGTCACTTCTTGTTGCGCCAGACGCCGCTCGTCGACTTCACGTCCCTTTTCCCGACTCGATGCCTCGAGCGCTTCCGTGCGGCGCTCGGTCTCGCGCATCATGTCATTGAAGGCGTCCACCAGCGCGCCCAGCTCGTCATCACTTCGTTTTTCGACGCGGCGCGAGTAATCGCGCCGCTCGACAACCTCGCGTGCCGTTGCGCCGATGGCCAAGATCGGGCCGGTAACGATCCGGTGCAGCCACAACGACATGAGCCACGCTACCAGTAGCGCGATGATTGCCACCGACAACGCAATGCCCGCATAGCTGAGCAAGCGGTCGTACAACTCGTAATCGGCACGCAGATAGACCACACCGAGAATCTGACCGTGCGCCTCGATACGCTTGAAAACAATCAGACTGCCATGTTCAACAGAAACGCCTTCGACGCCCGGCAGATCCGGAAAGTCGCCGTGCTTGCCGTTTGCGACGTAGGAGGCGAACAAGCCGCCGCGCGCACCGTAGATCGCAGCTGCACGCAGTTTCGGCTGAAAGCGCAGCAGCGCCAGATTCTCCTGAGCCACCCGCGCATCATCGAATTCGAGCGCCGGAGCAGAGGTACTACCAAGTAGTTCGGCCTGCGCGCTCACGTTGCTGATCCATCCTTGGCGGTACGCGTACAAGTCGTAGACAACCATCGCGCCGAGCGCAACAATGAGCGCCACCAGCGTCGTCAGAAGCACGACGCTCGAGAGTTTGCGGCGCAGCGATCCACCAAAACCGATCATTGCAAGGTCCTCCCGGACACTGCACGAGCCACGCTCAGCAGGCGCGCGCTGACCTTCAAATTGCTTTGTTCCGCCGGCTCGAGTGCGATATCAAATTTCACTTTGTCGGCGACCACCACAAAATTCACCATGCCCCCGACCGGGGTACCCGGATCGGATTCTGTGACTGTGAGGATCGCTTGACCTTTGACCGCGGCCAGTGTGTCGGCGAGGTGAGCAGCATGAGAACGTGCGACGAAGAGGATATCGAGCCCATTGAGGCGATCTCCAACGACCAGGCGGCGCACGACAATCGGTCGTCCGTTTACCGTTTGCCCGCGCGCCACGCGCGTCAGTTCGTCGACCACCGCGTCCGACGCGGCCACGCCGATCCCAAACGGAGTCTCCGCAAACTCGCCCCGCTGCAAGGGCCATTCGATGTAGTTGCCGAACTTGCATAAGAATGCCGCCTTGATTTCATATTCGGCTGATTGCGCGTTCACCGGCGCGGCAACCGAGGCGGTGACGATGAGCCATGAGAAGGCGGCTGCGATTCGCCAAGCACGCTGACTCTTGCAAGGAAGGCGCGAATTCGTCACGTGACCGGCACCTTTGCTGTTGTCAGTCCTCACAGTCGGCACTGCAGTTTCAAGAACACGGCGCGCTTGAAGTCAGTGCGCGTCGCGACATTGGTAAACTCGCCATGACCACCATCGAGGAGATTCTGTCCCGCAATCGATAGATCGATATTTGAACGCAGCTGCCAACCGAGGCGCAGGTCCAGCGCCGTATAGCTCGGCACGACCGGTTGCGACAAAGCGCCCACATAGCGCAGCGTGACGTCGAACTCGGTTCGCGCTCCAAGATCGAGCGAGGAACGCAAAATCGCCCACTGCGACGGATTGGCCCCTTCGGTGCTCTGCAGAGTTCCAATATCAATGCTGTAGGGCGTGAGTTTGAATTCCTGGCGCAAGCGGCTGAAGCCTGCATTCAAGCGCCAGATCGGCGCGGCCTGATAGCTACCCCACAGCTCCAGACCGGAGGTCCTTCCTTGCATGCCGTTTCCATAGAAAAGAAAGGTGAAGCTGGGGTCGATTTGCTGAGTGCGGAGCCGATCATAGACCGTGTGATAGACGGTAGCCGACAGCGATGCGGCGCTGGTGATCTGCCCGCGATAGCCGATCTCATAGTCGTCGGCGGTTTCGGCACGAACGTTGGGTCCGCCGCGCAACAGGAATGGCGCGTGACCAGGGACGAAGGTGTCGTGATCCAGGCGCGAGGGAGCCCGATCGGTGCGCGAGGCGGCGGCCCAGACCATTTCATTGGGTGCCCACTTCCACGCGAGACGGGCGGTCGGCAGGAACTGTGTACCGGTGTAGTCGTTGTGTTCGGTACGCACGCCCAGTGTCAGGCGCAATCCATCGCGCAGCGCGATCTCGTCTTGTGCAAAGAGGCTGGCCCAGGTTTGATCGAGGTTTGCCGGCAGCAGTGCGATATACGTGCTGTTGGTTACCCGATCCATGCCGTAGCGGTACTCCGCTCCCCACACGGCCGTATGCGCGCCGATCGGACTTGCGGAATACTGCAACTGTAAATCAACGATGCCCTGCGAGTCCTCAAACGTCGGCGGCACGCTGCGCTGCGTGTGATCGTAGTACGCCTGCACGGAGAGGGCGCCGACGCCCTCCCAGCTGTGCTCCCACCGGCTGATCATATTGGCGCCGGACACCGAAATCTCCCCCAGCGCGAGCGTCACGCCCGTAATCGAAATGGAACCCGGCAGCGGTTGCCCTTCCCGGCCCGTATATGCATCTGCTTTGAGCATGAGAGAGTCGGCATCGCGTTGCCAGTCGGCCCTCAAACCGACCTGGCTCTGATGGGCAGAGTCATCCTTCGTCGCCCCTGATTGCGTCTGGGTGTCCTGCATGTCGAGGTGGGTTGCATAGACGCGGAAATTGACATCGTTGTCGAACTTTCCTCCATATCGAAGGCTGGCACGATCCTCACGGTTACCCCCACCGGCGACCGCAAGGCCGCCCTGGGATTGGCCGGCAGAGCGAGTGATCACGTTGATCACGCCGTTGACTGCGTTGACACCCCACAACGTGCCTCCCGGGCCGCTGATGACTTCGATGCGTTCGATATCCTCGAGCATCACATCCTGCACGTCCCAGAATACGCCGGAGAACAACGGGGAGTACACCGATCGCCCGTCGATGAGCACCAAGAGCTTGTTGGCCGCCGAGCTGTTGAATCCGCGCGCACTGATGGCGTATTCGTTGGCGCTGACGCGCGCCACTTGAAGATTGGGTGCAAGCCGCAGGGCTTCCGGCAGGCTGGTGACGCCTGAGCGGCGGATGTCTTCGGAGGTGATTACAAAAACGGAGGTTGGCGCATCAGAAAGTTTCTCATCGCGCTTCGACACCGAGGTGATCTCGATGTTGCTCAATTCTTCGATCGAAAGCTCCTTGAGCACCTGCACCGAAGGCGCCGCCCACAGCGTTGTGGCGCCCAGCAGTATGCAGGCGGCACAAACCGCAGCTCCCAGTTTTCGCACCTGCATTCGCCCTCCGTGACGTCGTTCTCATTCCAGCACGCCGACGGTAGCCGGGCCTTTAACACCTCCGTGCAGGGATCACAACTCGATTTGCATCGTATTGCGCTTTGTGCATTGCGTCCAGCCAACCAGGTCGCAATTGTGGCATCAGTAGTGTATGCAGCTTGCAAATGGGCAGCGAGGCCGAAATCCTCAATTTAAGGGATTACCCGGCAACGTCTGAATCGCCCACGAATCGAACACATCGTGAAGCGGCGCCAGCCCTCCAAGGTTCGCTGCAAGTTCAAACCTCAGAGGTCGCTACAAACAATTCACCGCCACGCGTTGATTGATGCCGCAGAGCAGGGCGTAGGGAACTGTCTCGGCCCAAATCGCCACTTCCTCGACGGGAAGCCCCTCTCCCCAGAGAATCACGGGATCGCCCACCTTCGGTGCGCGCTTAACATCCGTCACGTCGAGGGCAATCATATCCATCGATACCCGGCCGGCCAAGGCCGCGTATTCGCCGTTGACCAGTACAGGTGTGCCGGACGAGGCGCTTCGCGGATATCCATCCCCGTAGCCGACAGCGGCGATCGCCAGGCGCGTGGGGCGTGTCGCCGTCCAGTCGCCGCCATAGCCCACTTGATCGCCGACGACGAGGTCCTTGACCGCGATGATCCGTGACCGCAAGGTCATGACGGGCCGCAAACCGTGGTCCGCACCTCTTGAACCTCGAAAGGGCGACACACCGTATAGCAACAGTCCCGGCCGGACCCAGTCGGCCTGTGAGTCCGGAAAGCCGAGCAGCGCCGCTGAACTTTCGATGCTTCGCTCTCCCGGCAAAGTTCGAGTTGCGGCGGCAAACACCATCAATTGTTCGGCGGTGCTCGGCAGCTCGGGCATATCGGCGGAAGCGAGATGCGTGATCAGATTGAGCGGCGCCTTCAGTGCCGGCGCCTGGTTCAATGCGGCATGCGCGGACCGGAATGCCTCGGCCTTGAAACCCAAGCGGTTCATGCCGCTGTCGAGCTTGAGCCATACTTTGAATCGAACACCGCCGGGCGCTGCCAGCAGCAATTCGACTTGCTCCGGCGTGTGCACGACCAGTTCGAAATCGGCGGCAGCCGCGGCCTTGAGTTGCTCCGCGTCCAGCACGCCCTCTAGAAGCACGATGGGTGTTTTGATTCCCGCCTCGCGCAAGGCAAGACCTTCGTCGACGCGCGCGACCGCAAATGCATCGGCGGCCTCGAGAGCGCGTGCCACGGCGATGAGGCCGTGTCCGTATGCATTGGCCTTGATCACCGCCATCACGCGGGACTTTGGCGCCAGGCGGTGAATCACTTCCAAGTTGTGTCGTAGCGCGCCCGTGTCGATGGTCACGCTGACCATGGGTGTCACCGAAACACGCCCTCGGCGTATGACTCCGGCACGTAGTTCTCGAACTTGGTGTACTGACCGAGGAATGTGAGCTGCAAGTCGCCGGTCGGACCATTGCGTTGCTTCGCGATGATGATGTCCGCGATGCCTTTGCGCGTCGTGTTTTTGTCGTACACTTCTTCGCGGTAAATCAGCAGAATCAAGTCAGA
>DASQPK010000153.1:0-10975 GCA_035643995.1 Steroidobacteraceae bacterium | reverse complement strand
TGCTGCGGCACCACCACCGCGGTCTTGGCAATCACCACCACGATCAGTATGGCGATGATGATGGCTCCATAGCCGAAGGTCATATTCAAGGGTTTTCTCCATGCACAACGAGGGTCAGGCCATTGACCCGATCAATGCGGGCGCGCTGACCGGCGGCGATGGGGGATTTCCCGCCGTTGACCGCGTTCCAGGAACTGCCGCAGTACTCCAGCCGGCAGGTCTCACCCGGCGGCAGTGCCGCGAGCAGCACCACGGTTTCCCCGACCGGCCCCTGTTTCATGTCGGGTAGCTTACGGCGCATGCGATCGTAGATCCGCCGCCGAAATGTAACCATGGAAAATGCCGCCAAGGCGGAGAACAGCAGCCACTGCATCCAAACGCCGGGCAGCAATCCCGATAAATTCAAAAACCCCACGACCAAAGCCGACGCGCCGACGAACACCAGATAGAACTGGGCATCCACGAAGGCCAACTCAGAAACCAAAAGTACGGCGCCGACCGCAATCCACGCCCACCACTCCATGACTTGACTCCTAAGGACCGAGGCCCCGCACTAACGCTTCATGGCGTCGAAGAAATCCGAGTTGGTCTTGGTGTCTTTCATCTTGTCGAGCAAGAATTCGATCGCCGCCAACTCGTCCATCGGGTGCAAGAGCTTGCGCAGGATCCACATCTTTGACAGCTCTGAGGGCTCGGTAATGAGCTCTTCTTTGCGCGTGCCCGAACGGTTGATATTGATCGAAGGGAAGGTGCGCTTTTCGGAAATGCGGCGATCCAGATGGATTTCCGAATTACCCGTGCCCTTGAACTCTTCGAAAATGACATCGTCCATCTTCGAACCCGTATCGACGAGCGCCGTGGCGAGAATGGTCAAGCTGCCGCCTTCCTCGATGTTGCGCGCGGCGCCGAAGAAACGCTTCGGCCGCTGCAATGCATTCGCATCCACGCCGCCGGTCAGCACCTTGCCGGAACTCGGCACCACGGTGTTATAGGCGCGCGCCAGACGGGTGATGGAATCGAGCAGAATCACCACGTCTTTCTTGTGTTCGACCAAGCGCTTGGCTTTTTCGATCACCATCTCAGCCACTTGCACGTGACGGCTGGCGGGCTCATCGAAGGTCGAGGACACGACTTCGCCCTTCACCGTTCGCGCCATTTCAGTCACCTCTTCCGGGCGCTCATCGATGAGCAGCACGATGAGAATGACTTCGGGATGATTGGCCGTGATCGCGGTGGCGATGTTCTGCAGCAGCATGGTCTTGCCGGCTTTCGGCGGGGACACGATCAGTCCGCGCTGGCCCTTGCCGATGGGCGCGACCAAATCGATGGCGCGCGCGGTCAGATCTTCCGTCGATCCATTGCCGCGCTCCAGCTTCAGCCGCTCGGTGGGATGCAGCGGGGTGAGATTTTCGAACAGCACCTTGCCGCGCGAGCTCTCCGGGGAGTCGAAGTTGATTTCGCCTACTTTGAGCAGCGCGAAATAGCGCTCGCCGTCCTTCGGCGGGCGGATCAGGCCGGAAATCGAATCGCCGGTGCGCAGGTTGAAGCGGCGAATCTGGCTCGGGGACACATAGATGTCATCCGGCCCGGCAAGGTAACTGGAGTCGGAAGAACGCAGGAAGCCAAAGCCGTCCTGCAGAATTTCCAGAACGCCGTCGCCGTAGATGTCTTCGCCCTTGCGGGCGTGCGCCTTCAGCACACCGAAGATGATGTCCTGCTTGCGCGAACGGCCCATGTTCTCGAGACCCATGGTCTCGGCCAGCTTGACCAAGTCGCTGATCGGACGCTTTTTCAGCTCCGTCAGATTCATCGAGCTGCGGCTGCGTGCCAGGTCCGTCGGTGCAATGATTTCTAAGTCATCGCCGCCCTCCGGCAGGTCGCCGTAATCTTCGTGCATCGGCCGACCACCATTGGTATTGCCGTTGCGATTGTCGTTGCGAGGTCCTCGGTTGGAACGATTGGATCGGCCGCCGCCCCCCTGGCCGCCGCCGCCTTGTTGTCCGCCGCCCTGGCCCCCGCCGCGCGATTGATTTCCTAGGTAGCCTCTCACAGGTTGCTGTCCAGGAAGGCGGCGAGCTGGGACTTGGTCACCGCGCCGACTTTTTGGGCCTCGACGGTCCCGTTCTTGAACAGGATCAGCGTGGGAATGCCGCGAATATTGAATTTAGGGGGGGTGTGGGGATTTTCGTCGATGTTGAGCTTGGCGATGCGAATCTTGTCTTTATACGTGTCGGCAATCTCATCGAGGATGGGTGCGATCATTTTGCAGGGACCGCACCATTCTGCCCAAAAATCCAGCAGTACGGGCTTGTCGGACTTGAGCACGTCCTTGTCGAACGTTGCGTCGCTGGTATGAACGATACTTGGATTACTCACTGCGGATACAGCTCCATAAGGTGGATTCATTTGAGGTTGAAACTGGTGATTTGTAGGGGATTAACGACCAAACAAGTACCGCGAAGTGACGATGCGCGGCCGTTCGGGCACAATACAGCGGGTTTAGCGGTCTTGATTACCTTAAAAGGGTACCGATGATACGGTTGGGGAGCGGATAGACCAGCTCCTGGTTGGCCGTATTGTTATCCGGTCCCCATTATTTTGCAAGTTTCTGCAACTCACAAAGCGAAAATGTCAGACGCCCATCTCAGTCAGCTTACTTTTGATTCCTTAATCATCCCCGAATCCGTGAAACGCGGTATTGCCGAACAAGGCTTTACCCGCGCGACGCCGATTCAGGCGCAAACGCTGCCGATAGCCCTCGCGGGCCGCGACGTGGCAGGCCAGGCGCAAACAGGCACGGGCAAGACAGCGGCATTTCTCATTGCGCTGTTCAACCGCTTGCTGACCGACGCGGGTGCGCCCAACCGCCCGGTGAACGCACCGCGCGCCATCGTCATCGCCCCCACGCGCGAACTCGCCGTTCAAATCCATTCCGACGCTGAGGCCATCGGCAAGTACACGGGCCTGAAGCTCGCGATCGTCTTCGGCGGCGTGGACTACGAAAAACAGCGGCGCATCCTCGAGGAAGGCGTCGATGTGCTGATCGGTACCCCGGGCCGCATCATCGATTATTTCAAACAGCATGTGTTTGATCTGCGGCATATCCAAGTCGCGGTCATGGACGAAGCTGATCGTATGTTCGATTTGGGCTTTATCAAGGACATCCGCTTCATATTGCGCCGCATGCCGCACCCGACGCTGCGCCTCACCATGATGTTTTCGGCCACCTTGTCGCACCGGGTCATGGAACTCGCGTACGAACACATGAACAATCCCGAGCTGATCCGCATCGAGCCGGACAAAATGACGGTCGATCGCGTGACGCAGGTTCTGTACTTCCCGTCGAGCGAAGAAAAGATCCCGTTGTTGATGGGGCTACTGCGGCGCATCGACGCGCGCCGCACCATGGTCTTCGTGAATACCAAGCGAGTCGCGGAAGTGCTGGAGAGAACGCTGACGGCGAACGGGTTCGTCGCGCAGGCTCTGTCCGGGGATGTGCCGCAGACCAAGCGCCTGAAAATGATGCGCGATTTTCACAATGGCGATATCGCCGTATTGATCGCCACCGATGTGGCTTCGCGCGGCCTGCACATTCCCGATGTGAGCCATGTATTCAATTTCGATCTGCCGAACGATGCGGAGGACTACGTGCACCGCATCGGCCGTACCGCGCGCGCCGGCGCCGAGGGCGACGCCATCAGCTTCGGCTGTGAGGAATACGCCATCTCCCTGCCCGATATCGAGCGCTACATCGGTCATCAGATTCCGCGCGCCGCCATCGAAACGGTGGATCTCGCCGCCGTGACGGCACCGCCGCCGGCCGTTTGGCGCGAGCGCGCACCGCGGCAAGGTCAATCCCGGGGCGGCGGCCGCTCCGGGGGCGGTCGCTCCGGGGGCTCGGGAAGTCGCCCCGGCGGCTCAGGAGGCCGCTCCGGAGGCCCGCCGCGTCGCGGCCCACCCTCTCGGCCCTCGCATGCCGGCTCGCCCCGTCCGGCGGCGCCGGCCTCGAATGCCGGAAATGCATCGGGAAAGGCGGACGCACAGCCCGGCGATCCGAATCGCAGCCGCAGACGGCGGCGGGGACGCGGCGGCGGCGGTCCAGCCGGCGGCGCGCCGCCGAGCGCGGCCGGTCCCGCGACTTAAGCCGCCACGGTCGCCTTGCGCCGGCCCAAGCGCCGCGACTCTTTATGGCCGCGCTATCTTGCGGGGCCTACCGAGGTCCCGGGAACAGTTCGCTCGCAGCGCGTAAAACATATGCAAAATCTTCCTGCCCTGGCTGAGTCCTTGATGCCCATTGCCGAGAGCGCGGGCGCCGCCATCATGCGGATCTACGATTCAGGCTTCACGGTGCAGCACAAGGACGACAACTCACCGCTTACTGCGGCAGATTTGGAATCGCAACGGGTCATCATGGAGGGCTTGAAGCGCATCACGCCGGACGTTCCGATTCTGTCGGAGGAATCGGCGGCCGCGCCTTGGGATGTGCGGCAGACCTGGCGCGAATTGTGGGTGGTCGATCCGCTCGACGGCACGCGCGAGTTCGTCAAGCGCAACGGCGAATTCACCGTCAACATCGCGCTGATCGTGGAGCACGAACCTCTGCTCGGCATCGTGGCCGCACCTGCCCAGGGAATCATTTTTTGGGGTATTACCGGCGTCGGCGCATTCAGCCGCCGCCATGGCGGGGAGGCACGCCGCATTCAAACGAGTCCTCCGCAACAGCCGCTGCGCGTGGTCGGCAGCCGTTCCCATCCCAGTCCGCAGACGGCGGCGTATTTGACCCGATTGGGCCCTCACACGATGTCGGGTGTGGGAAGTTCGCTGAAGTTCTGTCTGCTCGCCGAGGGAAAAGCGGATCTATACCCGCGCTTTGGAGCCACATCGGAGTGGGACACCGCCGCCGGACAAGCGCTACTGGAAGCGGCGGGCGGTCATGTCACGCGCATGGACGGTCACCGCATGCGCTACAACTGCCGCGAGAGCGTGATCAACGGCGATTTCGTGGCCTTCAGCGATCCGAGCGTGCTGCCGGCTTGAAGCTTCGGTAGCCTCAGGAGTGCCCCACCGGCTCGCACAATTGCAACGTGGCGTCCAACAAGGTCGGAATATCGAACACGACTTCGTCCTCAGCCATCGTCAGCTTGGCAACACCGGCCGCGGCGATGAGCGCCGCCGGCACATGAATCTGATCGCGTCGCTGCGGCATGGTCCAGGGACTGACCCGGGCATCGCCCAAGGCGCGGTTCAGTGCGCTCCAGCGAAGCTGAGCGGCACGCGCCAAGGGCGTATCGCCGCCCCATTGACGCTGAGCGATGGCAATCGACGTGTCGCTTGAATGCGATGGCGGAGTCATCATCAGATCGTGCACGTAGCGCACCATTTCGTAAGGATCGACGCGCACGGCCAGCGACGGCTGATGATTGGTCATATTGCTTGCCTCTGCTTCCATGATCCTTAGCTTGGGGTCAAGTCTTGAAAACCAAGGGGCGGCACCTTGGCTCCCGAAGGGTTAAGATCCAAGCCGTGGAAAATGACCTCATTATGCTCGTCGCGGTCGCGGGCGCTCTGGCGGGCGCCTACAAGGTCTGGCAGATCTCCTTGGATGCCCGCGAGGCCGCCAATCGCATCGCCAAGGACACCTGTTCCCGGGCTGTGGTGCAGTTTCTGGACGGTACCGTCGCATTCGCCGGCTTCAGGCTGACCCGCGATTCCCGGGGCAAACGGCAGCTGCTGCGAACTTATACCTTCGACTACACAAATGACGGCTTCGAACGCGCGCAAGGCTTCATCGTGCTCGCCGGCGGCCGGCTCGAGGCGGTGGGGCTTGCCGGCAGCCCGTCGTGAGCGGCGCGCTGAACATCGATCTGCACACGCATTCGAACTATTCCGATGGTGCGCTACAGCCGGCCGCGTTGATCGAGCGGGCCGCGGCCGCAGGTGTTGAGGTACTGGCGCTCACCGATCACGACACCGTGGCGGGCCTCGACGAGGCACGGCGATCCGCGCAAACGTTGGGACTCAAACTCGTGCCCGGTGTGGAGATCTCCGCTTCTTGGCGCGCCCAGGCGATTCACGTGCTGGGGCTGTGGATCGATCCCGCCTCGCGCGGGCTGTGCGGCATGCTGCACGCACAAGGCGAGCTGCGCCGCTCCCGCATGCGCAGAATTTGCGCGCGCCTGGAGAAACTCAAACTTCCCGGCAAGCAGCTGCTGGCCGCCGTCGAGACGCATCCCGGCCTGCCCACTCGCGCACATCTCGCGCAGGCGTTGGTGGCCGGAGGCCATGTTGCGACCCCCGATGCGGCGTTCCGCAAATACTTGGGCAAAGGCAAGGCGGCACATATCGCCGCAGAATGGCCGGCCCTCGAGCAGGTGGTCGGCTGGATTTGCAGCGCCGGCGGCGTGGCTTCCCTGGCGCATCCTGCGCGCTACTCCCTATCCTCGGGCGCACGCCGGCGGCTGCTGGGTGATTTCACCGCCGCGGGCGGCACGGCGCTCGAGGTCGTCACGGGAGGCAATGGAGCCCAGCATGTCGAAACTTGCGCGTCTCTCGCGCTGACCTATGGCCTTTCCGGATCGGTGGGCTCGGATTTTCACAATCCGCAAGCTGCTTGGAATCCACTGGGCCGCTCCCTTAAGCTACCGGATTGCGTCACTCCGGTGTGGCGCAGCTTCGGTCTATAAACGTGAGTGACGAAAAGAACAACGTCAATACCGATTTGTTCAAGAACATCGAGCGCCTGCGCCAGCTGCGCATCGAGCATCGCGATCTCGACGACGTCATCTCCCGTCTCAGCATGGACTTCAAGGTGGACGAACTGCAAATGAAACGCCTCAAGCGGCGCAAGCTGCTGCTCAAGGATCAAATCGCGAGGCTGGAAAGCCAGCTGATACCGGATCTGAACGCTTGAACGAGATCTGGCTGCACATCCGGGCGTTCTTCGATATTTTGTCGACCCGCAATGTGCTGATCGAAATCGGCGTGCTGGCCGTATGTCTGCTGGTCGGCGGCTTCGTGGGTTTGGAGTTGAACCGCCGCGATCTGCGCCAGAAAGACAAGCCGCCGATGGCATTGGCGTGGAGATACTTCGCCACACAGGGCAACGTGGTGGTGACGCCCATCATCGTGGTGTTCGTGCTGGTGCTTCTGGCAAACAGCTCGCTGCAGGCGGCGCGATTCGACGTGACGTTGCTGGGCGCCGCGGCACGCCTGATCCTCGCGTACATCGTGGTGCGCATCGGTGTGCTGGTGTTTGCCGCGAGTCTCGGCAACAAATCCTGGATCCAGAATTGGGAAACGCGCGTCGCGTTGCTGATCTGGCTCATCATCGCCGCGGAATACCTGGGCTGGACGGAGCCCATCATCGCCACCTTGGACAGCGTCGGCATCGCGGCGGGCAAAACCCGCATCACGGTATGGTCGGTGCTCAAATTGCTGTTCACGCTGACGCTGTTCATGCTGGCGGCCGCGTGGGTCAGCCGCTGGGTCGAACGGCGGGTGAAAAAGCTCACCAGTGTGGCGATGTCCACGCGCATCGGCATCTCGAAGTTCGCCAATGCCTTCTTGATCGCCCTGAGCATTCTGATCGGCCTCAACGCCGCGGGCGTCGATCTGACCGCCTTGACGGTGCTGACCGGAGCGGTGGGTTTGGGGTTGGGATTCGGCCTGCAATCCATCGCCGCCAATTTCGTCTCCGGTTTCGTGCTGCTCATGGATCGTTCGATCAAGCCGGGCGACGTCATCAGTCTTTCGGGCCAATCCGGCACCAGTACCGAGAACTTCGGCTGGGTGCAAGAGTTGCGCGGCCGCTATGTGGTGGTTCGCGATCGCGATGGCGTGGAAATGCTGGTGCCGAATCAGCAGCTCATCTCGAATGCGGTGATCAACTGGAGCTACACCGACCCGCGCATCCGCCTGAAGCTGCCGGTTCGCGTCAGCTACAAGGATGATCCGGAGCTGGCGCTGAAAATTCTGCTCGACGCTTGCGAGGGCCAAGCGCGCGTCTTGCGCGATCCTGCGCCGGTGTCGCGGTTGATGCACTTCAGCGACAGCGGCATCGAGCTCGAGCTGCGTTTTTGGATTTCCGATCCCCAGGAGGGCGTGAACAATGTCCGCTCCGAGGTGAATCGGGCCATCTGGCGGCTGTTCAAGGAACACCGGATCACCATTCCCATAGCGCAGCGCGAAATCATCGTGCACAGCGCGCCTTCACAACTCGACTAGGCGACATGCCGATCGAGATCACACCGCACGTCGTCATTCCCGACGAAGAATTGGAATGGAAGTTCATTCGCGCATCGGGCCCGGGCGGCCAGAACGTCAACAAGGTGTCGAGCGCCGTGCAGCTGCGATTCCTGTTGCCGCTCAACACCAGCCTGCCCGTCTCCGCCAGGAATAGGCTGCGCGCCATCGCCGGACAGAAGTTGGTCGACGACGGCAGCATTTTATTCAGCGCGCGCAGCGAACGCAGCCAGGAGCAGAATCGCCGCGCGGCGGCGACGCGGTTGGCGGCGCTGATCCGCACGGCCATGATCGAACCGAAGATCCGCAAAAAGACGCGCCCCACCAAAGGCTCGCAGGAGCGGCGCATCGAGTCGAAGAAGCGGCGCGGCGCAACCAAGTCGCAACGCGGAAGGCAGGGCTGGGACTAGCGCTATTCGGGGCTGCCGGGTCACTGGCCCAAAGTCACCTGCAGGATGCTGTGCCTGATCTGTTCGGACAGCACGAGCTGAGCATCCGCCGCCACCCCCAGCAACGGCTCGCTGAACAGCAGTTTCTCATCCTCGGACAGCTGTATGACGTTGCGCCGGCGCAGCAGCTCGATGAAATTGCGGAACAGGCTCTTGTCGACGAACTCGGGCGAATTCAGCCCATAAAGCACCGTCATGCGTTGCGCCATCAGGTGGCAGCGCTCTTCGAGCGCTTCATGGGTAATGACGCCGCTGCCCGCCTGCAGCAGCAGCGCGATCGCCAGGTAGTAGCGCTCGAGGGTTTGAATCGTCGCCTGGGCCAGCACCGAGAGGCGGATGGCATCGAGGGACGTCGGCGCCGGCCGCCGCCATTCACTGCGATCCGCATTGCCCTGCAGCAGATTCAGGCGCACGAAGGTGTCGAGCAGCGAGTCGGCCACCGCGCTCACTTCGGTTTCGTCCCAGCGCAAAAACAACTCCGCGGCAATGTACGGATAAACGCGCCACACCAGCCGCTGTATGTCGGCGGTGCGCAACGTTGCGTTGCTCACGAAGGCACACGCCAACAGCGATGGCATGGCGAATAGATGCAGGATGTTGTTGCGGTAATAAGTGGCCAGCACGGCGTTTTCCGCATTCATGCGCATGATGTCGCCCAGCGGATGCTTCTGCCGCTCCAGCAGCCCGAAAGCTTCGGCGTAAGCGACCATTTGTTGGCCGCTGTCGGGCGTGACGGTCACCAGCGGGGAATACGGCGCATCGCACAGCAGCCGTTGATACAGCTCCAACTGGCATATGAGATCGAGTTCCGGCAGCGCCTGCCTGGGGGTCGCCAGAATCGCCATGGCCACCAGATTGATCGGCGTCACCGCGGCAGCGGCGTTGATTTCGGTATTGATCCGAACGGCGAGATCCGAAATCGCCTCCCTTATCCAACCTGCGCGCGGATCGTCATTGTCGGCCGGACTCGAGCGCCAGTTGGGATTGTGCTTTTGCAGCAGGTCATCGAGCGCTATGGGCCGGCCCAAATTCACATGGACTTTGCCGAACTTGCTGCGCAACACCGCGACGATCGACTTGAGCAGGACGAAGACACTTTCCTTTTGCTTCGGCCGTCCCGACAGTTCGCCGATATAGGTCCTGCCCTCGACGATGCGTTCGTAGCCGAAGTACACGGGCATGAACATCACCGGACGCTTCGGGTCGCGTACATAGCTGCGCACCGTCATGGACAGCATGCCGGTGCGCGGTGAGAGCAGCCGCCCGGTGCGGCTGCGCCCGCCCTCGATGAAATACTCGAGAGGATGGCCGCGCGCCATCATGAACCCCAAGTACTTGGCGAATACCACCGGATACAGCGCGTCGCCTTTGAAACTGCGGCGCAGAAAAAAGGCGCCTCCCTTGCGCAGAAAGCGTCCGATCAGCGGCATGTTCAGATTCGCGCCGGCGGCGACGTGCGGAACGGCAAACCCTTTGCGGTAAACGATGTACGACAGCAGCAGGTAATCCATGTGGCTGCGATGGCAAGGGACATAGATGATTTCAACCCCATCGCCGACGGCGCTCAAATTCTCGAGGTGCTCGAGTTGCACGCCGTCGTACAGCGAATTCCACAGGCGGCCCAATGCCATGGCCATGAAAGTGACGAAGGCCTGGGAATAATTCGCGGCGATTTCCAGCGCATACTTGCGCGCCAGCAGCAGGGCGGGGCGGCGCTGCAGCTGGCGTACCTGCATCTCGTTGCGAACTGCCTGGCGAACGGATTGGGTCTTCAAGATCTGCAGCACCATGGTGCGCCGATGCGACAGGTCCGGACCGATGCTCGACGCTCTCTGCGCGCGCAGCACCATGCGCAGCGAACGCAGTACGCGCCGTACGCTGCGCTGTTCGGTGAGGCCCTCTTCCATGACATCGCGCAGCCGTATAGGCTCGCCGAAATATACCAAGCTGTTGCGGCCGTTGAATATCACGCTCAAGAATTTCCGGAAGCGCCCGACCAAGATCCAGTCTTCGCTGAACAGCAGACGCCACCAGCTCACCTCTTTGTGCGGTGCGCGGCCCCAGAAAATCGCCACCGGCACCAGATCGACGTCGAACTGAGGGTACTGTGCGGCCGCCGCGACCAGTTGCACGAGATACCGCGGCGCGCGCGCGGCATTGCGGGTGCGGAACAAGCTTGGGCGCCGTAGCAAATCGAAATAAGCGCGATCGGCGCGCTTCTCTCCCATCATCAAGCGCCTCGCGGGCCGGGGCAGATTGTGCTGCGCGCAGACGCCGCTGAGCAC
>DASQPK010000152.1:0-10967 GCA_035643995.1 Steroidobacteraceae bacterium | reverse complement strand
GCCAATGTCGGTGTTGCGAGAGGTAATCACGCCGGTGAATGGCGCCACCACTCGCTTGAAGGATTCCAATTCGTGCAGGCGCGCCACGTTCGCGGCGGCCGAATCGGCAGCGGCTTTCTTGGCGGCTGAGTCGCCGGATTTCTCTTCGGCGTCCTGTTTGGAGACCGATTCCGTCGACAGCAGTGCTTGCCAGCGAGCGTTGGTGCTATTGGAGAGAGCCTCATTCGCGCGCGCCGTCGCCAGATCTGCCCGCGCCTGGCTCAATTGTTGATCAACTTCCGGCGTTTCAATTTCCGCCAACAGCTGACCCTTGGAAACCGCAGTGCCGATGTCGGTATTCCAAGACCTGAGGTAGCCGCTGGTGCGTGCATAGATCGGCGCCTCCACAAATGCCTGCACCGCGCCGGGCAGTACCAGCTCCTCGCCCAGGGCGCTGCGCTCTGCGGTGACGGTGATGACGGTGGGTATCGCGGACTCGGCGGTCTCCTTGCCGAGCGCGGAGCGCGCCAGCACCCGGCTTACTTCGCCCCATACGCCGAGCGCAATGGCGACGACCAGCAGAAGCAAGGCGTAGCGGCGGATTTTTCGGTCAGGCATTGTCGGTCTCCGCGGCGTGAACCAGGTGCAGCGAGCTTCGGCCGTGAATGATTGAAAATACAGCCGGCACGAAGAACAGGGTCGCGACCGTGGCGAAAATGAGGCCGCCAATGACGGCGCGTCCCAGCGGGGCATTCTGCTCCCCGCCGTCCCCCAGTCCCAGTGCCATCGGGATCATTCCGATGATCATGGCCATGGCCGTCATGAGCACCGGGCGCAGCCGCGTAAAACCCGCCTGAAGAGCCGCTTCAAATGCGGTATCGCCGGCGTTCATGCGCTCGCGCGCAAAGCTGATCACCAGTACGCTGTTTGCGGTTGCCACTCCCATGCACATGATGGCCCCGGTCAGCGCGGGCACACTGACCGTGGTGTGCGTCAGGAATAACATCCAGACGATGCCGGCCAATGCGGCCGGCAGCGCCGTAATGATGATGAAGGGATCGAGGAGGGATTGAAAATTGACGACGATCAGCATGTAGACCAGGACGATGGCGCCGATGAGGCCGATCAACAGACCGTTGAACGAGCCCTGCATCGTCTGCACCTGACCGCGTACCACGACGTTCGAGCCCTTCGGCAGGTCTTTCTTCGCTGCGGCGATGATTTTGTTCATTTGCGAGGCGACGTAGCCTAGGTCAGTGCCGTCCACCGAACCGTAGATATCGATGGCGGTCGTCGCGTTGTAGTGGGAAACGACCGCCGGAGCCACACTGCGGTGGATATTCACGAGATTGGCGAGCAGCTGGGATGAGCCGTTGAGGCCGCCGCTCAAGGGCGTATTGCCCAGATCGTTGAGGCTTTCGAGACGGTATTGCGGCGTTTGCGAGGTCACTTGGTACTGTGTTCCGCTGTTCGGATCCACCCAGAAGGACGGTGCCGTCTGAAAGCTTCCCGAGAGCGACACCAGCATGTTGCCGGCGACCGATTGTTCGGTGAGCCCCACCAGCTGCGCTTTGGTGCGATCGACATCGACATTGAACTGGGGGTAATCACCGGCCTGATGAATGTGCAAGTCGACCGCACCCGGAATTGATCTGAGTTTCTGCAGCAAATCATTCGCAAATTCCCGATTGGCTCGCGTATTGAAGCCGACCACCTGCACATCGATGGGAGAGGGCAGGCCGAAATTCAAGATCTGACCAATCATGTCCGCCGGCAGGAATGAGAATTGCGTGGATGGATAGGTGGCGGCAAGCCTCTTGCGCAGCAGACGCACGAATTCCACCGTCGGCTTGTGATCTTCGCTCAAGTTGACGTAGATGTCCGCATCGCCCGGACCCACGGGCGCCGAGGTGCTGTAGGCGAGATTGATGCCGCTGTAGGGCAACCCCAGGTTATCGACGATGCTGGCGATCTGCTTCGCCGGTATGATGTCGCGAATCGTCGCCTCCACTTGATCGCAAATCGCGGCAGTCTCTTCGATGCGGGTGCCGGTTCGCGCCCGCATGTGCAGCTTGATCTGGCCGCCATCGACGGCAGGGAAGAAATCCTGGCCGAGGCCCGGCAAGGGCCCCAGCGGAAAAGCCAGCACCGCGGTTGCGATCATCGCTCCCAGAAAGATTGCCGCGAAGCGCGGGCCGCCCTGCAGCGCAGAGGTCAAAAGGGCGTGGTAGCGATCGCGAAACCGCTCGAATCCGCGCTCGAATCGCGCCTGAAAGCGTGCGAGAAAACCCGCTTGCCTGCGTTTTGCGGAGTCGTGCTTCTTCAGCCAAAATTTCGCGAGCGTCGGCACCAGTGTTCGCGACAAAATGTAGGAGGCCAGCATGGCGAATACCACCGCTTCGGCCAGCGGAATGAACAGAAACTTGGCGATGCCGGCCAACAGGAACATCGGCACGAACACGATGCATATCGACAGTGTCGAGACGAGCGCGGGCAGCGCGATCTGGTGCGCGCCGTCGAGGATCGCGGCCTCCACATCCTTGCCCTGTTCGAGGTGGTAGTTGATGTTCTCAATGGTCACGGTCGCGTCATCGACCAGAATGCCCACCGCGAGTGCCAAGCCGCCGAGCGTCATGATGTTGATGGTTTCGCCCAATGCCGAGAGACAGGCGATCGAGGCCAGGATCGACAGCGGAATCGAAATCGTAATGATCAGTGTGCTGCGCCAGCTGCCGAGAAATAGCAGAATCAATAAACCCGTGAGGGCGCCGGCGATCACCGCCTCGCGCACCACCCCGGAGATGGCTGCCCGCACAAACACCGATTGATCGCTCAGTGCCTGAATTTTCAACTCGGGAGGCATGGCGGCGCGGACCTGTGGGAGCTTCTGATTGATGCTGTTGATGATATCGATGGTCGATGCTTTGCCGGTCTTCAACACACTCATCAAAATGGCGCGCTTGCCGCCAACGCGGACGATGTTCGTTTGCGGCGAATAGCCGTCGCGCACGTGTGCCACGTCGCGAATATAGGTCACGCTGCCGTTGCCGGCGCGAATCGGCAGGTTATTCAGTTCATCCAGCTTCAGCGGGCTGGAGTTGAGCTTGATGAAGTATTCGAGATCGCCGATTTTCTGGGTACCGGCCGGCAGAATCAAATTTTGCGCGCCGATCGCGGCGACCACGTCGCTTCCCGACAGGCCATGTGCACTCAATGCCTGCGGATCCAGGTCCACCTGCACTTGACGCTGCTTGCCGCCAAAGGGAAAAGGAATCGACGCGCCTGCCACGGTTGAAAGTTGAGTGCGCAAAATCGTATTGGCAAGGTCGTAGATTTGCGCTTCGGGCAGCGTCGAGCTGGTCAGCGCGAGTTGCAAGATCGGCACGGTGGACGCGTTGTACGAAAGGACGAACGGCGGTGTCGTGCCGGGCGGGGAGAACGCGATCTGTGCCTGGGAGGCTGCCGTGATCTGAGCCATCGATAGGTCTTGATCGACGCCGGGTTGAAAGAAATATTTGACCACCGATGTGCCGATGACAGACTGGGACTCGGTGTGCTCCACGTCGTTGACCACGGTTTGCGCGGTGCGCTCGGAGAACAGGACGATGCGGTTTGCGATTTCCTCGGGCAGGATGCCGTTGTAACGCCAAATCACCGCGGCAATCGGAATCCTGATGTTCGGAAAAATGTCCGTCGCGGTATTCAAGATGGCGTAGCCACCCAACAGCACGATCAACACCGCCAACATGATGAAGGTGTAGGGCCGCTGTAAGGCTACTCTGACGATCCACATGCTATTCGCAGGGCGAAAGCCCACACCTCAGCGCCAACGGAATAAGCGTGCGCAACTACCTTTGATTGGATAGGGGCATATGCCCTAAAAATGGCCGCTGAATGTAAGTGATATATCAAAGCACGTCAATCAACGATCCCCGCAATACCAAGAGAAGTACCGCGCGTAAATCTGCCTGCTGCGTCAGGCCGCCCGCTGTAATGAATGCTCATCGCGAGCGGCGGCCCGGGCGACGATCTCATCGGAGACATCCCAGAGGCGCCTTGCAAGAACGGTATCTTCCAGCAGGGGACTGCCATGCGAGACTCTACAGTCCGACCAGTATTGGCCGGTAATCCCGGAAGCCTGCGGATTCGCCGCGAGTAGTGCTTGGGTCGCCGCTGCCTGCGCCGCCGATTTTGCGAATAGCCGGGCGAAGTACCCGTGGTTGATGCGAGTGCGTGCGGCACCGGGGTCAACCGAGTTGACCGCAATGCCGCGGCTGCTGAGGCGGCGTGACAGCTCCTTGGCGTACAGTGCATTGGCCAGCTTGGATTGTCCGTAGAAGATCGAGGGCTCATAGAAACGACGGCCGTCGAGATTGTCGAACATGATTCCCTCAGGCGGCGCCCGGCTGATACCGGCGTTGCCGCTGACCATGACAACGCGTCCGGTGCCATCGCGCAATAAATCAGCGAGACCGTTGACGAGCGCGAAGTGACCGATGTGATTCACTATGAAATGCATCTCCACGCCGTAGCGCGTGTCCAAAGAGGGCAGATTTGCCACACCGGCATTGGCGACGATCGCATCCAGCGGGCCCGCGGTATCGTGGATGGCGCGGACCGCGGCGGCGATCGATTCCAAGTCGGCGAGATCGCTCGCCATGGGAATGCACAGAGAGCTTGCCTGCGCGCAGGCTGCTGCAGCGGCGTGGATCGTTCTCGCGAGTCCGATGACGGTGGCGCCGTTGGCCGCGAATGCATTCATGGTTGCCAATCCCAAACCGGTGTTGCACCCCGTGACCACGATGCGTTTGCCGGAAAGATCAATGCCCGCGAGGACTTGATCCGCGGTGGAGCGCCTGCCGAATTGGTTCATGGATTGATCGCCTTGAACTGACTGCGTTGATTCAGCGGTCTGCAGATCATTCGCACTGCCGCCGTCATGCCCTTCACAAATTCCTCTCGAGACTTGCAACTCTGCTTCAGTCCCCGTGCCGTCGCATGCAGTGCGCGCGCCAAATCTGTAACTTCCAAGTCCGCCGCGGCGCAGGCATCAGCCATCGCAGATGCGCAGATGGCGTGGGCGAGCGCTTCCTCGAATTGCCACTCATATTCCGAAAGAGTTGTCCCCGCCAAAGCGCTACTCGCACACATCAGGTCGGTGGCATCCACGCCCAGGGAGCCCACGAAGCGCCCCGACCAGTCCACACAGGCGGCGATCAGCCGCTTTTCCAAACCATCCTCGGCCCGTGACAACGCGGCGATGGCGGCTGCCAATTGACTGCGCAAAGAGTGAACCAGTGCGCGCCTGAACAACTCCTCTTTGTTGGCAAATGACAAATAAAGCCCTTGGCGGGACACGCCGGCAGCACGCGCGACATCATCCATGGACGTTTTTCTGAATCCGAAGCGTGCGAAGACTCCGACCGCCGCATCGAGCACGGCCGAAACCTTGGGCTCGGATCGATCGGGGAGGGGAGGGGGGCTCAAGTTCACTGCGACACTATAGACATAAAGGACCCATATTGTCAAGTAAGTAAATATTGTCGGACGAAGAACGGATGGAATAAAAGCATAATGCGGGCCCATGGCCGCGCTACCCCAATTGTCGATCCCCAGCATTGCGATCTCGGGCTCCGAACTGCCATTTCAGGTTCGGCGCATTTATTGCGTGGGCCGCAACTACGCCGATCACGCTCGCGAAATGGGCGGCGATCCCCAACGAGAGTTCCCCTTTTTTTTCAGCAAACCGGCGGATGCCGTTGTTCCCAGCGGCTGGCGGCTGCCCTTTCCGGTGAAGACTTCCGAGCTGCACCACGAGGTGGAATTGGTAATCGGACTCAACAAAGGCGGCGCAAACATTCATGCCGCGGATGCTGCGTCGATGATCTTCGGTTATGCAGTCGGAATCGATCTGACGCGCCGCGATTTGCAGGCAGAGGCCAAGAAAACCGGCCGTCCATGGGATATGGCCAAGGGGTTCGATCATTCTGCTCCCGTCGGTGCAATAACCCGCGGACTTCCGCCCGCAACCGGATCGATCACATTGACGATCGACGGAAACCTGCGACAGCGCGGCGATCTGAAGGACATGATCTGGAGCGTCGCTGAAATTATCGCTGCCCTATCGACCTTCGTTGAACTGGCTCCCGGCGACTTGATATTCACCGGCACGCCCGCGGGCGTGGGTCCAATCCGACGCGGTGAAACGGTGCGCGGAATGATCGTCGGAACCGAGCCGATTGAAGTTACTTTCGAACCATGAGCAACCAACCAATGCTTCGCATGATCTGTTTGATGCTACTTTTCCCTCTCAGCAGCTGGGCCACCGAGGACTATCAGCATCGCGTCGAACAGGTCTTGCTGCGCACACCGCTGATCGATGGCCATAATGATTTGCCATGGGAAATCAGAGAGCGCTACAAGAGCGACTTCTCGGCCATCGATCTTGGATCCGATACGCATCACCTGCCGGTGGGTGTCGACCAAGCAGCGATGATGACGGACATTCCGCGCCTGCGCGCAGGATTGGTCGGAGCACAGTTCTGGTCGGTGTGGATCCCGGTCGAGGTTCAAGGCTTCCAGGCGGTGCAAATGACCTTGGAACAGATTGACTTGGTGAAGCGCATGGCCGAGCGCTATCCAAGGGACTTCGCCATGGCTTACACCGCTGCCGATATTGGACGCATCCATAAAAGTCACAAAATTGCGTCGCTGATCGGCATCGAAGGCGGACATCAAATCAACAATTCTCTCGCGGTGTTGCGGCAGATGTATGACGCCGGCGCCCGCTATATGACGCTCACTCACACGACCAATACCCCCTGGGCGGATGCGGCGACCGACTCGCCCGTTCATCATGGCCTGACCCCGTTCGGCATCGACGTGGTGAAGGAAATGAATCGCATTGGCATGCTCGTGGACCTGAGCCATGTTTCGCCGGACACGATGAAGGCGGCGCTGACGGCGAGCCAGGCTCCCGTGATTTTCTCCCATTCCTCGGCGCGAGCACTCGATGATCATCCGCGAAATGTATCGGACGATATTCTGCGAGCCTTGGCGGCGAATGGCGGAGTCGTCATGGTCAACTTTGCGCCCGGCTATGTGTCCGCGGCCCGCAATCTCTGGCAGGCCGACCGCTCCGCAGAACAGACGCGCTTCAACAGTCCCCCCTATGCGGGCCTCTATATTGGTCAACCCGATCGTGCCAAGGCGGCGCTCGCGGATTGGGACGCGCAGCATCCACGGCCGATCACCACCCTCGCCCAAGTGGCGGATCACATCGAGCATATTCGCCAAGTCGCCGGCATCGATCACGTAGGACTGGGTTCCGATTTCGACGGCATCCCAGACGCGCCGGTGGGACTCGAAGGCGTCGATCGTTACCCGGCACTTCTCGAAGAGTTGATGCGCCGGGGCTGGAGTGATGCGGACGTCGCGAAACTCGCGGGCGAAAATCTGCTGCGGGCCATGGGGGCTGCCGAGCAGGTGAGCCTGAAGCTGCGAGACACTTCCAAGCATTGATCCCAAGTATTGCCCGCGTCGCGGACGTTCGGCGATGTGCGGTGGCGCGTAGGAGCGCCGAACGCCGCTTTGCACTGAAGAGCGGAAATTACCGGGGTATCTTGTGATATATCAGCAATGAGAACTGCACAGGAATTTTACTTTGCGCGTACATCTCGTGCAATTCGAGATCTTGAGCTGACATAAGGAAACACGCCGCCGAGCGGTCGTGGCATTTGCGCTACGTGGTGACGCCATTTGTTCTCGCGCTATTGACATTACGATATCAAGTAATCGAATAATGCATGCCGCGGTGCGACTTCGAAAATATTTAGTGCACCGAAATGAGGCGGGACGACCATCTGAAAAGGCTACAGCGCTGGGGTTGCATCGCTCGAGTCACGCGATTGCGGAATGCCGCGATTGCGAACGGATGGGAGTGGTTTTTTAGTGGACAAACGGTCTATTAGCCGTTTCGGGGGGAGTTAAAAATGACGAAAAGAACAGTGGCACTGTTGCTTTCAAGCGCAGTGTCCGTGGCATTTTCAATTGCAGCACTCGCGGCACCTGCCCCGGCACCGGCGGGTGCAGCCGCCACATCGCCCAGCGACGACAACGGAATCGCAGAAATCGTCGTCACGGCGGAAAAACGCTCTGAAAGTTTGGAGACGGTACCCGTCGCCATTTCGGCCTACACCTCTAAGACCCGCGACCTGATCGGCATTGAAACGATTCAGGACATGACCAACTTCACGCCCGGCCTGGCGTACTCCACGTCCCTGGACCGCGCTTTCATCCGCGGCGTCGGGCGAGAGACCAATAATCTATCCACGAACCCCGGTGTCGCGACTTACTCCGACGGCGTCTACAATTCCAGCGTCGTGGCAGCGTCCGGCGATTCGATGTTCGAAGACCGAATTGAAGTTCTACGCGGCCCGCAAGGCACCTTGTATGGCCGTAATGCCATCGCCGGCACCATTAATTCCATTTCGAAGCGGCCGACACCGGAATGGACGGCCGAGGTGCGAGCCAAGCTCGGCAATTTCCAAACCCGCAACTTCGAGGGCTACGTGTCGGGCCCCATCAACGATACCATGCGGTTCAAGTTCGGCGGCTATCGCAATTATCAAGGCGATGGCTACTACCGTAACCTCTTAAATGGCCAATCGGAAAGCAGCAATTTAGGCAAGGGAAACTTCTTCTATTGGGAAGGGCAACTCGAGTGGGACATCACGCCCGATGTCCAGTTTTGGTTGAGGTTCGACCAATTGGGCTACAACGATGCCTATCGTACGCCCACCCAAATTACCGGCTCGTATGACTATGCGGCCTTTCCCGCATACCTCACACTTTCGCCGGGTGCCGCCTTTGGCGCCGCGAGCCAGGTGGGAGTCGTGAGCCCGCTTCCTTTACCCAAGGGATTCTCGCCGAATGTCCCGGCCTGTGCGACGAATCCGGCCAACGTCAATGTCAATCTTTACTGCCAGGACGATGGCAATACTGCCAAGTTGAGCCGAACCTACCAGGTTACTCCGCAGTTAACGTGGCATACGCCTTGGGCCGCTGACTTGAAGTATTTAGGCGCCTATACGACCTATTATTACAGCCTGTTCAACGACTTCGACAATACGGCAATCAGTTCTTACGTGTTCCCGGTCATTCCCGGAACACATGGCTGCGTGGTACCGGGCGTCGGCGCATTTGATTGTCCTCCTCTTACCGTGCATTCGGAAATCTATTCGCACTACGTGGAGACCAAGAAATACTTCAGCAACGAAATCAATATCACTTCGCACAGCGATTCAGCGCTGCAGTGGATCTTCGGTCTGTTCCAGTACAACGAACGGAATTATCAGACGCCGGGAAGTTTGTACGAGCCCGCTCAAACGCAGCTCGCGAAGCCGTTGAATATAAACTTTACCGCGCCCGCCGCGCCAAATCCGAGCAACGCGATTTACCAGCAACAACAGGCAATGCACAACAATTCCTATGCGGCGTTCGCGCAGACCGACTGGAAATTCTTACCGACATGGAAGCTCACGACTGGTTTGCGCTACACCTACGACATACTCAAAGGCGGCGAGCAATTCCGCGAGCTATGCTTCGGCTTGCCTGCGTGTATCGGTAATATTTTTGGGCCCATTCCTACGCCCTATATCCTGGGCGCGTTTACACCGGTCAACGACATCACCGCCTCCATTCCTGCGATCGCGAATTGCTTCAAGGCTGTGGGATGCAAGTATCCGGGCGTGAGGGGTACCCCCTACTTGCTGCCCAACGGTATGTGGGCCCGCGACTTAGGCGCCAATTGGCATGCGCCTACTGGAACCCTCGGGGTCGAGTGGACGCCTGATCCTAATACTCTGGCTTATTTGAAGTACAGCCGCGGCTATAAATCGGGCGGCTTCAATGCCAGCACGATCTCCGTCAACCCCGAGTCGCTGCCGGAGCATCTCGATGCGATCGAATTGGGCGGCAAGGAAGTGTTGAACCGATCGCTGCAAATCAACGGTGCCTTGTTCTACTACAATTACACGGACAAGCAGATCCCGTTGACGCTGCCCGGCGCTAACAACGGCCCGAACATTTCCTCCATCGTCAACATCCCGAAGGTGAAATCATACGGCGCCGAATTCGAGACGATCTGGCAGCCGTGGGCAAATATGCAATTTCTCTTGGATTACTCGTACTTGAGCGCAACGATCAAGGGTCAGGGGGGGTCTTGCGCGCCCCCGGCACCGGCCACGTCGTGCTACCAAAATGTTGTCAGCGGGGCATTCGAAAATACCAACGGCAACACCGTGCCGGAAGCGCCGCGCAGCAAGATCGCAGCCAATGCCAATTACACCTGGCGCTTCACGCCGGGATCGTTGAACTATTCGGTCAGCTATATCTGGAAGGACAAGACACACGACAGTATTTTCAGCGAGCAATACTTCACTGCGCCCGAGTACACCCAGGTCGATATGCGCCTGTCGTGGAACGACTCCGCCGATCGCTTCACGATCTTCGCGTATATCAAAAACCTACAGAATAAGCTGGGCTACGACGACGTGGGGGCTTTTGCGGTGAGCCAGGCGGCGCCAGGCACCAAGGCTTGCGGCTTCAACCAGGTCGGCGGCACCCCACAACCCTATAACTGCGACCAGGACTTGAGGTTAACTCCGCCGCGTACCTATGGCGTGGAAGTGCAATATCGGTTGAAGTGAGTTCAATCTAGAAAGGGGTCGCAGAACCTCGGATCCTCTAAACTCCAAAAGGCCCCCTCTAAAAAGGGGGTTTTTTTTCTGTGCGCCCGACAGGTGTGCGGGTTGTGTTCGACGGCTGACCCCAGGGGACAGTCAAGTGCGATACGACGGATCGATTCGATCCAGTCGGCGTAGCAGCCCCGGCCAGACCAACATATGAGGACCCTGGTTGTTCGTCACGACGCGCGCTTGTTCCATCGCCGTATCGATGATGCCTTGCTGAATCGGAATGAGTTCGCC
>DASQPK010000151.1:0-12433 GCA_035643995.1 Steroidobacteraceae bacterium | reverse complement strand
AGACCGGCTCCCGATCAGGTTCTCACCGCCATCGCGGATTACGCGCTGAGTTACGACATCACGAGCACACTGGCGTACGAGACTGCCGCGTATTGCCTGATGGATACGCTGGCCTGTGGTTTTCAGGCGCTGAAGTATCCGGCTTGCACGAAGTTAATGGGCCCGGTGGTTCCGGGCGCAACGCTCACCGGGGGTGCACGGATTCCCGGCACGGCTTACGAACTCGATCCGATCACGGCGGCATTCAACATCGGCGCCATGATTCGCTGGTTGGATTTCAACGATACGTGGCTGGCGGCCGAGTGGGGGCACCCTTCCGATAATCTGGGCGGTATTCTCGCCGTGGCCGATTACCTGTCGCGCTCGGGCAAGCGAGTCGTGGTGCGCGATGTGCTCACGGGCATGATCAAGGCTCATGAAATTCAAGGCATCCTCGCCCTGGAGAACAGCTTCAATCGCGTCGGGCTGGATCATGTGCTGCTGGTTCGGGTGGCTTCGACCGCCGTCGTCACGGGGATGCTGGGCGGTTCGCGCGAGCAAATCATCAACGCGGTGTCGAATGCCTGGGTCGACGGCGGGGCGCTGCGAACCTACCGGCATGCGCCGAATACCGGCTCGCGCAAGAGTTGGGCCGCGGGCGATGCCACGAGCCGCGCGGTACGTCATGCGCTGTTCGCGCTCAAGGGCGAGATGGGATATCCGTCGGCACTTTCTGCAAAAACCTGGGGCTTCCAAGATGTCCTGTTCAAAGGGAAGCCGGTGGTGCTGCCCCAGCCCTTGGGCAGCTACGTGATGGAAAATGTGCTGTTCAAGATTTCATTTCCGGCGGAGTTTCATGCGCAGACGGCGGTGGAAGCTGCGATGACACTGCATCCGCAGATCCTGACGAAGATCGATGCGATCGATCGGGTGCTCATCGAAACGCAAGAACCCGGCGTGCGCATCATCGACAAGACGGGCCCGCTCGCCAACCCGGCCGATCGCGATCACTGCATTCAATACATGGTCGCCATCCCGCTGCTGTTCGGCAGGCTGGAAGCGTCCGACTATGAAGACAAAGTCGCGAGCGATCCGCGGGTCGACGCACTGCGGGCGAAGATGCAGGTCAGGGAGAATCCCACATTCACTCAAGACTACTATGCGGCGGACAAACGCTACATCGGCAACGCGGTGCAGGTGTTTTTCAAGGATGGCACGTCGAGTGCGCGCGTGGCGGTCGACTATCCGATCGGACACCGCAAGCGCCGCGCCGAAGGCATGCCGGTGCTGGTGAAGAAGTTTGAGACCAGCGTTGCGGCCCACTTCCAACCCAAGCAAACCGAATCGATCAAAGGGATGTTTGCGGATCAACGGACGCTGGCGGCCATGCCGGTCAGCGACTTTGTGGCGAAGCTGGTGACCGCGTGTTGAAAAAAATAGTCGTCCGATGGCACATATTATGACGCATTGGGCTTGCCTAGAATGGCGGCAGGTCCGGATAGTGGTAGGGATGAAAGATGCGAGCCGATCGCGGCGAATGAACGACTGGGTCAGCCGGCAATTGCAGGACACCGCGGCGCGGGATCCGGCTTCAGATTCGGAGCGCCGTGAACGAACGGATCGCCGACGCAAAAAGTGGTGGTCGATCTTCTATGGCAGTTTCAACCCCCGCCGCCGCAGGCCCGCGCGGCGGCTCGGCGATTCTCGCTTTCATCCCGTTGATTGGTATTCCGCGCATTTGCTGGCCGTATCCGTGGGCATCTTGTTACTGAGCGCAGCGGACGCATTTCTGACCGGCATCTTGCTGGTGCACGGCGCCGACGAGCTGAATCCCGTCATGGCGGTGCTCCTGTACCGGAGCGTCGCCATGTTTGCGGCCTTGAAAATGGCCATGACCGGCGCCGGCATCGTGGTGATGGTCTTTTTGGCGCGCTACCGATTTATGCGCGTGATTCGGGTCGAACTGGTCTTGTATGCCGTGTTAACCGTCTATGCGTGGCTCATCGGCTACGAGATCTGGATGCTGGGAGGCCCAGGCGGACAGTCGCTCTTGTAAATTCCCCGCGCGCCGTCACATTCCATATTATGGCGCCTTCGGCTACACTCAATGTCGCTGTTCAAAGTTCACGTCTTCTCCTCATCATATTGATATACTTGAGGTTTTTCACCGCTCGCTGCGCTCATGAGCCAATCACTTGCTGACCAATTAGCCACCACGGCGCTGTCCGGCGGAAACGCCGGTTTCATCGAAGATCTCTACGAACAGTTCTTGCGGGACCCGGGCGGAGTCGATCCTGCCTGGCGGGAGTATTTCAAAGGCTTAGGGAGCAGCGGCGCTGATATCCCCCACGGCCCCATTCGCGAACGCCTATTGGCGCGCGTTCAACAACCGCCGACGCCGGCCGCCGCCCCAGGCAGTCAATCGGCCGGCGCAAGCGCCAAACAGGGCGCGGTGTCTCGCCTCATTCAGGTTTATGCGAATCGCGGTCATCTGATCGCCAACCTGGATCCTTTGGGTCTTCAGGAGCGCGCCAAGCCATATGTGCTCGACCTGCAATATTTCGGCTTGTCCGATGCCGATCTTGACACCGAATTTTTCACCGGCAGCCGCAATCACGCGATTCCTGAACGCGCCACCTTGAGAAAAATTCTTGCCGATCTCAAATTCATTTACACCGACACCATCGGCGCGGAATTTGCACATGTGTCGGATACCGAAGAGCGTTTGTGGCTGCAGGATGGGTTTCAAGTGGCGCGCATGCAGCGGCGTTTCAGCGTCGATGAGAAGAAAAACATTCTCTGGCAGCTGACCGCGGCGGAAGGCTTGGAGCGCTATCTGCACACCAAGTACGTGGGTCAGAAGCGTTTTTCCCTGGAAGGCGGCGACAGTCTGATTCCCTTGCTGGACGATTTGGTGCAGCAGGGCGGCAAAAGCGGTGTGGAAGAAACCATCATCGGCATGGCGCACCGCGGCCGCCTCAATGTGCTGGTGAATTTGCTCGGCAAGTCGCCGAAAGACCTGTTCAGTGAATTCGAAGGTCAGTACGACCTCGCCAAGCTGCGCGGGTCGGGCGACGTCAAGTATCACAAGGGATTTTCCGCCGACCTCAAGGCGGGATCGGGCAATGTGCACGTTGCCCTGGCATTCAACCCCTCGCATTTGGAGGTGGTGAACCCTGTCGTCGAGGGCTCCGCCCGCGCACGCCAGGAGCGGCGCGGCGATACGCTGGGCGACAAGGTGTTGCCGGTGCAGATCCATGGCGATGCCGCCTTCGCCGGGCAGGGCGTGATCATGGAGACCCTGCAGCTGTCGCAGACGCGCGGCTTTTACACCGGCGGCACGGTTCACATCATCATCAACAACCAGGTCGGTTTCACCATCAGCGACCCGCGCGATGCGCGCTCCACGCTGTACTGCTCCGATGTCGCGAAGATGATCGAGGCGCCCATTCTTCACGTGAATGCCGATGATCCTGAGGCGGTGTGCTTCGTGACGCGCTTTGCGCTCGAATATCGGATGAAATTCCACAAGGATGTGGTGATCGACCTGGTGTGCTACCGGCGCCATGGTCACAATGAAGCGGACGAGCCGGCGGCCACGCAGCCGCTCATGTATCAAATCATTCGCAAGAAACCGACCGTGCGGCAACTGTATACCGACAAGCTGGTCGCCGAGGGCGTCTTGAGCGCGGCTGACGCGGCGGCGATGATGGAGCAGTATCGCAGCGGCTTGGATGAGGGCAAACCTCAGGCACGCGCAGCCTTAGGCCTCATCGGCAACCGCTACACCGTCGACTGGAGCGAGTACTTGGGTGGCGATTGGGAAGCGGTGAAGACCGGCGTCGACATGGGACGACTGCGGGTCCTGGGAAAGGCCATCACGACGTATCCCACGGACTGGACTTTGCATCCTCGTGTACTCGCCATCATGCAGTCGCGCGAGAAGATGGTGAACGGCGACCTGGCTTTGGATTGGGGCTGTGCGGAGAATTTGGCGTACGCCAGTCTGGTGCAAGAGGGGTATCCGATCCGTCTGACCGGGCAGGATAGCGGCCGCGGCACTTTCTTCCACCGCCATGCCGTTCTGCACGACCAAACCACCGGACGCACTTACGTGCCGCTGCAGCACCTGGCGACCAATCAACCGAAGTTCACGGTGACCGATTCCATACTGTCGGAAGAAGCCGTCATGGGTTTCGAATACGGTTTCTCCACCACCGAACCGCGCTGCCTGACCATTTGGGAAGGACAGTTCGGAGACTTCTGCAATGGCGCGCAAGTCATCATCGATCAGTTCATCAGTTCGGGCGAGGCTAAATGGGGCCGCGTCTCCGGAATCACGTTGTTCCTGCCGCATGGCTACGAGGGCCAGGGACCGGAACACTCGTCCGCGCGCTTGGAGCGCTTTTTGCAGCTGTGCGCCGAGTTCAACATGCAGGTATGCGTGCCCTCGACACCGTCGCAAATGTTTCACATGCTGCGCAGGCAGATGCTGCGCGCGCTGCGCAAGCCCCTCATCATCATGACGCCCAAGAGTTTGCTGCGTCATCCGCTATCCGTGTCGCGCCTCGAAGAGCTGTCCGGCGGCGGATTCCAAAACGTCATCGATGAAATCGATGACATCAAACCAACCGCGGTGACGCGCGTGGTGTTGTGCAGCGGCAAGGTGTATTTCGACCTGCTGAAGGCGCGCCGCGAGGCGAAGACCGATACGGTGGCCATCGTTCGAATCGAGCAGCTCTATCCATTTCCGTCCGATGAATACGAGGCTGTCTTGCGCAAGTACTCGAATGCGCGGGAAATCATCTGGTGCCAGGAAGAGCCGCAAAATCAGGGCAGCTGGTATCAGATTCGCCATCGCCTACAGTCGAAACTCGGAGCGCAGCATGAGCTTCTGTATGCCGGCCGCGCCGGTGCCGCCGCGCCTGCAACCGGCATCGCGGCGCTGCACGAACAGCAGCAAAAGAATTTGGTCACCGCGGCCCTGCAGGGTGTGCCGCCGGAAGAGACCTCCCGGCAAACGATGCGCATCCCGCCCGCTCAAAGGACAGGTTCTTGACATGACTATCGAAGTTCGCGTGCCGCAGCTGCCCGAGTCGGTGGCTGACGCCACGCTTGTCTCCTGGCATAAAAAGCCCGGCGACAGCGTAGTGCGGGATGAAAATCTCGTCGATCTGGAGACCGACAAGGTCGTGCTCGAGGTGCCTGCGCCGGTGGCCGGGGTGCTGAAGGAAATCAGGTTGAGCGACGGCACGACGGTCACCAGCGGTCAAATCTTGGCCATCATCGAGGAGGGAGCGGCGGCCGTGCCGGGCGCGAGCGCGCCCGCGATTCTCGCAGCCGCGAGCGGAGCCACGGCTGCGGCGAAGGATACGGTTGCCAAGGGCGCTGTCGCGAAGGACGCCGCCAAACCAGACACCGCCAAGGCGGACAGCGTCAGGCCGGACGCGGCGGGCGGTAAGTTGAGTCCAGCGGCGAAGCGGGTGGCCGAGGAGAACAAGGTCGATCCGAAGACGGTCGCAGGGTCCGGCCGGGACGGTCGCGTCTCAAAGTCCGATGTCGTGAATTATCTGACCACCAAGGATGCGGCTTCCCCAGCCCCAGCCCCAGCCCCAGCCGCCGCGGCCGCGGGCCTCGCGGCCAAGGCGCCGGCGCAATTCGTCCCCGCGCCGAGTGCACGCACGGCGCGCGCCGAGCAGCGCGTGCCGATGACGCGCCTGCGCGCGCGCATTGCCGAACGCATGGTGCAGGCGCAAGCCACCCAGGCACTTCTGACCTCGTTCAACGAGGTTGATTTGCACGCCGTCAATGAGCTGCGGGCGCGCTACAAGGACCCGTTCGAAAAGCAATACGGCGTGAAGTTGGGTTTCATGTCCTTCTTCGCCAAGGCCTGCGTCGAGGCGCTGAAGAAATTCCCCGCGGTGAATGCCTCGGTGGATGGCAGCGATATCGTGTATCACGAATATTTCGACATCGGTGTCGCCGTCTCGACCGATCGTGGATTGATCGTTCCGGTGCTGCGTGACGCGGATCAATTGAGTTTCGCCGACATCGAGAAGTCGATCGGCAATTTTGCGGCGCGCGCGCGCGCCGGTTCCATCACCATCGAAGAGCTCACGGGCGGCACGTTCACCATCACCAATGGCGGCGTGTTCGGATCGCTGTTGTCGACGCCCATTGTAAATTCGCCGCAAAGCGCCATCTTGGGTATGCACAAGATTCAGGACCGCCCGGTGGTCATTGACGGACAGGTGGCGGTGCGCCCGATGATGTACATCGCGCTGACTTACGATCACCGCATCATTGACGGCCGCGAGGCGGTGCAGTTCTTGGTCACGGTGAAACAATGTCTCGAGGATCCCGCACGCATGGTGCTGCACATATGAGTGATGTTTACGATGTGATCGTCATTGGCGCAGGGCCGGCCGGATATCCGGCGGCGATTCGTGCCGGACAGAACAAGCTGAAGGTTGCCTGCGTCGATGAGTGGCAGAACACCGATGGCACGTATGCCTTCGGCGGCACCTGCTTGAACGCGGGGTGTATTCCGTCCAAGGCGCTGTTGGAATCCTCGGAGCTGTTTCAGCGGGCGAAGGATGAGTTCGCCATACACGGCATCAAGGTTGGCAGCCTCGCCCTCGATCTTGGCGCGATGCAGAAACGGCGTGCCTCGGTGGTCAAGACCATGACCAATGGCATCAACACCCTGTTCAAAGCCAATGGTGTTGTCGGCATACAGGGTCATGGGCGATTGCTGCCCGGAAACAAGGTGCAGGTCAAGGGGGCTGACGGCACGGAAAAAACGCTGGAAGCCAAGAACGTGGTGCTGGCATCGGGGTCTACGCCGATTCGATTGAGATCCGTACCGCACGACGGCAAGTACATCGTCGATTCTTGGAACGCTTTGGAATTCGATGCCGTGCCTGCCCGGTTGGGCGTGATCGGCGCCGGCGTCATCGGCCTGGAACTCGGCAGCGTTTGGCGGCGGCTGGGCAGCGAAGTGGTCGTGCTCGAAGCCCTGGAGCAGTTTCTGCCGATGGTGGATCAGACCATTGCGAAAGAAGCTCAGCGGCATTTCAAGAAGCAAGGTCTGGACATCAAACTGGGCGCGAAGGTATCGAGCGCGGCGGTGTCCGGCAACGCCGTGGATGTCAGCTACACGGATGCGCAAGGCGAGCATACCTTGCAGGTCGACAAGCTCGTCGTCGCCGTCGGACGCCGGCCGTTTACCCAGGAGTTGCTGGCGGAGGGCACCGGCGTCGAATTGGACGAGCGCGGATTTATCAAGGTTGACGAGCATTGCAGGACCAATGCGCCCAAGGTGTGGGCGGTGGGCGATGTGGTGCGCGGCCCCATGCTTGCGCACAAGGGCAAGGAAGAAGGCGTGATGGTTGCCGATCTGATCGCCGGGAACTACGGCGAAGTGAATTACAAAGTGATCCCCTCGGTGATCTACACCGCGCCCGAAATTGCCTGGGTAGGACTGACAGAAGAGCAAGTCAAGGCCGGCGGCCGTCCCTACAAAGTCGGCACATTTCCCTTCGCCGCCAGTGGCCGCGCGCGCGCGATGGAGGCGGCGGCCGGCATGGCGAAGATCGTGTCGGCGAAGGACGATGATGAAGTACTGGGGATTCACGTGATTGGGCCGATGGCCGGCGAATTGATCAGCGAAGCGGTACTGGCGATGGAATATTCCGCCAGCACCGAAGACATTCAACGCACCATCCACGCGCATCCGACCCTGTCCGAGGCCATTCACGAAGCGGCATTGGCCGTGGACAAAAAAGCGATCGACGGCTTGAATCGCTGACCGCGGTGGTTTTTGGCCAGATTTCACGCGTGATACAGCGCCTGCGAATTCCTCCATGCCATGCCGTGACCCGCTCAAGGGCGCTATTTTTTGCGCCTCGCGCTGATGACGTTCGGCAACCGGGCGATGCGTGCCAGCACGTTGGACAGCTGCGGAAGCCCCGCGATCGAAATGCCGATGCGCAGGCGCGCGATATTGTCGCGCTTGTCGGTGACCGTCGTCATTCCTCGGATGCTGATTTTCTCGTCGGCCAGCGCGGCACTGACGTCACGCACCAGACCGCGCCGATCGAAGGCGTGTACCTCGATGTCGACCGCGAAGTCGCTGCGCCCCGTCTTGCCCCAGTCGACCGCGAGCACGCGCGCCGGTGACTTGAGCTTGAGCCGCGCCAAATTGGCGCACGCCTGACTGTGGATGCTGATCCCGCGGCCTACCGTGATATAGCCCACGATGGGTTCCGGTGGAACAGGATTGCAGCAACGCGCGTAGGTGGACAGCAGGTCGCCGATGCCCTGTACTTCGACGTCGGGCGCTCGCACGCTGGCCTCGCGCACCGGGGAGTGGTCGGGCGGCGCCTCGCGCGCATGCAGCAAGCGCTGGGCCGTGCCGGCCGCTTGCGCGGCGCTGACTTCCTCGGTTTTATTCTGCGGCTCATCCTGTTTGCGAAACCAGGCACGCACTTTGTTGCGGTGGCGCGGGCTGGCGAGAAAACCGGTTTGTGTCGACAGCCAATCGCGGGAGGGTTGCGGGGTCTTGGCGGTAATGATTTCCACTGTTTCGCTGTTCTTCAAGCGGTAGTCGAGCGGCACCATGCGCCCGTTGACCTTGGCGCCACGCGTGCGATGGCCGAGATCCGTGTGGACTTGATAGGCAAAGTCGAGCGGCGTGCCGCCGACGGGCACATCGACGATTTCACCCTTGGGCGAGAGCACGTAAACGCGGTCCTGAAACAGGTCGACGCGCACGCGATCGAGGAAGTCGCGGCTCCCTTCCGCACCCTCGGCCGGCGCCAACAACGAGCGCAGCTCATTGATCTTTCGCTCGTAGGCCTGATTGCTGCGGCCGCCCTCCTTGTAGCGCCAATGTGCCGCGACGCCGCGCTCGGAGCCGGCGTGCATCTCGTGGGTGCGAATTTGGATTTCGACCGGCTCGCCGCCGGGGCCGATCACCGCCGTGTGTATCGAACGGTACAGATTGTCCTTCGGCGTCGCGATGTAATCATCGAACTCACCCGGTATGAACTGCCAGAGGGAGTGCACGACGCCCAACGCCGCGTAGCACTCAGCGATGCTGCCCACGAGCACGCGCGCCGCGTGAATATCCATGAGCTGCTCGAAAGCCAGATTCTTCACCTGCATCTTGCGCCAGATGCTGAAAATATGTTTCGGCCGGCCCTCGATCGTGGCCTCGATGCCGGCGCTGCGCATCTCGGACTGCAGCAGCGTTTTCAACTCCTCGATATAACGCTCACGCTCGGCGCGGCGCGTTTTCAACGCCGCGGCAATGCGCCTGTACTGCAGCGGTTCGAGATAGCGAAACGCGAGGTCTTCCAGTTCCCATTTGACCTGCCATAGCCCGAGGCGATTGGCGAGGGGCGCATACACTTCGCGAGTCTCGATCGCGAGCTTGCGCTGGCGCGCTGTTCCCACGCCCTTGGCGGAGCGCATTTTCTGCAGCTGCTCGGCGAGCCTGACCACGACCAGGCGCACATCGCCGATCATCGCCAGCAACATTTTGCGCAGGGCTTCGGCTTGGGCCGCTTCGAGCCCTCGATCCGGAGTCCAATCGGCCGGCAAGCCGAACTGCCCGAGCTGACTTAAGGCGAGCGCCAGCCGCGTAGGCGTTTTGCCGAAGCGTTTCTCGGCGCCGGTTTGGTCGATGTAGCCGCCGTCGAGCAGCGGCTGAATCATGGCGGCGATGACGACATCGTCGTCGGCATCCAGGGCGCGCACGATCTCGGCCACCTCCAACGCCGCGCTGCGTACCAAATCGCCCTCCGGCGGCAGTGCTATGTCATGCAGCGCCGCCATGCCGGCATGCAGTCGGCTGCTGGCCGTCCGGGTGCTCGCGGTGGTTTCCATGTAAGCGATTGCTGCGAGTGGGATAAGGTGCCTATTGCCGGTATCATACTAGGGCCATGCCAGTTCCAACGACGAATCAAATTGCGCGCGCCTGAAATCGCGACCATTCGCGTGCTCGGCATCGACCCGGGCTCGCAGCGCACCGGGTTTGGTGTATTGGATGCCGCGGGGTCCCGGTTGACCTACGTGGCCAGCGGCGTCATTCGCACCGGTCAGGTCGATTTTGCCGCCCGGCTGTGCGAAATTTTCCGCTGCATGCAAACCATCGTCGCGCAATATCAACCCCAAGAAATCGCCATCGAAAGGGTCTTCGTCAACCGCAACCCGGACAGTGCCTTGAAGTTGGGCCAGGCTCGCGGTGCGGCCATTTGCGGTACTGTGGATTCCAAGGCGGGAGTGTTCGAATACGCAACGCGCCAGATCAAGCAAGCCGTGGTTGGATCGGGAAATGCCGAAAAGGCCCAAGTGCAACTGATGATGAGGAGCATCCTGAAACTCGACGGACCGGTGGCCGCGGATGCCGCAGACGCCTTGGCCGCCGCCGTGTGTCATGCACTTCGCGGCCGCGCGATGCTGCTGCAGGCGGGCTTGCGCGGATGATCGGTTTTCTCAAGGGCCGGCTGGCGATGAAGCAGCCGCCCATGCTGATGCTCGATGTGAACGGCGTGGGCTACGAGTTGGAAGCCCCGATGTCGACGTTTTACGGCCTGCCCTCAACGGGGGAGGCGGTGGCGTTATTCACCCACTTGGTGGTTCGCGAGGACGCTCACATCTTGTTCGGATTCGGCACTGAGGCTGAGCGGCGCTTGTTCCGTGGGCTGCTCAAGGTATCGGGCGTCGGACCGAAAATCGCGTTGGGAATTCTCTCGGGAGCGAGCGTGGAAGATTTTCTGCGCACCATCGAGGCAGAAGACGTAGGGATGCTGACGAGAATTCCCGGGATCGGGCGAAAAACCGCCGAGCGAATCATCATCGAAATGCGCGATAGCGTGCAGAAACTCTCGATGCCTGCGCTTGCCGGCAATCCGCTGGGTCCCGGGGTGATGCAGTCCCCGCAAAGCGAGGCCTTCAGCGCGCTGGTTGCCTTGGGCTACAAGCCGCCGGAGGTGACGCGGCTGCTCAAGTCGGCCGATGAACCGGGATTGTCGACCACCGAAATCATTCGACGCGCCCTCAAGTCGGCCGTGAAAGCCTAAAATCGCGCATGGGCATCGAACAAGACCGCATCATCGCCAGTACCGGGGGCCGCGACGACGAAATCGTCGATCGGGCGGTGCGCCCAAAAACGCTTGCCGACTACGTCGGGCAGCCGAATGTCAAAACGCAGATGGACATCTTCATCCAGGCGGCGCGCATGCGCGGCGAGGCCTTGGATCATGTGCTGATCTTCGGACCACCGGGTCTTGGCAAAACCACGCTGGCGCACATCATTGCCAATGAACTGAAAGTGAATTTGCGTCAAACATCGGGGCCCGTGCTGGAGCGCGCCGGAGATCTCGCGGCGTTGCTCACCAATCTCGAGCCGCGGGACGTGCTCTTTGTGGATGAGATACACCGCCTGAGTCCCGTGGTCGAGGAGGTGCTGTACCCCGCCATGGAGGACTCGCAACTCGATCTCATGATCGGCGAGGGTCCGGGCGCTCGCTCGATCAAACTGGATCTACCGCCATTTACCCTGGTCGGCGCCACGACGCGCGCCGGCTTGCTCACCTCGCCGCTGCGCGATCGATTCGGCATCGTGCAGCGGCTGGAGTTCTACACCACCGAGGAATTGACCAAGATCGTCATCCGCAGCGCATCGATATTGAAATTGCACCTGCAGCCCGACGGCGCGGATCGAATCGCGGAGAGATCCCGCGGTACGCCGCGCATTGCCAATCGGCTGTTGCGCCGGGTGCGGGATTTCGCCGAGGTCAAAGCGGGCGGCATCATCAGTGGCGAGGTCGCGCTGGCGGCGCTCACCATGCTCGAGGTCGACCCGGAAGGATTCGACATGCTCGACCGAAAGTTGCTGTTGACGGTGATCGAAAAGTTCGAAGGCGGTCCGGTGGGCGTCGACAGCCTCGCGGCCGCAATGAGCGAGGAGCGCGGCACCATCGAAGATGTCATCGAGCCCTACCTCATTCAGCAAGGATTCTTGATGCGCACCGCGCGCGGACGGGTGGCCACTCGCGCCGCCTATGCGCATTTCGGTTTGGCCGCTCCCGTCATCGAGCGCGATTTGAATCTGCCGTTGTTCCGGGATAGCCCATAGTGTCCTCGGCGCGGAGCTTCAGCCACGCGTATGCGGTGTACTGGGAAGATACGGACGCGGGTGGCGTGGTGTACTACGCGAACTATCTGAAGTTCATGGAGCGTTGCCGCACCGAGTGGCTGCGGGCCATGGGTGTCGACCAGCAGCGCTTGCGCGCGGATCGGCAGCTGCAGTTTGTCGTGGTCAACGTCGGCGTCGATTTTTTGCGGCCCGCCGTTCTGCATGATGAAATTCTCGTCACAGCTACACTTAAGCGTCTGGCCGGTGCCACAATACATTTTGAGCAAACCATTATGCGGGGCGACGAGC
>DASQPK010000150.1:0-2204 GCA_035643995.1 Steroidobacteraceae bacterium | reverse complement strand
GCGGCGGCCCAATTTGCTGCTTCTCGACGAGCCGACCAACCACCTCGACATCGAGATGCGGCAGGCGCTCAGCGTTGCGCTGCAGAGCTTCGAGGGTGGTTTGGTCGTGGTCTCGCACGATCGTCATTTGATCAAATCCGTTGCCGATACGCTGTGGCTGGTGGCCGACGGAAAGTTGCAGGAGTTCGCCGGCGACCTCGACGACTACCAGCAGTGGCTTCGCTCGCGCGGCAAGACAGCCCAGTCCGCGCCCGCTCCCACGCCCAAGTCCGCGCGCGCACCTACGCGCGCCGGCACCGCCAAGAGCGCCTCAGGCAACGCAGGCGGCGGCGGTAAAAAATCCGCGGCCGTCACGGCGCCCGCCGCAAGGAAAGCGCCGCGCCGCGATCCGCTGACGCGGCTGCGCCGGCAACTTGAACAAGTCGAGGCGCGTATCGCCGCGCTGTCCGCCGAGCGCTCCTTGCTCGAAGCGGAGCTTGCCGCCAATCCCCCCCAGGACAAGCTCAATCTGAGGCGGGCGAACCTGCAGAGGGATGCGGCTTACCTCGAAACGCAGTGGATGGAGATCGGCACCGCCATCGAAGTCGAGGAGGCAAAGATCGGGAATTAGACGCTGCGCGGAGCGCGTGCTGATGCTACTTGACGCTCAAGGCCTGGGCGGTGCCCGTCGCGATCTCGTCAAGCGCCTTGTCGGCGGCGCGATTGTAGGCATCCACGATGGCGGTCATGCGATTGTCGACCGCGGCTTCATGGATGTCGGGTTCGAAACGCCCCAAGACGTGCCGGCCGGCTGAACTGCCGACGCGGGCCAGCAAATGCACGTGCACCGTCGGCGCGGAGCCGCCGGCGGCATATTCCGCCTGAAAATCCGTCACCTCGATTTCCAGCCAGTAGGTGCTCGCGAACACGGATGCATCCGCGCTCACATTGCGCAGTCCGGGGTTCGAGTGAAACTCTTGCACCGCCAGGTCCTGCAATATTTCATCGAGCGGTCCGCTCCACCGCACGCCGGCGAAATAGTCCATGTGCCGATCGGGATACAGCGCGGCGATGCGATCCGTGTCGAGTCCTGCCCGCACGCGCAGCTTGAGGATGGCCAGATCGATTGGCACCGCCGGTGTTTTTACCGAATCCGCGGCCGATGATTTCGGGGTCGCCGACAGCAGGTACATGGTCGGCGGAGCCAAGCTGTTCTTGAACAGCGATCCGGCGCAGCCCGACAGCAGGGCCATCAACAACGGCAGGGCCATGTGCTTCACTTTGGCACCTCAATTCCGCGGAAAGTGGACTCATAAATCAATTGCGATGGATCTCGCTTCAGACTGCGTGATAGATCACGAAAATCCCGTACCGCCTGGCGGCTTTCACGCAGCAGCTGCTCGAATTCCGGAAGACTCTGCTGGGTGAAGCGCGACACGCCGGGTTCGTTATCGGTCACGAAACTATTGAGGCGCTGCGTGGTGCTCGCGAGATTTGCCGTGATCAGCCGGATATTTGCAACCGCCGCTTTCACATCGGGCGAGTCCTCCGCGATGACGCTTCGCAACTCGAGCATCGTGCCCTGCACCTCCTCGGTGGTGCGCCGAACGTCCGCCACGAGCAGCTGAACTTCGCGCACGGTGCTCGGCAGGTGTTCGCTTGCAACGCGAACGTTTTCGAGAGTGGCCTTGAGCGAGCGCACGTTTTCGTCGCTGAAGACTTGATTGAAGTGATCGGCCAACTCCACCAGGTGCGTGGTCAGAGCCGGCAGATTGCTCAGCAGCACATCGAAGTCGGATCGCCGTGAACGAATCATGGGATAGCGCTGCCCCTGCTCCATGACGCCCGTCGACTCGGCTTTCGGATCCTGCTCCAGGTCCACGAACAACAGGCCCGTGACGCCCTGCAGACTCAAGGACGCCCGCGTTCGGTCGTCGATGGGCGCCGTGGAATCGATATCGGCGATCACCTGCACGGTCTTGTGCTGCAACGGGTCCAGCATGATGCGCGCCACCTTGCCGACATCGACGCCCAGGTAGCGCACCGGACTGCCGGCGGTGAGCCCGCTCACCGATCCCGGAAAATAAATCTCGTAGCGCTGATAGGTACGCCTGTCCTGCTGATCGGTGTACCAAAACACAAACGACACCGCCATGGCGATGACCAGCAGTACAAAAGCCCCGACGGCGACGTAGTTCGCGTCTCTATCCATGACCTTCCTTGTC
>DASQPK010000149.1:0-5057 GCA_035643995.1 Steroidobacteraceae bacterium | reverse complement strand
AATTCGACTGCCATTGAAGCGATCAACGAGAAGATCGATCGCATGTTCAAGAAGTCCGTCTCCAAGTAATCGGTATCGGATTTAGCAACTTTGAGCGCCGCGGCAACCCCGCGGCGTTTTTTTTGACATCAGTATCGAATGAGCGCCGATCCCCAGGTAAACCCGCCGCCGAATGCTTCCAGCAGCAGCAACTGGCCCCGCTTCACCCGACCGTCGCGAATTCCTGTATCCAGAGCCAGGGGCACAGACGCGGCCGACGTATTGCCCTGCGTATCGATGGTCACGATAACCCGCTCCATCGGCAAATCGAGCCGTTTCGCAATGGCCTCGATGATTCGAATATTCGCCTGGTGCGGGATCAACCAATCCAGTTCCGTCTTGTCAATGTTGTTGGCGTTCAACGTTTCCGTGACCAATTGTCCCAAGGTATTGACCGCCACCTTGTAGACCTCGTTGCCCTTCATTTGCACGCTGGCCTTGCCCTCACGTACCAGCTTGAAGCCCTTTGATACGCCGTCGGGGTAGGTGAGCAAGTCCTTGTACTTGCCGTCGGAATGCAGGCGCGTGCTCAAGATTCCCGCATCAGCCGATGGCTGCAGGATCACGGCGCCCGCGCCGTCCGCGAACAACACGCACGTGCCTCGATCGTTCCAGTCGATGATTCGGGTCAACGTCTCGGCGCCGACCACCAGCGCACATTTCGATTCGCCCAAGCGGACGAACTTATCTGCAACGCTCAACGCGTAGACGAACCCCGTGCACGCGGCCTCCATGCTGAATGCCGGACAGCCGTGAATCCCCAACCGATCCTGCAGCAAGGTGCCCACGTTGGGAAATACCAGGTCCGGCGTCGTGGTGCCGACGCAGATGAGGTCTATGTCCGCTGCGCTGACTCCCGCGGCATCCATGGCGCGGCGCGCCGCATGTTCTGCCAGATCCGTGGTGGTCTCGCCTTCCGCCGCCACATGACGTTGTGAAATACCGGTGCGGGTGCGGATCCATTCGTCGCTGGTGTCGACCAGTTTTTCGAGATCGGCATTGGTGAGGATCTTTTCAGGCAGATAGCTGCCGGTGCCGGCGATTCTTGAGTACATTGAATTCCTTCAAGCGTCGCGTGCAGCGCCCAGCCGCTGAGTGATTCGAGCTGTCACATCGTTGCGCGCTTCCAGGACCGCAGCTTCGATCGCCCGCTGAAATCCGAACAAGTCGGTGCCGCCATGACTCTTGATGACGATGCCTTTGAATCCGACCATTGTCGCGCCATTGTATCGGCGGGGGTCCATGCGCGCGCGCAACGCGTTGATGGCGGGCCGTGCCGCGAGGGCGCCCAGCTTGCGCAGTGGTGTGCGTGTGAATTCTTCCCGCATGAGGTCGGCTATCAAGCGCGCGGCACCTTCCATCGACTTCAAAGCAACGTTGCCGGTAAAGCCGTCGGTGACCACCACGTCGACCTTGTCCGAAAAAATATCATGGGCCTCGACGAAGCCAACGTAATTGATATCGGCGCCAGCCATCAAGTTATGGGCTGCCTGGACGACGTCGTTGCCTTTGATTTCCTCCTCGCCGATATTGAGCAGCCCCACTCGGGGCCGCTCGTGCGCTCCCTCGAGATCTGCCGCCAGCACCGATCCCATCACGGCGAACTGACACAACTGCGCCGGCGTGCAGGACGCGTTGGCGCCGAGATCCAGCATGTAGGTGTGACCGCCGCGCGACGGAATGATGGAAACTATTGCCGGCCGTTCGACGCCGGGCAGCATTTTCAAAACGAAGTGCGCAGTTGCCATGAGAGCGCCGGTGTTGCCGGCGCTGACGCAGGCATGAGCGTCCCCCGTCTTGACCAAATCGATGGCCCGGCGCATGGATGAATCCTTTTTGCGCCGCAGAGCATCGCGTGGATGATCGGTCATCTCGACCACATCCTTCGCAAATAGGCAGGATACATTTGCCGGCGCCGCACCTTGCAGCTCGCGCTCCAGATCCGCCTGTCTGCCGGTCAGCGTGAAGCGCACATCGCGAAATTCACGCGCCGCCGCCAGCGCCGCCGGAACGGAAACCGACGGACCCCGGTCGCCGCTCATGGCGTCGATGGCAATATGGAGCGGCGCAGACACGGTGCGCAATTCGCCGACGGCTAATTTGACGGCTTATTCTTCGGCAGCTGCCGCATCCGCCTTGGTCTGCAACACTTTCTTGCCGCGATAAAAACCGTCGCGGGAGATGCGATGTCGCGAATGTGTTTCACCGCTCTTTGCGTCGATCGACACAGCAGGTGCCGCGAGCGCCGAATGGGAGCGATGCATACCGCGCTTTGACGGAGTCTTTCTACTTTTTTGAACTGCCATGGGTTGTCTGTCCTATCAAGTTTTCTTCAATAAATCCTGCAAAACGGCAAACGGCCGCTGACGCTCGTCCGGCGAAGGCGCTCGGCCGCAAACCTCCGGCGTGCCGCACGCCGCGATGACGGGTAAGGCCAACAGCAATTCTTCCTCAGCCAAATCGCGCAAACTAACGGAGCCATCATCCATCAAATAAATCTCTCGCGGCGACTCCACCGGAGCCCCGGCATCGCTCATCGCAAATTCAATCTCACTGTCGCTGACCAACGGCAGTTCGAAGCCCTGCAGACAACGCTGGCAAACCAGCCGGGGAGCCGCCTGCACGGCAACGGTTGCGCCTGCTCGCCCCGCCTCCAGTTTCGAAAAAGCGAATCGAGCCCGCACCGACCCGCTCGCATCCGCCAATAAATCCTGCAACCGTGGCAGCTCACTCAACGGGTAGACGCGCTCCAACACCGCGGCGTCTTCCGCCAGACGCGCGCAATCCACTCGGTCAGTCGAGCCCGATGCCATGGGCCGCGTATAATAGGGCGCGTTCCCACCTCTGTCAAAACGAATCCGGTGCAAGTCTTTGTTTTTGAAGTCTCCGCCTCCGCTTATTTTGGCCTCAACCTCGCGCTACCGTAAGGAGCTCTTAGAAAGGCTCAGGCTGGCCTTTTCCTGCCTGGCTCCCGGAGCAGACGAAGCGCCGCAGCCGGGAGAGGACCCAAAGGCGCTGGTCGCGCGGCTGGCCAGGGCAAAGGCCGCGGCGGTGGCGTCGCAGCAGCCCAACGCCTGGGTCATCGGCTCTGATCAAATGGCGGTTCGCCTCGACGAGGCGGGCACAGAATCAACGCTGGGTAAGCCCGGAACCGAAATGCGCTGCATGGAACAGCTGCAAAGTTGCTCCGGGCGCACCATCGTATTTCTCACGGCAGTGGCCGTGGTGCGCCAAGAGGGCAACAGTTTGTTCGAGTTCGTTGACACCACGCGAGTCACGTTTCGCGTCCTGGATCAGGCCACCATCGAGCGCTATGTGGCCAAGGAGCGGCCGCTCGATTGTGCCGGAGGATTCAAGAGCGAAGGACTTGGCATCACGCTGTGCGAATCGATCGATAGCGCAGATCCGAGCGCCCTGATTGGACTGCCGTTGATCCGATTGAGCGCGGCGTTGCGCTCGGCGGGTTTCGAACTCCCTTAGCGTTTGGGACTCAGCGTTTCGCACGCTTGGGCCTGCGCGCCTCTTTCAGTGCCTCGCGCTTGGGAGTCTTGCGCTTCATCGGCGTAATGGCATCGAGCACGGCGGCGAGCTCACCCGGCAGCGGTGCACTCACGTGGAAGGGTACGCCGGAGCCGGGCCACTCAAATGCCACCGATTGGGCGTGCAGAAAGGTGCGCTTGAGCCCCTGAGCTTTGAGATCGGCGTTGCGCGCGCGGTCGCCATATTTGTCATCGCCCAATAGCGGATGACCGGCAAAGGAAGCGTGCACGCGTATCTGGTGCGTCCGTCCGGTCGGGATGTCGACTTCCATCAATGTGGCCAACGAGCCGAAAAATTGCACGGGCTTGAAGACGCTGACCGAATCCTTTCCTGCCGTGGCGACACGCACGTGCCGCTCCCCGTGTTGCCGGTTGTCGGTCGCCAGCGGTGCATCGATGCGCTTGGTACCCAACTGCCAGCTACCGGCGACCAGGGCCAAGTAGGTTTTGTGCATGCCGCCATTGCGAATCAATGCATGCAGCGCCGTCAGGGTGCTGCGATCACGCGCAATCAGCAAACAGCCACTGGTATCCCGATCCAGTCGGTGCACCAATTCGAGCGTTTCTCGCGGCCGCGACGCGCGCAGCGCCTCGATGACGCCGAAACTCATGCCGCTGCCGCCGTGTACCGCGACCCCGGCCGGCTTGTCGATCACCAGCAAGTGCCGGTCCTGGAAAATCACCGAGCGCTCCAGCAATTCCAAGAGGCTGCTGGAAGGCCGACCGGGCTCTGCATCCGCATCGATGCGTACCGGCGGCAAGCGCAGCTCGTCGCCCTCTTGTATCCGATATTCGGCATCCACGCGCTTGCGGTTGACCCGCACCTCGCCCTTGCGAAGCAGCCGGTACACCCGGCTGCGCGGCACGGTTTTGAAGTGGCGCATCAGGAAGTTATCGATACGTTGACCGGCCTCATCGGCGGTCACGGTGCGCATGGTGAGCGGGCTCTTCGGGCCCAGTGAATGCGGCAAATCGGTGGCGGGACTGTTCATATTTCGTTTAATTCGTTCGACCGGTGTCCTAAGATATTGATTACATTGACCCTGGAGCATTGTCGTGATAGTGTCTTAAAACCCGTGTCAGGCGCGACAACCTTCAGAGAGGGCCTTGAAGCCTATCCAGGTAACGCAAAGACACCGGTTTCCAGTGGCCCCCCATCCGATGGGGAGCCGCATATTAGTTGGTTCTGGAATTCCAGACCATCGCTCGGCCGATGAGACAGACGCGCGACAGCTTAAATCTTAAGCTTAGGCGGCTGATAAGCGGTTAACCGAGAACAAGGCCCCGGGCTTGCCGTATACGTTTTGGTTTAAAGTGATGGAATTGATGCCGGTCGCATTTCTTGCGCTCGGCGGATCCCTATTCTTTGCCGCATTCATCATTACGACCCCAGCCTCGATTCTCAAGCTCTCCTCGGCCCCTACCATATTAGTTGGGGCACATGAAAAGAATGCTCGTCAACGCAGTTCAAGAAGAAGA
>DASQPK010000148.1:0-3806 GCA_035643995.1 Steroidobacteraceae bacterium | reverse complement strand
TCGCCGTGCTCTGCGCGCCCGATGCAGCGGATTGAGCGCTGTTAGCCGCAGCGTGTGCGGCAGCCGCATCGCTCGAGGCCCGTGACGTGTCGCCCTGCAGCTTGCTGACCTGTGACTTCAGGTCATCGATCTGCGCCTGGATCGGCTTGAGGTCGGTGCACCCCGCGAATGCGATGACGCAAGCCGCGGCGAGAGAGACCTTTAGTGTTGATGTCAGATTCATAAAAATATTCCCCTAGGGTTAATTCATTCGTGTCGGAAGACTCCGATGTGTTGCCACGGCGGTACAGGCCCGATAGGAACCCGCCCGCGTCGCAGCACAGTCCTACATAAAGCCAAATTCGCGCCGCGATTGCAACTGAAAATAGCGATTTGTCGGTATATCAAGACGCTTTTCTGCGTAGTTCATTTCTGACAAGCGAAAAAGCACTAAAAATCCGCCATGTAAATGAAAATTTTACAGGGCTCGCGTTTGGATGGCAGGGCCCGCATTGCGCGAACGGAAGCCGTCCCATACCGACAATCAGTTGTTCCGCGCCAAATGTTTCTTCAAAGAAACATGCCGATGGGGTTCATCCTGATCATAGAATTCGAGCCGGGATCTTGAAGTGGAATTCGTTGCGGGGTGTGGCCGTCGAAGGTCATGGTTGTCGAGGATGAGATGCGGCAAGAATGCGATCCTCGAATGAGCGTTGACTGCTGCCCCTGCCGGTGAGCGGCGAGGGCTGGTGGGAGAAGTCTCGCTGCTGGGAATCTTTGGATTTTAGGGTCTGACTTGCCAGCGCTCTCAGACTGTATATAATAACAGCAACTGTCTACATATACAGGTGATGCATGTCGGACCTTACGCCCCGTCAAACTCAGATCCTTAAACTGATTCAAAACGCCATTTCCGAAAGCGGCATGCCGCCGACCCGTGCGGAAATAGCGCGGACGCTGGGTTTCAAATCACCGAATGCTGCCGAAGAACACTTGCGTGCCCTGCAGCGCAAAGGTGTGATCGACCTCATCCCGGGAGCTTCTCGAGGCATTCAACTCAAAGATATTCTGCGTGAACAATTGGGTCTGCCGCTCATCGGCCGCGTCGCTGCCGGCCGCCCGATCCTGGCTGAAGAGCATATCGAAAAGCGCTATCAAATCGACCCGCAATTATTCCAGCCGCAACCTCATTATCTGCTGAAGGTGCAGGGCATGAGTATGAAAAATGCCGGCATCTTGGACGGTGATTTAGTGGCCGTGCACCGCACGCCTGAGGTGCGCAATCGTCAAATCGTGGTCGCGCGTTTGGAAAACGAGGTCACGGTCAAACGGTATCGGCAAGAAGGCACGATCGTGTGGCTGCTGCCTGAAAACGCCGACTTCGAACCCATTCGCATCGATCTCAAAGAACAACCCATGATTATCGAAGGGGTGGTCGTCGGTGTCCTGCGTCGCGGTAAAGACGTAGAGAACCTGTGAAGGTTGCGACACTTTGAGAGCTGTCATCATTGATCTGCGCGTCAATCACAGTTCCGGCGAATAGAGCCGTCGCGATCCGCTGGCGGTGATCTGCGCTCATACCGAACCGTTGAAGGATGTCCTAACCGCATGAACACCGAACCCGTCACCCGCGCCATTGTCCTGCGCCTGTATCTGAATCGGGCACAGAGGTCGGCTCTGCGCCGCTGGCAGGGCGGATTGCGTCGCGCATGGAATGCTACGCTCGACTTGTGCTTCAAGCGCCGCGAGCGTGAGGGGAAGTGGCCGAACAAGGCCGCCATCCAGAACTTCGTCGTGGGTCTCAAGAAACAGGAGGCGACGGTCTGGATGGCCGAGATTCCGGCTCATGCGCTGCTGGCGCTGGCCGATGATATGCACAAGGCGTTCCAAAACTGGTTCCAGAAGCGAGCCAAACGTCCCAAGTTCCGTGGCAAATTCCAGCGCCAGTTCTCCGTCTATATGGTGAACCAGCGGACCGCCTTTGAAGAGGGCAAGGCGAAGCTTCCTAAGTTGGGTACCGTCAAATTCCGTGGCGGTGAACTGCCTGAGGGCCGGCTGCTGTCCTCTCGCGTCTGGTGCGACGCGGGCAAGTGGTACATGTCGAGCGTGTTCGAATGTCAGCACCCGGAATACGTCATTCCGAAGGTCGCGCGCGTTGGCATCGACCTGGGTGTCAAGACGTTGGCCACCGCCTTCGACGGAGAGAAGATCATCGCCATCGAGGCGCCCAAGGCGCTGCGTGAGGCCGAGAAGCGCCTGACACGGTATCAGCGCCGGGTGAGTCGCCGCCTCAAGGGCAGCAAGCGCCGTGAGGCGGCCAAGCGCCGCCTCACCCGCCTGCATCAGCGTGTGGCAAACATTCGCAAGAATGCCTCGCACCAGGCTACCTCGATGCTGGTACGCCATGCGCATCAGATCGTCGTCGAATCGCTCAACGTGAAGGGCATGATGCGCAACCGCCACCTCGCCAAGAGTGTTGCCGATGCCGGCATGGGCGAGTTTCTGCACCAGATCACCTACAAGGCTGACTGGCGGCAGCGCGAAGTGACTGAAGCGGATCGCTGGTACCCGAGCAGCCGCAGGTGCTCGGCGTGCGGCGAGATTCACGACATGCCGCTCTCGAAGCGCTGGATGTCCTGCGCTTGCGGCAACGAGATGAATCGGGATGAGAATGCATCCCGTAATTTGTATGCGTACCCCGAGGAACGGGGAAACGCGGGCGACATCCTGCCCAAAACGCGCAGGGAGAGGGGAGTTCAGGAGCTGGCAGTAATGCCGTCCCCGGTGCCCCTCAACGAACTGCGAATCTTGAAAAGGGGAAGCGAGAAGCGAGCATGCGTCATGTACCGCTTCACCGAAGTAAACAATTCCGAAGACGTGGATGCTGCGTGAATCATCGTCGCTTGCGGACGTTTTGGCCGATGCGCGTGTCTGGAAGTTAAAAGACGCCTCGGCTGCCCCCGCTCGTCCGGTTTGGTCCACCGGTAAGAGCTCGCTGGATGCCCGCTTGCCGGGGGGTGGGTGGCCGACGGCGTCGCTCATCGAGGTGTTGCTGGATGAGACCGGTCTTGGCGAAGTGCAGCTTTTTTTGCCGGCGCTGGCGGCATGCCAACGCAGCACCCAAGCCGGCAGTGAAGCGCCATGGCTGGTTTGGATTGCACCCCCCCATGAACCCTATGCGCCTGCCTTGGCGCAGCAGGGGATCGAACTGGGGCGTTTGCTGGTGGTTCGGCCAAGTACTGCCACCGAGGCTTTGTGGGCCGCTGAACAGGCTTTGAGTTCCGGTGTCTGCGCTGCCGTGTTGCTCTGGCTGAAGGGCACCGATGATCGCTGGCTGCGGCGCTTGAAGCTCGCAGCCGAGGCCGGCGGTTCGCTCGGCGTGTTGTTTCGTCCCGCGAGACATCGTTTCGAATCTTCACCCGCCAACTTGCGCTTGAGTTTGAGCCGAGGGGAGCATGAGGCGCGCGTCGATTTGCTCAAAGTGCAAGGCGGCAGGCCGGGCCCGGTAGATCTTGGCGGATTTTGACAGGGATGCGCGCCGCGCTATCCCTCGCCGGCCTGAAGGCCGCGGAGAAATAGGATGAAGCGTTCGGCGAAATTCCGGACGGCAGACTTATTTGCCGCCGAATACGGCTCAGCGGTGCGCCGTCCGGACGCCCCGCCTGCGTCCCTACCGGCAGCACCGCTTGCGCCACTAGCGCCACTCGCGTCTCTATCCATAGCGCCGCCGCAGACAACCGCGCCGCATCCACTCAGCCGGCCGCACTCACGGCAACTTTGGTACGCGGCGGTATTCCCAGAAATGACCCAGGAACCCGCGGCCGCCG
>DASQPK010000147.1:0-2456 GCA_035643995.1 Steroidobacteraceae bacterium | reverse complement strand
TCATACGCTGACAACGGCAGTTGCTATGTGGTCCAGCGACGCGTGCACACTACGCATGGCTGGCGCCTGCAACCCCGTCAGGTGTGCGGTTGATGGACTGTCGTAGATCGATGTTGATCGCGATCTGGAACGGTCAGCTGACAGATTGAGTATCGGTGGCCGCGAGATGACCTCGGCGCGAGCGAGCGCTGAGGTCAATTCTCCTGGATGCGGGTCTTGCCCGTTCATGGCCCCTCGCGATGAGTTCTGATGCAGTTGCGCAACGATATGATCTCGGCGCTAATTGGGCGTTGGAAACGCCAGACGATGTGGGCACGCTCGATTGGTTGGTTCTGTTGCATGCGCTAACTTTCGTTGAGTCATAGCGCCTGGTCAGAACTCTCTGCGGCGCCACGTGCTGCTGCCCGAAGCAGACGGCCGGCCTGGGGAGAGGGACGGCGATCCCACAGGCCGGCCGGCGCATCGCGACGCCCGGTTTGGGTGGGGGCTAAGCCCCAAACCGGCTGCCGCATCGGGAACCCTTAAGTTCCGCGATTCCCGTTGCCCAAACGCTCAATGAACCCTTTCGCAGCGCTTAACCGGGTTGCAGACCGCATTTTTCGCTAGCCATTATATAAACTATACGGTATGGTTTATATATAGGCTTCGATTGCCTGACAAGGAGATTTTTTGATGAGTGGCGGAGAAGTTGCCGAACGCCCTGTCCGGCGGGGCGCGGGCGGCCGCCCCACCCGCGAGGAGGCCTTGCGGCGTGACGCGCGGTTGCTCGACGTCGCAACGACGCTGTTCATGGAGCGGGGTTTTGATGGCACATCCATCGACGCCGTCGCGGAGGCAGCCGGGGTCAGCAAGCCGACGGTCTATGCCCGTTACCGCGACAAGCGCGATTTGTTCGCGGCAGTCCTGCGCGGCAGGATTCGAGATTGGCTGGCTCCTCTATCGGCGGCAGCCGAGGCCCAGGCCACCGACAGCAATCCCAAAAATATCGAGACGACCTTGCATGAGCTTAGCCGACACATGCTTGCGCAAGCGCACATGCCGGAGTGCGCCACGTTGCAGCGAATTCTGGCGGCGCAGGCCGTTCAATTCCCGGAATTGGCAAGGCTCGCACACGAGGATGGCTGGCTGCGCGGGATCCGGGGCGTGGCGATTCTGCTTCGGCAGTTTGCCGCTCGCGGCGAGATCAAAGTGGATGACCCCGAACTCGCCGCCGACCTGTTCCTGAATCTTCTGCTCGGGCATTCCACCCGGCTTGCCCTGCACGGCATCGCGATCGACCCGGAGTTTCTGGAGCGGCGGAGACGGGCCGCCGTCGAGCTCTTCTTGAACAGCGTGAGAGCGCGCTGAGGATAGCAAGCAGAACCAGAATAAAGAGTAGAGCAAAAAGTAATGCGTTTTCGTCGATGGTTGACTGTCTGGCCATTCGCCGTTCTGGCTGTCGTGCTCGTTCTTGCCGGTTGCAGCTCCCTGCCGCGCACATCTTATACAGCCTCCGATGCGGCATCCTCGACGGTGCTGGATCTCAGGGAATTGCGCGCCTATGCGGACGAGCCGGCATCGACCTTTCTCAAGTCAAATGCGAGCTTTCGCCCCGGTCCGCTCAGCTATCTCGCATTGTCAGGCGGCGGCGCCGACGGCGCATATGGCGCGGGTGTGCTCAATGGCTGGTCTGCCGCCGGCACGCGTCCCCAATTTTCAGCGGTCTCAGGAGTGAGCACGGGTGCGCTGATTGCGCCCTTTGCGTTTCTCGGTCCTGCCTACGACGCGACCTTGCGGGAGGTTTACACCAGCGGAGTGGCTGAAAGCCTGCTCAACACACCAAACATCGTGCGCGCTGTTTTTGGATCGGGTCTGTTTGGAAATACCCACCTGCGCGAACTCGTCGCCCGCTATATCGGCCAGGATATGCTCGCGGCAATCGCCGCCGAAAACGCCAAGGGCCGAAGGCTTCTCATCGTAACGACCAATCTCGATACGCAGCGCACGGTGATCTGGGATATGGGCCGCATCGCTGCGATCAGGTCCGCCCAGGCGCTGAATTTATTCAGGGACGTGCTGGCCGCGTCCGCAAGCATCCCGGTGGTTTTTCCTCCGATGCTGATCGATGCAGAAGCGAACGGACATCGCTTTCAGGAGATGCACGTGGATGGAGGGGTGACGGCGCCGGTCCTGACCTTGCCGGAAGCATTTTTGCTGCGAAACGGCGCGTTCGTCAGAGGTCTGCGCATGAACATCTATGTCCTTGTGAACGATAAAGTGGAGCGCGACTTCCAATTGGTGCCGAACAGCACGATCGACATCGCCGCACGAGCTTCTGCTTCCGTCACGAAGACGCAAATCCGTTCGGTGCTCTATGAGACATATGACTTCGCTCGCCGCAACAACTTGGGATTCAACCTGACTTACATCGACAAAGACCTTCCGTCGCCAGGCTCGTTTGGCTTCGAAACAAGCTA
>DASQPK010000146.1:0-24041 GCA_035643995.1 Steroidobacteraceae bacterium | reverse complement strand
AGGGCCTTGCAGTCGTTGCATTCTCGCGTTGTGTTTCTCTCATTGACGATCGTTACGCGCCTGCCGGCCTGCTGGCCCTTGTACAGCAACTGCGTCTTGAGTATTCCCCAACCGGCATCGAGCACCGACTTAGCCATCCGGGTCTTCACCAGTTTTCTGCTGCTCACATCGCCAATGACGATATTGTGGTATTCCTTAACAATCTTCGTTGAGAACCGATGCAAGGCTTCCTTTCGTCGCCGCGCAGCGATTCGGTGCAGGCGCTTGGCCTGACGTTTATGACCCCGGCGCTGAGCATTCGCAATTTTCTTCTCGATGTTTCGATAGAAATGACGCGAGAACAGCTTCTCCCCATCGCTCGTGGTGGCGATGTGCTCTAATCCCAAATCGATGCCGACTTCCGCCTTCGGCGCAACCGACTGAGAAACTTCCACTGCGACGGGCAAGCACAACCACCAGTCCCCGACCGAATCCTGAGCAAAGCAGCCGCATTTCCACGTGACTGCCTCGAGAAGCTCGCGCTCAAAGACCCGCAAGGCTTTGCCTGAGAAGCGCAGGGACTTTCCTTTTCGTTTTAGTTGCGCCGCTTTGAAAGGCACCCAGCCCAAGGAACGCTTCGCGCCTTTGCTCACGCGCCAGTTAAGCCTTGATAGCTTGAATTGCTGTCGACGGGTCGCATACTCGGCATTGACCCGCTGAATGGTATCCGCGCCGATACGTTCAAAGCACTTGCTTGCCCCCGCAGTGAGCTTGTCCAGATCAAACGCGGTGAGCCATTTAGGCTGTCCCGCAAAGGGGCGCGCCGCCTTGTAGCTGCTGGCATTGGCGAAATTCCAAACCTGGTTCACTTCGATCGCCGCAGCATTGAGCCACGCATAGCCTTCCGCCTTCACCTTTAGGCGCAGCGTCCGTATGTGCTGAATCTTGGTTGCCATGATTCAATGGCCGAAAATACCCCCGTATATACAACTCGGGCAAGCTTCATTTCTCGGCAAAACATGCAGAAATGCGGGAACGCGGCGGCGCGAGCCAGTATCACTTACAGCTGGCGGCTCTGCTTACGCAACCCGCCGCCGCTGGGGTCGCGTCATCCTTGACGCTTCGTGGCAGACTAGGGGGCCCGTTGAATGTTTCAACAGCGATCTTGAGGGAGTGGTCTGCATGCGAAGCGCGTCAATTCTGGCTTGTTCTTTATTTGCCGCACTTTTGGGGGTTGGCGGCTGTCAGAAAACCGAAGTCAGTACGGCGGTTCCTGCGCTCGCGCCCACGCCTCCGGCACCGCCATTTCAAATCAAGGCCAGCATTCAAGAACTGATGGACGCTGTCATTGATCCTGCAGCGGATGCGCTGTGGGATTCGGTCAGCATTACCGAAACGGTGAAAGGGACGGTCTTTCGCCAACCGCACACGGACGAGGAATGGCAGGAGGCGAGGCGGCACGCCATTTCGTTGATTGAAGGCACGAATTTGCTGATCATGGATGGGCGCAAGCTCGTGGCACCAGGCAGTCCCGTCCTCGATCAGGGCACCTCGGGCGTGCTGAGCGCTGATGAGGGGCAGAAGCTCCTCGACTCGAAACACGCCACTTTCGTGGAATTTGCCCGTGCGCTGCGCGATGCGGGCGAACAAATGCTCACTTCCATCGACAAGAAAGATTCGACCGGCATGATGAACGCCGGCGCGGCGATGGACGGAATCTGCGAGAGCTGTCACCTGACTTTCTGGTATCCCAACCAAGTCATTCCGCCGCTCCCGCCTGACTTCGGTTTGTCGAAGTCGGTGCCCAAGCCCAAACGCATTCCGCTGAGCCCGTAGGGACCGCAAACATCTAGCGTCTGCAATCATTTAGCGGCTGCCGTATCCTTTGCTCAACAGCAATTGGCTCTTGAAGGATTGAAGAATGAGAATTGGCTCCAATAGGTTGGCAATCGTTCTATGCACGGCCGCGATCCTGGTCGGTTCACTGCAAGCCGTTGAGGCACGCACGCAAAAGCCCGCCCTTCACGCGCAGCACTGGATGGCGGTCACCGGCAAGCCGCTGGCCGCGACGGCCGGGGCAATGATCTTTCAGAAAGGCGGCAACGCGGTCGATGCCGCCTGCGCCATGATTGCCGCGACCTCCACCATGTGGGACACGCTCTCCTGGGGCGGCGAGACCCAGGCGCTGATCTACAACCCGAACACCGGCAAAGTCATCGGCATCAACGCACTTGGCGTCGCACCCACGGGTGCGACTCCGGAATTCTTTCACAAGAAGGGCATGAACTATCCGCCCGAGTTCGGCCCGCTCGCCGCCGTCACCCCGGGAACGCCGGGCGGCCTCATGACCATGCTGGCGGAGTACGGCAGCATGAGCCTCGCCGAGGTACTGGCCCCCGCAATCCAGATGGCCGACGGCTATCCGATGGAGGCGGAACTGTCCAACACCATCGAGCATTACAAGGACAAGATCGCGCAATGGCCCTACTCCAAGCGCACCATACTCATCCACCCCGGCGAGGTGCGCGAGGGTCCGCAGCCCGGCGAGATCTTCCGCCAACCGGAGCTCGCCGCGACCTTGCGCAAACTGGTGGAAGCGGAGCACAAAGCCCGTGCAGCCGGCAAGGACCGCAAGGCGGCGATATACGCCGCGTATGAGCGCTTCTACAAGGGCGATATCGCGCAGGAGCTGGTGCGTGGTACGCGCGAGCAGGGCGGCCTGTTCACCATGGAGGACCTGGCCAAGTGGAAAGTGCATATCGAAGAGCCGGTGCACACGAACTACAAGGGCATCGAGGTCTATAAGCTCACCACCTGGGTGCAAAGCCCCGTCATGCTCCAGGCCCTGAACATTCTCGAGGGCTTCGATCTGAAATCCATGGGCTACGACAGCGCGCGCTACATCCATACGCTGTATCAAGCCATGAACCTTGCCTACGCCGATCGCGATTTCTATTACGGCGACCCCTACTTCCCACCGGAGTCGCCGATTCGCGGACTGCTGTCGAAGGATTATGCGCATGAGCGCGCGAAGCTGATCCAATCCGAACACAATGATCCGGACATCCGCCCCGGCGATCCGTATCCGTATCAGGGCGGCAAGAACCCCTTCACGGCCATTCTGCAGAAGTGGCACAGCAAGATGCCTGCATCCGCCGCCGCCAAAGCGGAGTGGAGCCCGACGGCGCTGGTCGAGTACGACCGCACGTTCCGGCTGGGCACGACGAGCGTCGAAGCCACGGATGAAAAGGGTTGGGCCGTGTCGGTGACGCCCAGCGGCGGCTGGACTCCCGCGGTGATCGCGGGCCACACCGGCGTGGGCTTGAGTCAGCGCATGCAGAGTTTCGTGCTCGATGCGTCGGAGAACCCTTTCAATGTGCTCGAGCCCGGCAAGCGTCCGCGTGCAACGCTCACGCCGACTCTGGCCCTGAAGGAGGGCAAGCCGTTTCTGGTTTTTTCCGTACAAGGCGGCGACACCCAGGATCAAAACCTGCTGCAGTTCTTTCTGAACGTGGTCGAGTTCGGAATGACGCCGCAGGAAGCGACTGAGGCCGCCAACATCACCAGCTACCAGATGCGCGACTCATTCGGCGCGCACGAGTCCATACCCGGCCGCCTCACGGTGAACACAGCGACGCCGACCTGGGTGCGCCAGGAACTCGTGCGCATGGGCTATAAGCTCGACTTCGAAGAACGAAGTTCGGGTCCGATCAACGCCATCGAGCTCGACAGTGCGCACGGAACGATGTGGGGCGGCTCGAGCAACCACGGCGAGGACTACGGGATCGGTTGGTGAGCGAGAAGGGACGCTACAGTCGAGACCGGTACTCCGTCTGCACGGTCTTGATCTTCTGATCGGTGCCGAAGAATGCATGCTTCGACATGTCCACGGAATACTTGCTGCCCTCCGGACGTCGCCCCAAGCTCTCGGCCAGAGCCCGAATGTGCTGAGGACCCGCACCACAACAGACACCCAGGTACTTGATGCCCATGGCGTAGGCTTCGCGCCCAAAGTCAAATATCTCCTGGCGGGTGACGACGAATGGGTCCAGTCCAACCGGGAAGGCGCGCCGGTCTCCGCAACATGGATCAGTCAGTGACATGAATGATGGCTGTTCCTCCGTGGTGCGATAGGGAACGGGAAGTGCGGCCACATCGCATTTGACCGCCGCGCGGATCTCTTTCAGCAGCGGAAGCATCGTCTTTGGGCCGCGATGGCAATTGAGCCCCACCACATCCGCGCCGGCAGCCTCGAGGCGCCGACAGGTCTCCGCAGCCGTCCAGCCTTCGCGTGTCACAAGCTCGCGATGGATGGAGAAGGTAACCACGGCCGGCACCTTGGAGTGCTTCTTGATGGCATCGAGCGCCATTAGAGCCTCCTGTCCCCACGAGAAGGTCTCGGCAACGATATAGTCGACGCCGGCGTCCGCCGCCCAGCCGACCTGCTCCTCAAAGATCCGCGCCACTTGCTTGAGCGCCTTGCTGTCGTTGGGATCGTAAATGTTCGTGTTGCAGATGTCGCCGGCAAACAGTGTTTGAGTTTTACGCGCGACTTTCTTTGCGATCTTGAGAGCGACGTGATTCATCGCCTCGAGATCCTTCTCTCGGCCGATCACACGCAACTTTTCCCGATGCACGTAGTAGGTCAGAGCCTGTGTGACATCGGAGCCAGCGTGCACGAAATCCATATGGAGCTGCTCCACGACCTCGGGGTGCTCCTGCAGAACGGTCGGTACGAAGGCGCCGGCCTGCAAATAGCCGCGCCGCTCCAGCTCGAACACGTATCCTTCCGCGCAGACCACAGCGCCCGTGGCAAGCCGCTTCATCAAGCCCGGCTCTTTATATGTAGCCGATTGCACGGTCTTGGGACTTGCCCGATTCGCCGCCGTGGCGCGGCTCTTGGCCCCTTTGACACCGGTTGATTTCTTCTTTGTGACCATTTCGTGCTCCCCTCAAAGCCTGACGACGAACTTGCACCGCAGTATCACGCTGCCGCTCTTTGGACCGCAATCCTACATGGTTTCGCACGCGATGATTTCTATGGACTGGCCGGGCAGCGATAAGCCACACCCTCAGCTGGACTTTTATAAGCGCCATCCAAGGTAACGAACCCAACGTTACCACCGAATCCGATCACTTGGTTTCTGAACTTTACCTCGTCGCCCACTCCGCCTATTTGCGCGTTCACATTGCCAACGGCGGTGCAGCCGGCGGTGAACGCGGCGGTTAGAGTCTTCTGCCGTCAACCTTTTTTACCTTGAGCGCGTCCACGTCGATGCCATCCACGCATCGGACATTGATAGCCGCCAATTTTGCGCCGGTCTTCGGGTGCGTGCCCATTGCGAATGACTGAATGCCGCAGGTTGAGCAGAATTGGTGCTGGATCATGTGTTTGTTGAACTCGAACTTCGTCAGGTCGGCGTCACCGGACAGCAGCGCGAATTGAGTTGCCGGCGCGAACGCCAGCAACGAACCCAGCCGTCCACATCGCGAGCAGTTACACGCGAGGACCTCGCCGATGTCCATTTGAACTTCGTAGCGCACTTTGCCGCACTGACAGCCGCCGGAATATGTCTGCGTCATGGCTTGAGCTCCCCGCATCGATACACGAGTTCGCACTGGAAAGTTTACGCCAGTGCGATGCGATAGTGGCTCGTTCTGTTAAATCGCGTGAAGTGTGACGGATTTCATCGGGATGGCGCGATGCAGCTCCAGGCTTTGCGCTGAGATTGGGATCTACGCCTAAATTCACAAGCCTTCGATTGGCTAAGGTGGCTCCATCGTTCAACGAGTAGCTACGCAAGCATATGTCAACCGACGCTTCAAGCAGTGGGCTTTTGGCGAATGATCCGGAGCGGCGCATTTTCGCGCGGCGCGCCAACCGTTTCTGGCTACCGGCGGTTTTTGTCTCCCTGTTGCTCGGGGTTTACGCACAGAGTCCCGCTCAATCTGTCTCGCTCGCCCAGCGCGCGGATACCATTCTCATCGTCAAGCACGAGCGGAAACTCTACTTACTGCGCGAGAATTCTCCGCTGCGCAGTTATCGCATTGCGCTGGGCCTGAGTCCCACCGGTGCCAAAGAGCGCGAATGGGACTTTCGCACACCCGAGGGCAGCTACTTCATCGATTTCCGCCAGGAGCACAGCCATTACTTCAAGGCGCTGCACATTTCCTATCCAAGCCCCGAGGACTTGAAACGATCCTCCGCGCTGCACCGACCCCCGGGCAGAGATATTTTTATTCACGGAGAACCCAATCAACCGACCAAGCCAGTCTCGTATTACAAAACACGCGATTGGACCAATGGCTGCGTGGCGCTGTCCGATGAAGATTTGCAAGACCTCTGGAATCTAACCGCGGGCAAGACGCGCGTTGAGATTTTGCCGTAGGAGGAACGGGACGCGTCCATCTACTTCGCGCTCACCTGCTCGTCCCAGCTCTTGGCGCGACCTTGGCCGTTCAGGAACGGCAGAGCGGTGTCGACCAACTGCGGTGCGAGGCCCATTTCGTAGTGCGCGATGTCCGGCAGGATCGCCAGGCGATTCTGCGACATGTGCTAGAAGGTGAAACGCACACCGATTGTCGGATTCATGTCGGTCGTATGAAACACGTAGCCATTGGCAAGGCCGCCGTGCACGCCGGTGTACATCAGGCCGGCATACGTATCGAAGTGCTTGGTCAATCGCCAAACGGCGTCGAACGAAAAAGCATCCAGAGTGCCGCTACAGGTGCCGGCCACCGTTGTGGAACAGCCCGCATCGGCACCGGTTCCATAGGAATTCTGCTTGTTACCGTAGTATGCCGCAGTGAGTTCGACATTGGGCGTAACGGCGTATTTCACGCCCGCCCAGTAAACTTGCAAAACCTTGTTGTTGGGAAACGCGGCATTGTTGACGAACGCGAGTACGTAGCCACCAATGATGTTATTGCCAACCGGCAGCGGCGTCGTCGGGTTGGCAAAGCTGATGTGCTCGTAGCCCGCGAAGATTTTAGGCGCACCAAAACTATAAAGGGCCATGACGCTAAAACTGGTGTTGTCGGAAATCGTTCCGGCCAGTGAGTTGTTCGACGAGAAGCCCAGGCCCGGCAACGCGGCTACTTGGGCGGCACTTAGGGACGCTGCGCCGATGGCGTCGTTTCTCTTTACATAGTAAGCATCCACCGATGCGCCCGCATATTCGCCGCCGACATTCACTTGGAAAACCGAATCGGTCAGTCCATTACCCGTATTGGGCTTGAACATGGCGCCAAAATGCGCAATACCGGCGTATGTGGCCACATATTTCAACGTTCCATCGAGACGGCGATCCTCCGTGTCGCCGGCCCCCGCAGTGGTTCCCGAGAGGCCTATCAACGAAAAAGCTTGAGAAGCGTAATTAGGGTCGTATTTGGCAATGCCGTCTGCGAGCAATGTGTTCTGGCGGCCAAATGTGAATGTTCCATACAGCTTGGAGCTGATGCCCACATAGGACTGCTGAAAGGCTTGCCCCGCCACGCTGGAATCCAGATTCGTGTTCTGCGTGCCTGAAGCCACACTCCGGCCGTTGTTCTGCGTCAATGACTTCAGCCCATCGCTGAGTTGGCCGGACTGCGGATTGAAAAACGTTTCCAGTTTGAACACCGCCGACCAACCGCCGCCAATCGGCTCCAGGCCCTGTAAGCCGATCCGGGACTGGCTCAGGTTACTCGGCGTAATCCCTGTCACTGAGTGGTTGCTGTTTTTCTGCACGATATCCGCGCTGCCTGCTGGGTAGAAATCGCTGATCGGCGCGCCGTGCGTCTGATATTGCAGACCAAGGTCAACGGTGCCGTATAGCGTAATGCCGTGGAAGGTAAGCCCGTCATCGGCCGGCGCGGCCGTAGCCGCGGTGCTTTGGGCCTGTGCGGCGCCTGTTGCGGCCAGCAACGCACACAATAAAAAGGCATTGCAGCAGGTCTTGTATCCGATCTTCACAGCCTTGCACCTCCCGAGTAAATCCACACTGAATGCAAAATCCGTTCGGCGGGAAGTCTGGGGAGGAATGGTTACGCATCGATTTCGCAGCGCCGGGCGCGTATTTCAATCGAAACACAATCGAGAACACTGCCGTCGATTCTGAAGGGTCGCCGCTGAACCCTTGCCGCGGGCTCCGCTGTGCGCCGAACCTACGAACTGGATTCGAGTGTTTGAGTGTGTAATGATATACACACTTTGAGGATAGGAGAATTGCTACATGAGCAAACGCATCAATGTCATGATTGACGAAGATACTTGGGGATTTCTCGGCAGAATCCCTGCCGGCGAGCGCAGCCGCGCCATCAATGAAGCATTGCGTTCCTGGGCCACGAAACGCCGCAGAAGCGACGCGGCGCGCGAGATGGACGCCCTGCGTGCCCAGCTGCCGAAAATCAGCACCGCGGAACTCGCCAGGTGGGTCCGTGAAGACCGAGCACGGAAAGACTAAATGGCCGTCCCACTGATCGTGCCCGATGCTTCCGTGCTGCTCAAATGGGTGCTGCCGTCGGACGATGAGCCAGATACGGACCGAGCACTGCAACTGCGCACATCCATATTAGAGGAATCGGTACGGTCGCTATTGCCCAGTCTATGGCTCTATGAAGTGGGAAATACGATTGCTCGGCGCTTTCCTGCCCATGCCGTGAGCTGGATGTCTGCGCTCATGAAATTCGAGTTGAAAGAGGCGCCACCTACACCAGTCTGGCTTACGACAACCCTAGAACTCACGAGCAAGTATGAGGTCACATTTTACGATGCGGCCTACCACGCGCTCGCACTGATTCACAAAGGGACGTTCGTGACCGCCGACACAAGATATGTCAAAAAAGTCGCCGACGACGGAAACGTAGTGGCCTTGAGCGACTGGTCGACGCCAAGTCGACGCTAGTCGCGTAAGACGGACACACGAACGCTGACTAGCGCCCTCCGGCGACATCCAGTATGGCGCCCGTTGTATACGAGGCGCCGTCGCCCAACAACCAAACGATCGCCTCGGCTACCTCCTTAGGAAGCCCCGCGCGGCCCATCGGTGTGCCGGCGCCGAGACGTGTTGCCCGGTCTGGTTGCCCGCCGCTGGCATGAATATCGGTTTCGATGAGCCCCGGCCGGACGGCGTTGACCCGCACTCCCTGCTGCCCCAGTTCCTTGGCCAAGCCAATCGTCAACGTGTCGATGGCGCCTTTTGATCCGGCGTAGTCAACATATTCGAAGGGTGAGCCCAATCGGCTGGCCGCCGAGGAGACCAGAACAATGGAGCCGCCGTGGCCACCGTGATCCTTGGACAAGCGTCGAGCGCTCTCCCGAGCGCAGAGGTAAGCTCCATAAACATTGACTTCAAACATGCGCTTGAGCCGGGCACTATCCATGTCCGCGAGCGACATGGCGGGTGCGACGATACCCGCGTTGACTACAACCCCATCGAGCCGGCCGAGCTGTGATTCAGCCTCGTCGAAAAGGGAAACGACATCGGCCTCGATGGCGACATCGCCGCGCAGCGTGGTCGCCCGGCCGCCGGCGGCACGAACCTCGCGGGCGGTCTCATCGGCAGCTGCCGAGTCGCTCACATAATTGAGGGCAACGCTCCAGCCTTCCCTGGCACACAGGAGTGCCGTGGCCCGGCCAATGCCGCGTGTGCCGCCGGTTATGAGAATTGTTTTCATCGTGACGATGATTCCTGCGCCTGAAGTTCAGCGATAATATTACGCCGGGCTAGCCGCAGAGCGCTCCAATGCGCAGCGTCGAGGCCCCACTCCGGACCCTGCGCGGCGTCACACTATTGGGTATGCGCCGCACCACAAAAACATGCGTGAACTGCGTCGAAGTCCTGGCAATCGCTTGTATCAACAGCGGATTCGGTCGAATAGCATCTTCCCCAGCAGCGCCTAAACCCAAAGCGTTGAGGTGAATCGGTACCTTGGAGTAAAAGATGTCGCGCGGGCAGAACCCGTTAGTATTGATGATGGCGCTTTCGTTGCCTGGCGCGGCTCACGCGTTGGGGTTGGGAGAGATCCATGTGAACTCCGCTCTCAACGAGCCGCTCGCGGCCGAAATCGACATCCTCGGCGCAACTGCCGAAGAACTATCCAGCCTGACCGCGTCGATTGCCAATCGGGATACATTTCTGCGGTTCGGTGCCGTACGTCCAGCTTTCCTCGCGTCGGCCACGTTCAAGGTTTCGCACGATTTGAAGGGAAGCCCCGTGTTGGTCATCCGCTCGACCGACTCATTCACCGAGCCTGTCGTCAATCTGCTGGTTGATCTTCGCTGGCACAATGGCGAAGTCATTCGCCAGTATTCTCTGCTGCTGGATCCCGCCGGCTTCCCTGCCGCGACTCAGGTGGCCGCGGCCGTGCGTTCGCCCATAGTTCCGCTCGCGACGCCGGCGCTGCCGGCGCCGGCTGCTGCGGTGACCAACACTTTGGCAGCTGCGGCCACTCCGATCGCTTCTCCCGACGTCACGGCGTCTCCGGCAGCGAGCACGACGCGTGCGACCACTCATGTAAAGATCGGCGCGAAAGCAACGCTGCGTGGTGTCGCGTGGCGCGTCGGCGCGCGTTCCGATTCCGACCTCAAGAAAACGATGTTGGCGATTTTCCGTGCCAATCCGAAGGCATTCGAGGGCAACATAAATCGCCTGCGTCTGGGTGCTGTGCTGACGATTCCGTCGGCCGCAGACATCTCAACCATATCCCAGGAAGATGCCAGCCGCGAAATTCATGCACAGATGACGGCCTGGCGTTCAGCACCACACAGAGCGCGCGCCGCGGCTGCGCACGTGCAAGCTACGCCGGCACAAGTGCAAGCGATGCCGGCGCAAGTGCAGGCGATGCCGGCGCCGGTGCAAGCGATGACTGGGACTGCGCCTGCCGCCGATGCAATCAAGGCGAGCGGGGATGCGGCGGAAGCAGCAGCGCTCAATCTGCGCGTCCAGTCCCTCGAACAGGGGCTTCACGACATACAAGGCCAGTTGGAACGTGAGAACGGCAAATTGCTGAGCCTGCAGGCCCAGGTCCGGTACGCCGAAGAGGCGGTCAGTCTTCCGGTCGCGGCGGCCCCCGCCCCGCGCCACTGGTTGGTGCCGTCGTTGATCGGGGGCTTAGGTCTGCTGGCAGGCGCTTTTGGTGCGATGCTCCTCAAGCTGCGTCGCCGCGCGATGCCGAAGATCAGCGCCGACTCGACCCTGGCCGTCAGCGCGCCGATGGTGGATGAGACTTCGGAGCCAGCCACGAATGACGTGCTCGCGGAGGAGCCGGTGCCGCGCGAAACGCTGCGCACCATGCCGCGGCCCCTATGGCAAGACTCGGTTGAATTGAGCGCAGTGCGAAAAATCGTGCGCGATGAGCAAGAGGCGAAGGCCGGCGAACAAATCTCCGCGGCCATGAATACTGTGGTGGCTGCTCCGCCCACGCCCGCGGCGACCGTCAGCGAGGATGAACTGCGGGCGGCTTTCGAAGACACGTTGGATCTTTCCGGCGAGACCGCAATTCTTGCGGCCGAGATCGCTGCGGCGAGCGGCGATACGGCGAACACGCGCGCCGCCACGGGCAGCCTGAATTCCCGCGCGCTACAGGCTGAAGCGGTCGCTGCAGCCGCGGCCGACGATGCTGTAACGGTCATGGTCAGTGCCGAGGCGCTGCGCGTCGACACGACCAACCTGGATTACAACCTTATGGATCTCGATCTCACGGCTCTGCACGTGCAAATGCCGAGCGTGCTGCACGAGCGCGTGGTCGCCAAGGAGCGGCGCACCAATCTGGTCGATGTTCTGAAGAAGGCAGTCGAACGTGAACCCGACCGCCCCGATTTGCGCATGAAGTTGCTGGAAACCTATTACGCCGCTGCGGCTGCCAATCGTCAGGCGTTTCTCGAAGTGGTACAGAAGCTTGCGCGCGACCGGGACCGCCTGGGCGAAGGCGAATGGGACAAGATCGCATTCATGGGCAAGCAGATCGCTTCGGATACCGCCCTGTTTTCCCCGGACTCGGACTCGGAAGCCGAAGACGACAAATTGGCCGATTGCGCCTGAAGTCCTGAGACTACGTTCGCTAGACGCCGTCGCCGTCATCGGAGCGTAGCCGGCGCGCGCTGCGAGCCACATCAACATCGACGCTTCCCTGCCAACCGCATGCGTCGTGCGTTTTGGAAAGCACTGGTTTATCCTTCCCCACGCTTGTGACACGGAGTCCCCGTGGCAAACTCCTCGGTGTTCCAATAGAAATCACGATATTGAGCGAGGGCAACGGGTTGAAGGATCATGGCTCGCGTACTGCTCGTTGAGGACGACCCTGCGCTGTCGCGCGGCATCATCGCGCTGCTGAAGGCGGCCGGACATGCTGCGGACAGTGCCAAGGACGGCGAAACGGCGCTGTATTTGATGGATTCCGAGCCGTCCAGCCTGGTGATCCTGGATATCGGATTGCCGGACATGTCCGGATTTGAGGTCATCAAGCGGCTGCGAGCCCATGGCTGCAAGACACCCATTTTGGTGTTGACCGCCCGCGACAATATCGCCGACCGCGTCAAAGGCTTGGACCTCGGCGCTGACGATTATCTTCTGAAACCCTTCAACGCCAGCGAATTGGCCGCGCGCGTGCGGGCGCTGCTGCGCCGTGATCACGGAGATCCAAGCCCCGTGCTTGTGATCGGCAATCTGACCATCGATCGAACGCATGGCACGGCGGAAGTAGCGGGACGGCCATTGCAACTGCGCCGGCGTGAATGGGCGGTACTCGACAGACTGACGGCGAAAGCCGGCGAAGTAGTCTCCAAAGAACGGCTGATCGCCGAGGTTTTTAGTTTGGAAGATGAAGTGGCGCCGAACGCGCTGGAAGTGCACATAGCGCGGCTGCGCAGAAAGCTCGAACCGGACGGTCCGGCGATAAAGACCATGCGCGGTCTGGGCTACATGCTCAAGGCTTCGTGACCGCGGGCGTGCCCTTCGCGCATGTTCAAATCCTCGATAACAAAGTTCCTGATCGCATCATTGGGCGTTCTGATGATCGGTCTGCTCGTGGCCGCGCTAATCCTCGCCGCGCAGGCCTGGTCTCGATACGAATTGGCCGGCCGCATCGCCCGCCTTACCCGTACTGATCACACGCTGTTCAATGCGCTGCTGACGGTGCGCGCGCAGGTCCCGAAGATCAGCACTTCCCTCATTTCCCAAGACGACCCGTCTCCCGTGATCGACGCCGCGCGCCACAATGCATCCGGTACGGTGACGAGCGCGCTTCGGGCCTTGCAGGCCACCGATATCGCGAATCACGGCGAACTGGCCGCTGCAATACAGTCTGCCTGGCAGAAGGTGGAAGCGCTGCAAAGCACCGTGGATGATCAAGTGTCGCGGCCGCGCAGCGCGCGCAATTTGCATGATATCGACGGTTGGCGCGAGGCCATTCATGGCACGATCGACTCGCTGAATACCGCCTCCGCGGCAGTCGGCAACACGGTGCGGATCGGCGATCCGCTGATTGCCGAAATGGTGCAGGTGCGCCGTACGGCATGGACCATTCGCGACCGTTACGGTCTGCAATGCTCGCAGTTGCGCTCCAATGTCGAAACCAGTGCGCCGCTGAACGCCGGGCTGCTCGACATGTGGTTCGGCAACCGAGCGGTATACACGGCGGCGTGGCACACGTTGGATGAGTTCTTGTTGCGCCCCGGGGTTTCGACCGCCCTGCAACAACGAATCTACGTCGCACGCAACCAAACGCAATTGGGACAGGCCAAAGTGGATGCCATTGTCGCAAAATTCGACAATTCCGGCCGGCCGGCCGTCGGCAGCGCGGAGTGGACGGACCTCTGCGATGGACCCTTCGACGCCATACTCGCCATCGCCCAGCAAGCCCAAGATGAAGCGAATACGCATGCGGAAGCCATGCGCGCCGCCGCGTCTCGCATGCTGCTGGTGTCGGGGCTGGGACTGATTGCGGTGATCGCCTTCGGTGTTTTTGCGGTCGTGAATGTGCAGCGCCGGCTGGCGCGTCCGATGAAGCTGTTGATTGGGACCATCGCGCGCTTCAGCCGCCGCGAATTCGACGAGGCCGTACCCTCGACGGGAAGCCCCGATGAACTTGGCAGCATGGCGAAGGCGTTGGAGACCTTGCGCGCCAGCGCCCTCGAGGCAGAGCGTCTGCAGATGACCATGAGCCGCTTCACGGCCGATGCTTCGCACCAGATGAGAACGCCCCTCAGTGTTTTGCGCGCGCACATATCTGTTCTCAGCAACATCATTCCGCCGAACAACGAAGCCTATTCCTCGCTCAGGGACATTCAGGAAGCCTCCGATCGGCTGCAGCGGTTGTTGATCCAGCTGCTCAAATTGGCGCGCGCCGACAGCGGTCAATCCGTCGACAACGATTCCGGCGAGATTGACCTGCGAGAGGTCATTCAGGACATCGCATCGAAGCATGTGCCCCAGGCGCTCGAGGCATCGGTCGACCTGCATTTCGAGGCCGAACAAAAGCGCTTCCCGGCCATGGCCAATCCCATCATGATCAGTGAAATATTCGCCAACCTCATCGACAATGCGATCCGTTACAACGACGCGGGCGGCAGCGTCGTGGTCAGGCTCTTCGATCATGACGGCAAGCCGGTGGTTGACGTGGAAGACGACGGTCCCGGCATACCCGATGCCGAACACGACAAGGTTTTCACGCGCTTTTACCGCCTGAACCGGGATCAGAGCCGCGTGGGCAGCGGTCTGGGCCTGGCCATTGTCCGATCCTTCGCCGCCTCCCTGAATGCGGATATCGAAATGAGCAAGGCAAGCGGCCCCCGAGGGCTGCGTGTGCGTATTGCCTTCGCCTGACCCCGCGTTTCGCCTGCGCTGAAAGGTTCCTGAAAGCTGTAAGCGCCCATGATGTGGCCATTGATGCCTGGCGACCATGGCCTAGAGCGTCATCGTCTCGAATAACTATGTTGGGGGAGCATATGGAAAACGAACGCCTCGAGGGTGAATCCACACACGCGTCATTCGCATTTTGGAGTAAGCCGCGAGCCTTCATCGCGGCGGCATTCATCGGAGGCGCCGTGGCTTGCGCCGCCGCTTCCGCCGCACCGGCCGACACGCCGCCCACCCCGGCTGTGGCGGCGGAAAAAACCGAGAATCTCGAAGCGATTGTGGTCACGGGATCGCGGATTTCGCGCCGCGATTATCAATCCGACAGTCCGATCGTCACGATCGATCAGTCGGCTCTGCAGGCCGCGGGCCAGCCCACATTGGATAGGGCCATCGGCGAAATGCCGCAGTTCGCCGCGGCTCAAGGCATGAGCGAGGTGGGAGACGTCCAAGGATCCACCGGTTTTGCCGGCGGCCAAGCTTATGGTGACTTGCGCGGACTGGGGCCGAACCGGGCGCTGATTCTCATGGATGGAAGGCGATTGATGTCGTCGAACCCAAACGGGTCGGTCGACCTCAATACCATTCCCATGTCGATGATCGACAATGTCGAAATCATCACGGGCGGCGCTTCATCGACCTATGGATCCGATGCCATCGCCGGCGTGCTGAATTTCAAGCTTCGCACGAATTTCAGCGGCGCAGAATTGAACTATCAGCACGGCGAGACCACTGCGGGCGACGGTGCGAATGAACATGTCAGCGCGCTGCTCGGCGGCAACTTCGCCGACAGCCGCGGCAACCTGGTTCTGGCAATCGAATATACCGAGCGAGGCGTCGTACACGGCGCCGACCGCCCATTCTTCGCGAATATTCGGCAACTCGCGCGACCGCCGGAAGGAATCCTGCCTGCGGGAACCTTCGGCACGGCGCCCACCATCGGCGCAGTCAACAGCGTGCTCGCAGGCTATCCGGGCACGACGCCGATCGCCGGGAGCGGCGCGTATAACGGTTCGCTGGGCGTCAATACCGACGGCACGATTTTCACGGACCTCGCCGCACCCAACTGCGTGCAGAATTACAAAGGCGTAGGCACCCTGAAAGGCGTGAACATCAGCCCGAACTGCCGACAGGCGGAAGTTGCCCTGGGCCAGTACTTCGCCATTCAAGTGCCGCTCACGAAGTACAATATTTTCGCGCGCAGCACTTACAAGATCAGCGACGACGTTTCCGCCTACACGCAATTCAACTTCATGGAATCCACCGCGCGCGACGAGACCGCGGGAGGCTCCACCGGCCCGGGCAAGGAGTTGCTCATCCCGCTGAACAATCCTTTCGTCGTCAACAACGCCGGACTTCAGACCATTCTCGCTTCGCGGCCTGCCGACCCGGCCAATCCGGCGGCCCTGACGCAGCCGCTGACCCTGACCAAACTCTTGAGTGCCAGCGGTGATCGCATTCAATCGTTCAAGTACGACGTATTCCAAGCTGTCGTGGGTTTGAAGGGCGACATTCCCATCAGCGGGCCGGACCTGACTTGGGATGTGTACGGTTCCTACGGCCGCACATTGTTCAATAATCTGCAGCAGAACGATTCCAGCAAGAGCGCGTTCGCCGCGATTCTCAACGGCACGGCAAACTACCAGGGCGCCGCCGGCAATTGCGTCGGATTCGCCTGGAACCCGCTGGGCAACAATCCTTTGAGTCCGGGCTGCGCTGAATTCGCAACGCGCGAGAACAACAACGTCAACGAGATGACGCAGAAAAACCTCGAGGCTACCCTGCAGGGCAAGATCGTGACATTGCCGGCGGGCGAACTTCGTTTCGCTGTGGGCGGCGACTATCGCGGCAGCAGTTTCGACTATCGCCCCGACCAGGGGCTGATCACCAACGACAGCTTCTCTTACGACACCACCATCCCGACGTCGGGGACACAAAACGTCCGCGAAATATTCGCGGAGCTGCTGGTCCCCGTGCTCAAGGATCTGCCCTTCGTCAATGAACTGTCGCTTGATCTGGGCGGCCGGCGGTCCCAATACGACCTGTTCGGCGGGGTGAACACCTGGAAGGCCGATCTTGACTACAAGCCGATCTCTTCGGTGTTGGTGCGCGGCGGCTACGCGAAAGCCATCCGCGCGCCTAGTCTGGGCGAACTCTTCGCTCCCACCGTGACGGGAAACTTGAACATCGGCGCCGGCCCCGCCGCAGGCGACCCATGCGCCACCGGCAGCGTGTTTCGCTCGAGCGCGAATGCGGCGCAGGTCGCGGCGCTGTGCCAGGCGCAGGGAGTGCCGGCGGCGCTGTATCCGACCTATACCTACGGCGTCGATTCGGTGCATGGTACCTCCGGCGGCAATCCGAAACTCACGCCGGAAACGGCCGATACTTTCTCGGTAGGGACGGTGTGGACTCCTCACTTTGATAGTCCGCTGATGCACAAATTCCAAGTATCAGTGGACTACTACCGCATTTCGATCTCGAACGCCGTGGGCTCGCTTTCTCTGACCGATATTCTGCCCCGTTGTTTCAATTCCGACGGCATCAGCAACCCGACCTATTCGGCGGGCAACATCTACTGCCAGCAGATTGTGCGCGACCACAACACCGGAGACATCGTGCTCGGTCACGAGGGATTGCTCAACCTCGCGAGCTACAAAACCGACGGCATCGATACGGAAGTCGATTGGAGCTTTGGCCTGGATGCGCTGGGACTGTCGGACCGGGCGGGGGCGTTCCATCTCAATTCTTTGATCGCTTACACCCATACGTTCAAGGTTTCTTCCCTGCCGGGCTCTCCGGTTCTGGACTTCGCCGGCAGCATCGGCAACACCGAAGTCAGCCCGGAAATGGCGCACCCGCGCTGGAAGGCCAATACGTCTTTCGGCTACGCCATCGGTCCCGTTTCCGCCGCATTGCATTGGCGGTACATAGCGGCGATGAAGCACCAGGACCTGGTAGTCGATCCGACCAGCACCACACCAGGCGTGCCGACGTACAATTATTTCGATGTCGATGCGCATTGGGCCGTCATCGAGCATCTCGATCTGACCGCGGGCCTCACCAATATCGGCAACAAGGCGCCGCCCTTCGTCAGCGGCCAGCCTTTGACCACCGACTCGGCGACCTACGACATAATAGGGCGCACTTACTACGTCGGCTTCCGAGCGAAGTTCTAAGCCCCGCACCCTCGCGTCAATTGACGCGAGGGTGCAGCGTCGACACAGCGCAACTTCACGAGTCTCGCGGCAAATGCTGACACCTCAACAACGCAGGGAGAAATTCAAGACGGTATTCCGCGTGGCCAGTGGAAATTTCCTGGAAATGTACGATTTCATGATCTTCGGCTACTTCAGTGCGGCGATCGGACGCGCCTACTTTCCGTCAAGCAGCGAATTCGCGTCACTCATGTTTTCCATGACCACATTTGCCGTCGGCTTCATGATGCGGCCGTTGGGCGCGATTTTCCTCGGCGCATACATCGACCATATCGGCCGGCGCAAAGGACTGTTGGTCACGTTGCTCTTGATGTCGGTGGGTACATTGACCATTGCCACGGTGCCCGGCTATGCCAGCATCGGACTGTTCGCGCCCATCCTGGTTGTATTGGGGCGCCTGTGTCAGGGGTTCTCGGCGGGCGTCGAGCTTGGGGGGGTATCCGTATATCTTTCTGAGATTGCGACTCCCGGGCGCAAAGGCTTCTACGTATCGTGGCAGTCGGCGAGCCAGCAAGTGGCGGTGGTATTCGCCGGCGTGCTTGGCTACGGCTTGTCGAGTTTGATGCCGCCCGAGGCGCTCGACGCCTGGGGTTGGCGTATCCCTCTGATCGTCGGCTGCCTGATCATCCCGTTCATCTACATGATCCGTCGAACCCTTCAGGAAACCGAAGAATTCGCCGCGCGCAAGCACCATCCGACATCGGCCGAAATTTACCGCAGCATGCTGCTGCATTGGCGCATTCTGCTGACCGGAGTGGCCATGGTGCTGATGACCACGGTGTCCTTCTATACCATCACCGCGTACACCCCGACCTTCGGCAAAAGCATATTGAAGCTTTCGCAAAGCGACGCGCTGCTCGTCACTCTCTGTGTGGGGATCTCCAATTTGATCTGGCTGCCTCTCATGGGCGCCCTGTCTGATCGCGTCGGCCGGCGCCCGCTGCTGCTGTCCTTTGCCGGGATCGCCGTGCTAACCGCGTATCCGGCAATGGCATGGCTGGTCGAGCAGCCCAGCTTCGTCAAACTACTGTGCGTGGAACTCTGGCTGTCGTTCATTTACGCCGGCTACAACGGAGCGATGGTCGTGCATCTTACGGAAATCGTGCCTGTTGCCGTGCGAACCGCCGGCTTCTCGCTGGCTTACAGTTTGGCAACCACGATCGGCGGCTCGACCCCCGTCATCGTGACGTATCTGATCCACGAGACCGGAAATCGCGCGATGCCGGGAGCATGGCTGTCCCTGGCAGCCGGACTGGCTTTTATCACCGCTCATATAACGCGTCCTCGCAAGTCCAAAATGGCAAGCAAGGCTCTGATCGATCCGGCGGGCTGATATTCCGCGCAGAAATGCGCCCGCCGCGTTGCGCCTCAAGCCACGCCGCGTTGCTTCAGGAACTCGCTCAGGATTCTCGCGGTGTGGCTCTTCTCCGGCTTGCGCGCGATGGCGTCAGGCGAGCCTTGCGCAACGACTCGGCCGCCTCCCGAGCCGCCCTCGGGCCCCAGGTCGATGATCCAATCCGCCTCCGCCATGATATCGAGATTGTGCTCGATCACGACCAAGGTATTGCCGGTGTCGACCAGCCGATGCAGTACGCGCAAGAGTTTCTCGACATCCGCCATGTGCAGCCCGACGGTGGGCTCATCGAGCACGTACAGCGTGTGCTGGCCTTCGCGGCGCGCAATGTCCTGTCCGAGCTCGTCGGTGCGGACCTTGGCCAGTTCGGTCACCAGCTTGATGCGCTGGCTTTCTCCGCCCGACAATGTCGGGCTGGGTTGACCCAGGCTCAAATACCCCAAGCCCACGTCCGCGAGCAGGCTCAAGGGATGGTGGACGCTGCGCTGGGCGCTGAAGAATTCCAGCGCATCCTCGACGCTCATCGCGAGAATTTCGCCGATGTTCCTGCCCTTGAACAGAATGCTCAAGGTCTCTGGATTGAACCGCTTGCCGCCGCACACGTCGCACAGCACCTGAACATCCGGCAAGAAACTCATCTCGATGCGCTGCATCCCCTGACCTTCGCAGGCTTCGCAGCGGCCGCCCGCCGTATTGAACGAAAAACGGCTGGCGGTGAATCCGCGCATGCGTGCCTCGGTGGTGTCGGCATACAGTCTGCGAATGGAATCCCAGAAACCGATATAGGTCGCGGGACATGAGCGCGGAGTTTTGCCGATGGGCGTTTGATCGACCTCCAGAACGCGGCTGATCGATTGCCATCCGGTAATGTCATCGCAGCCCAGCAGCGCGACCTCGGATTTGCGCGCACGTGTAGGCGTGCTGGGCCGCGACAACAGGCGCTTCAAGTTGCTCAAGAGCACATCGCGCGCCAGAGATGACTTACCCGATCCGGAGACCCCGGTGATCACGCTCAGTCTACCCTTGGGGATGCGGGCATCGAGCGTGCGAAGATTGTGCAGGACCGCGCCGCTGATTTCGATCATGGGTGTTTCGCGATGCACCGCGCGGCGCCGGGATCGGGAATGCTTCAGGGGCTCTGCCAGGCATCGGCCGGTCACCGAATTGCCGAGGTGGGCGAGCTGGGTTGCCGTGCCTTGCGCGACCAAGCTTCCACCGCGGGTACCCGCGCCGGGACCTAAATCAATTACATGATCGGCGCGGCGAATGGTGTCTTCATCGTGTTCCACCACCACCAGCGTGTTGCCCTTGGCACGCAGCCGATCCAGAGTATCCAGCAGCGTGGCATTGTCGCGCGGATGCAAACCGATCGTCGGTTCGTCCAGCACGTAGCACACGCCCTGCAGGTTGGACCCCAACTGCGCAGCCAGGCGAATGCGCTGCGCCTCGCCGCCGGATAGGGTGGGCGCCGCGCGATTCAATTGCAGATAACCCAACCCCACGTCGCATAGGAATGTGGTGCGTGCGGACAGCTCCGCCAGCAAATCGCGGGCGATGTCACGTTCGCGGCCAACCAGCTTCAATTTCGCGAGATGCGCGGAGAAATCCTGCACGGGCAAATTCGTCAGCGCGGCGATCGATGTGTCGCGAAACAGCACGTTGAGCGCTATCGGATTCAGGCGCTGGCCCGCGCATTCCGCGCAAGTTTCGGTAGCTTCCTCCGCGTCTTCGCGCCACACGGATTCCTCGCCGCTTTGCTCGGCGTCGAACTGCGGCAATTGCAGCCCGGTTCCGAAGCAGCTCTTGCACCAGCCATGCTTTGAATTGAAGGAAAATAGCCGGGGATCGAGCTCCGGAAATCCGGTGCCGCAATTCGGACACGCGCGCTTGGTCGAGAAGACAGCCGCGTCGGACCGATCGCCGGATCCGGTCTGCACATGCACCACGCCGCGCCCATGCTGCAAAGCCACCTCGAGCGTGTCGCGCAGTTCCGCCTCGCCTGACGCGCTGATCTTGATCTCGGCGATGGGCAGTTCGATATTGTGCTCCATGAAACGGTCGAGCCGCGGCCACTTCGCGGTCGGCAATAGTTTGCCGTCCACTTGCAAGTGAGCAAAACCCTTGCCGCGCGCCCACTTGGCCAGTGCGGTGTACAAGCCTTTGCGCGCGACGATCAGCGGCGAGAGCAGGGTGATGCTCTTGCCGCGATAATCTTTCAGCAGCCGCGCGGCAATGGCATCGGCGGACTGCGGCTCGATGCGCGCATCGCAGGCGGGGCAGTACTGCACGCCCAGTTTGACGTACAGCAGGCGCAGGAAATGATAGATCTCGGTCAGCGTCGCCACCGTGCTCTTGCGTCCACCGCGGCTGGTGCGCTGTTCGATCGCCACCGTGGGTGGAATCCCGAAAATGGCGTCCACGTCGGGGCGCGACGAAGGCTGTACGAATTGCCGTGCATAGGCATTCAACGACTCGAGGTAACGGCGTTGACCCTCGGCAAAAAGAATATCGAATGCCAGCGTGCTCTTGCCGCTGCCGGAGACGCCCGTGATCACCGTGAATTGATTGAGTCCCAAGTTCACATCGACATTCTTGAGATTGTGTTCCCGAGCTCCGTGAATCTCGATGTGGGTCGGCGCATTCGGTTGGCGCACGGGCGTTTCGGCATACCGGGTGATACTGCCCGAGTCGTGCACCGCGCGGCCCGCGAGTTCTTCTTCCATGAGCGCGCGTCCGGTGTGCGACGCGGCGAATTGCATGACCTCATCCGGGGTGCCGGCGCACACGACGGCACCGCCGGCTGCGCCGCCCTCCGGACCTAAATCGATGATCCAATCGGCCGCACGGATCACGTCCAGATTGTGCTCGATCACGAGCAGCGAATGCCCGGCATCGATCAGCCGCCTGAAGGCGCGCAGCAGCTTCGCGACATCGTCGAAATGCAGGCCGGTGGTGGGCTCGTCAAACAAGAACAGCGAACCGCGGCGGGGGCGATCATTGCCGGAAGAGGCCGTCCTCTTGGGAGACTGCAGCCGGACCGCACTGTCCGCCAAATGACCCGCCAGTTTCAGGCGTTGGGCTTCACCGCCCGACAGCGTCGGTACCGGTTGGCCGAGCCGCAGATAATCGAGTCCAACCTCGGCCAGAGGCGCCAGTCGCAGGCAAACCTCCGTATCGGCGGAGAAAAACTTGAGCGCTCCGGACACGGTCAGGTCCAGAACATCGGCAATGCTCTTGGGCGGAAATTCGCCGCGGGTCAATTTGACCTCGAGCACCTCGGGCCGATAGCGGCGCCCATCGCAATCGGGACAGCGCAGGTACACATCCGAGAGGAATTGCATCTCGACGTGCTCGAAACCATTGCCGCCGCAGCCTGGGCACCGGCCATTGCCGGCATTGAAGCTGAACGTGCCCGCGGTGTACTTGCGTTCGCGTGCTGCGGGCAGGCGTGCGAACAGATCGCGGATGGCATCGAACGCGCCGACGTAACTTGCCGGATTCGAGCGAGTGGTGCGGCCGATCCGGCTCTGATCGACCATGACAACGTCATCGATGAGCTCCGCGCCCTCGAGGGCGCCATGCACGCCCGGATTTTCCGTCGGCTTGCCCTTGGCGCGCAGCAGCGCGGGAAACAGAACATCGTGCACCAGGGTGGACTTGCCCGAGCCGCTGACCCCGGTCACACAAACCAGGCGCTTCAGCGGGATCGCGACATCGATGTTTTTTAGGTTGTGCTCGGCGACGCCTTCGATGCGCAAATCGCCGGATGACGCGCCACCGGATGGCTCGCCGCGCCGTGCGACACGCGGCGCTTCCACGCGTTTGCGGCGAAACAGATAATCCGCCGTAAGCGATCCTGCGGCACGCGGCAGGTCGCGCAAATGTCCATAAAATACGATTTCGCCGCCGTGCTCGCCGGGTCCTGGGCCGATGTCGAGGACGCGATCTGCGGCCTGGATCACTTTGGGGTCGTGCTCGACCACCACCAGTGTGTTGCCGGCGTCGCGCAGACGGTGCATGACGCCGACGATGCGTTCGACGTCGCGAGGATGCAGGCCGATCGAGGGTTCATCGAGCACAAACAGGGTATTGACCAGCGAGGTGCCAAGTGCCGTGGTGAGATTGATTCGCTGCACCTCGCCGCCGGACAACGTGCGCGACTGGCGATCGAGATTCAAGTATCCCAAGCCGACGTCGCCAAGATATTTGAGGCGTGTGCGGATCTCCTTCAGCAGCAGATCCGTGGCTTCATCGAGCAGCGCCGGCAATTCGAGCGCCGCGAAGAATTTGCGGCTGTCATCGATCGGCAGCAGCATCAACTCGCGAATGTTCATTCCTGGATTGCCGATTCGCCACAGCAACGCCTCGGGCTTCAAGCGCGCACCGCGGCAGACACTGCATTCGGTATAGGAGCGGTAACGCGACAGCAGCACGCGAATGTGCATCTTGTACGCTTTGGTTTCGAGCCACGCAAAGAAGCGCCGTACGCCGTACCAGACATTCTTGGTCCACTCGCCTTCGCCCTCGATGACCCAGTTGCGCTGGGCGTCGGTCAGGTCGCGCCAGGGGGTGTCCAGCGGCACTTCCCGTTTACGCGCGAATCTCAACAGATCCGTTTGGCACTCCTTGTAGGATTCGGTCTGCCAGGGCTTGATGGCG
>DASQPK010000145.1:0-11340 GCA_035643995.1 Steroidobacteraceae bacterium | reverse complement strand
GGACAGATTGCCCTCGCCTGGCTGCTCCAAAAATCGCCGTCGATCGTGCCGATCCCTGGCACCAAGCGCCGCACCTACCTTGAGGAGAACGTCGCCGCAGCCAGGATTTCTCTCACTCCCGCTGAAATGAAGGCTTTGGACGACGCCCTGGCGCCCAGCAGAGTATCTGGACCTCGATACGGCGCGAGTATGATGTCGATGATCGATCGTTAAATCCTGTGCCACGAGAGTCATCGTGAATTGGAGCACAACCGATGCAGCGCGACCGCGGTATAGAGAAGGACAAATTATCGGCCGCACATCCGGTGGACGGCCGGCGCGCAGTGCTCAAGGGCGCTGCGGCGGCGATCATCGGTGGCAGTAGCCTTCCCGCGCTGAGCGCGGCAGCAGGCATTTCAGACGCGGCAAAGTCCTCATCACGCAACAACCGCGCCGGTGATTTGAACTCGATCAAGGCAGCGGCCGGCACAGCCGAAGTCGTCACCGACTCCGGCGCGGTATCAGGATACGTCCGCAAAGGTATCTTCACCTTCAAAGGCATTCCATACGCCGCCAGTACCGAGGGCGATCGTCGGTTTCTGCCGCCGATCAAACCCAAGACCTGGAGCGGCGTTCGCAGTTGCCGCCAGTACGGATACGTGTGTCCGCAAGCGGCGCGTACCGGGTGGGCGAATGATGAAGAGGCGTTCCTGTTTTCGTGGGATGACGGGGTACAGTCCGAAGACTGTTTACACCTCAATCTGTGGACGCCGGGGATCAACGACGGCAAGAAGCGACCGGTCATGGTGTGGCTGCACGGCGGCGGTTTCTCGGCCGGTTCAGGCCAGGAGCTGCTGTCGTATGACGGCGAGAGTCTGGCTCGCCGCGGCGATGCCGTCGTGGTGACCCTGAATCATCGCCTCAACGTGTTCGGTTTCCTGGACCTATCGAAATACGGCGAGCAGTACACCACCTCGGCCAACGTGGGCATGCTCGACATCGTGAGCGCGCTGGAGTGGGTGCGCGAGAACATCGCCGGCTTCGGCGGCGATCCGGCGCTGGTCACGATCTTCGGACAGTCCGGCGGCGGTGCCAAGGTGAGCACATTGATGGGCATGCCGGCGGCCAAAGGGCTTTTTCATCGGGCCATCGTGGAAAGCGGCTCCATGCTGCGCCCGGGAAATCAAGAGAAGTCGCAACGACTCGCCGATTTGGTGGTCGCTGAGCTCGGGCTCACGCGTGACACGATCGACCGGATCCGCAACCTTCCCGATCAACAGATCTTGCAAGCCGGTCAAAAGGTATTGCGAGAACACAACCCCACGCCGGCGGGAATTCCTAACTTTCGAAAGTTGGCGGATCTATTGGGGTTTGTGCCCGTGGTGGATGGGAATGTTCTGCCGGCTCACCCATTCGAGCCTCGAGCCTCCGCGTTGTCGGCGCAGGTTCCGATGATCATCGGCACGACCTTGAATGAATTCGTGACCGCACTCAATCATCCGGAATACGAGAACATGACCTCCGCCGATCTGGAGCAGCGAGTCCGCGCCTCCTTCGGCGATAAAGCACCGCAGGTATTGGCGGCCTTTCGCCAACGCACGCCGAACGCCAAACCCTTCGATGTATGGTCGCGAATTGCCGCCTCCTCAGTGCGCCGATCCGCCCTCGAGCAAGCCACCGCCAAAGCCCTCGGGGGCGGCGCGCCGGCCTATGTGTATTGGTTTGCCTGGCAAACGCCGATGCTGGACGGGCGGCCGCGTGCGTTTCACTGTTCGGAGATCGCCTTTGTGTTCGATAACACGGAGCGCTGCGAAAATATGACCGGTGGAGGCGCCGACGCGCGCGCGCTCGCGGCCATCATGAGCGAGGCGTGGATCCATTTCGCAAGAACCGGCAACCCCAATCACGCCGGCATGCCTCACTGGCCCGCGTTCTCGATGAGCACCTCGCCAACCATGATATTCGACAATCGATCGCGGGCCGAAAACGGTCCAGACGCCGACGAGCAGCGAAGTGTTGCGGGCGCATGAATACGCCGACGCCAAGGTATGGGTGTGGCCTTTGAGCTGCGTTGAACTCATCACGTCGCCGTCCCCGTACTCTTCCCCGACTTATTCAAGCGACTGCCGCAATGTGGACACACCCACTCCCCCAACACCATGTGCGACCTGAAAAACGAAACCCGGCGCAGGGATATCGGCGTGCGACAGCTGGGGCAATGATCTAATTTGATCTTAGGTGGGCGCCGGCGAATACTGACCAGCACGCCGAGCGCGATCAAGGCAATGAGGGCTAGAAAAAGCCAAATGATGCCGTCCATGACTTGAGCCACCTCCATGTCTAGCCTCGGATTCTAGCCTTCTTAGTCTGGCCGGGCCATTCGTACATACAACGCGATGCAACGCATCATTTGTTTTTTGTAGGGAAATTCCTACACTCCTTCAATACTCACCCCACTGCGTCTCCTACAAAAATGCTCTGCTAACCTGCGCTTCCTTTTACCCCAGGTAGATGTAAAGACGCCATGGATTCCGCTCTGCCAGTAAACAAGCGACACGATTATCGGCAGGAAGCGCAATCAATTCGCGCCATCGCGAGTGAGATGAAGAATCCAGAAATACAGGAGCAGCTCATGCTGATCGCATCGCTCTACGATAAATTGGCCGATATCGCCGAGCACGCCGGCCACGCGGTTGCTCCAAGGGCGGTCGGTCGCAGAATGGGAAAAAACTGACGCGGTGTAGGAGATCAGACCCGGGTAGATTGGGGCGGCAGGCTATAGAGACATCCGGCGCTGTTGAGCACAATCTGTTTTGGATTGTCAGAAAGGAGCGGCCAAAGGATGGTCAAGCCAGATCACAGAGACCCGGGTAAGGTTCTGGAAGAGACGGCGACTTCGATCAGGAACCTGATTCAGGACCTTGAGAACCGAGAAATGCAGGGCGCTGTCGTCACTGCGGCTGAAATTAGAAAGATAGCCGGCAAATTGCAGGCGCACGTCGAGGTTCTGCTCGCGGCTTCCAACAGCCTTCGGTCTGTGTAGTCGAAAGGGGCATCTTAAGCATTGACCGGTACTGGGCGTCTTGACGTTGCCGCTAGTCGAACGATGCCAGGTCAATTGCCGCAGCCATCGCTTTGTATCCCATCGCTGGGGTGCAAATGAAGCGACCTCAAACCCCTTCCACGATCCCCCTAAACCCGCACCTGAGCGATAACGCGCTCGCGGCTACCGCCGACGTGTGCGGTGGCGCGACGAAGCTGGATGAGCGAAATGATATGCAACAAAATCGCCAGCGGCACCAGAAACGTTGGAATCAATACCAACGGAAACATCGAAATGAGTACGTTGGGGCGCTCGAAGGCAAACAGTTGGAAGGCCGAAGGCGCGGTGAGGAACCCCGTGCCAACCGCAACGATGAGATCGGCAATCCCCAACAAATTCCACTGCAAGACGGTCCGGGGTTTAAGTTGCCGCCCGCCAATCGCGCCGATTCCGATAGCTGCCGCCAGTAGACCGACGGCCACGTCGCCCAACCCTGCCGGCAGCGCAAACAGTCCTGGTAACAAATGCGCGGCAAAGAGGACCAAGAAGATCACCCCCTCCACGCGGTAGAACTGAATTGCAATGACCCACCGCCCGGGTACGGCGTCTATGAGCCGTGAAGCGGCCGGCCAACGCCAGATCATTAAGCAACCAATCAGGATCGGGATAGCAATGCCAAATTGAATCGTCGGTATTCGACTCGTGGCGGCGCTGTAAGCGCCCACAAGTGCGAGCGCAACGGCGATTACAAACCAGCCGACCAGCAGGGATGCCGTAGCTTGCACGGTCCGTCTGCGGTCGCTATCGCTCCAATTGGACCGCTTGAGAGCCCGAGTTACGCCAACAACAACGGCAACGATCGTTGCGACGCAGCCGGCGACAACCGTGAACAAAAGATAGGTTGGGATGCTCATTGTGCCTCCTAGGGACGACGCTTCAATCACTCTGTTTTGCCCGTCAGGCGAATCTTGGGCTTACTTCCTGCGGATTGGCTGCCGAGGATCATCCGCCGGGCCATCTCATGCGGATCCCGCGCGACCTTGCGATCGCCCGCCGCGCTGACGGCGCGCAATCCATCAGCATCGATGACTTGTTTTTTTTTGATCTGGCGACCCAATATCATCTCGCGTGCTTGTGCCTGCCCGTCTCGAGCAATCGACTTTGCCGCCGCTGAAGACCGGAATGCCACCCCAGCCTCAGGGCCGTACCTTGAATCACGTCCGCCAGAGAGAAGCAGTCTTGCCTGTTCCTGGGCATCTCCAAGCACCTCCGTCGCTGCCAGCGCGCGAGCACCCCCAAACGCGAGCAGGCCAAGACCCAAGATCACCCGTACAACTATTGCACCTTTCATAAATCCTCCATTCGCGTTAGCCCTATATACATGCAGATACATATATCATGTTCAGTAAAAAGGCATCTGCTTATTAATGTATATGCATATACTTGAAGCTGATCAGTGCACACGCATTCTTCGACTTGTCATGCATATGCATGTATCATGCCCACACCATGAAATTACAATCCTTACCGTGCTATTGCGCCACATTGCGTCAGGCGGCTCGAGCCGCCACGGCACTTTACGAAGAGGCGCTCTCAGATAGCGGCGTCCGGTCGACGCAGTTTACGATCCTGCAGGCTCTCAAAACGGCGCCGAATTTACAGACGACGGAAGTCGGTCAGCTCCTCGGCATAGACCAAACAACGGCCACGCGAACGCTGGCACTGATGAGGAAAAGTAAGCTTCTAGGCGATTCCACCGGCGCTGATCGGCGCGAGCGGAGATGGCGCCTTACTCCGCTCGGGGAAGCCACTTACCGCAGACTTCTCCCGAAATGGGAGTCGGCACAGGCGATGATCGAGCGCCGACTGGGGCGCGCTGAAGCGATAGCGCTGAAGAAATACGCGTTTACCGCAGCCAATGCCCTGTCCGCCGGCGGATGAGAACGCTCACTAGCAGGTTAGCTCAATTGTCCGGCCGGGCAAAGCCGGCCAGGGCCAACACAGGGTTTCACAGGGGCGCGCTATGATACCGATCACCTCGGTATGAATGGCCGCGACATTCACTCCTGAGAAAGATTTTGCAGCTCTTCCACCGCATCGGCGAAATCCAGCTTGAACTCCTCGACGACCTGTCGCGCCGTTTTGACGCTGTCGATGAGACCCACGCCTTGTCCCACGAAGTAAGTCACCAGAGTCCGCGCGGCGGGATTGCCGGCGGCGGCAGAACGCTCAATCGCGCGCAGCGCGCCCTCACTGATCAGGGACTGCAGCGGCATCGGCAGGGGGCTGGGACTGCCGGGCAGCTCCCACGCGTCGGTCCAGCTCGAGCGCAGCTGCCGGGACGGCTTGCCGGTTCGTCCCCGCGAGCGCACCGTGTCGCGCGATGTCGCGGCAATCATCTTTTCCCGAAAAATCTCCGAGGTCTCTGATTCCGTCGTCGCCAGCCAGACCGAACCGGTCCAAGCTCCGGCGGCGCCCAGCGCCATGCAGCCGGCCATTTGACGCCCCGTCATGATGCCGCCGGCGGCGAGGACGGGAATGTTGCCCAAAGGTTTTATCGCCTTCAGTACCTCGGGGACCAGCACCAGCGTGGAAACCTCCCCGCAGTGACCGCCCGCCTCGCCACCCTGAACGACCAGAATATCGACGCCGGCCTTGGCCTGGCGGATCGCATGCTCTTTCGCGCCCACCAATGCCGCGACCGGCACGCCATGGCGCTTGCCAAGCTCGATCATCGATGGCGGCGGGACGCCGAGCGCATTGGCGATGAGCTTGATCGGGTGACGAAAGGCGGCTTCGAGCGTTTCGAGCGCTTGGCGAGGATCGTAGGGCGGTGCGCCGTCGCGCACCTGATCCGCGGGCACCGGCACATGGTTGCGCTTCAGTAGATCGGCGACGAAATCGCGGTGCGCCTGTGGTATGCGGGCCGCCAGTGCGGCAGCGGTCAGCCCCGTCTCGCCGCGTGTCACGAGATTTTCGGGGATCAACACGTCGAGCCCATAGGGCTTGCCATCGACGTGCTCGTCGATCCACTGCAGTTCGATCTGGATGCTCGCAGGGGTGTGGCGAGTGGCGCCGAGCACACCGAACCCGCCGGCGCGGCTGACGGCGGCGACCACATCCCGGCAATGGCTGAATGCGAACAGCGGAAATTCGATGCCGAGTGTCTCGCAGAGGGGCGACTTCATTGAGCGCGCTACTTCGGTACGAAATCCTTAGGCTTCGAGGAGCCGCCGCCGAACAGAAACTTCTCCATTTCCGCCACCAAAAAGGCGCGTGCCTTCGGCTCGATCGGCGTCAACCGATTCTCATTGATCAGCGTGGTCTGGTGCGCCACCCATTGCGCCCACGCGTCCTTGGAAATGTTGTCGTAAATCCGCTTACCCAACTCGCCGGGATACGGCAGGTAGTCGAGGCCCTCTGCCTCTCGTTTCAGCAATACACAGTGAACCTTGCGTGCCATGCATCGAATCTTACGCTATTCATTCCCGGCCGTGCGCAGGCGCTCGAACAGCCGGCGGATGGGTTGAGGCAGGCCGATTCGCGGCGGCGCTTCGAGCGGATACCACCGGTGAGTGCCCGCATCGCGCACAGTCGTTGTTCTCGCGCATCGCACCCGCAGCGGATGTAAGCGCAAGTCGAAGTGCGTAAATGCGTGATCGATCGGCGGCAATGGTTGCGAGTCTGGCGTGTCGCCGAATTCCTGGCGGCACCATGCCAGAGCATCGCTTTCACTCGCAAATTGCGGCGGTGACCACAGTCCACCCCACACGCCCGACGGCGGCCGGCGCTCCACCAGCACGGCGGTCGAACCGTTGTGCTGAATCTGGGCAATTAAAATCGTCGCCTCGCGCGAAGGCCGGACGCGTTTTTGTTTTGAGCCCGGCAATTGCGTTTGGCGTCCTTCGAGGGCCGCAATACACTCCACGTTCATCGGACACACGCTGCAGACGGGGTTTGAGCGGGTGCACACGGTGGCGCCCAAATCCATGATGGCCTGCGTGTATGCGGCGACGGCTTCAGCGGGGGTGCACGCATCGGCCTGCGCCCACAAGGCTGCCAGCACCGCCGCTGAAGTGGGATCTCCGGCGATCCCAAAGAAACGCGCCAACACGCGCTTGGCATTGCCATCGAGAATGGGCTGACGTTGACCGCCCGACAGGGCCAGGATCGCCCCCGCGGTGGAGCGTCCAATGCCGGGCAGATCCATCATGGCTTGAAGCGCTTGCGGAAACTCGCCGCCGTATTGCGCGACGACAACTTGTGCGCAGGCCTGCAGATTGCGCGCCCGTGCGTAGTACCCCAGGCCCGTCCAAACATGCAGCACCTCATCGAGAGGCGCTGCTGCCAACGACGCCACATCGGGAAAGCGCGCCATGAAGCGCGCGTAGTAGGGAATCACCGTGGCCACTTGCGTTTGCTGCAGCATCACCTCCGACACCCACACCCGATACGGCGTGGCATTGCGCTGCCACGGCAGCCCTTGACGGCCATGCAGCGCGAACCAATCGAGCAGGCGCCGCGCAAATGCTTCGGCCTCCCAGTTCACTTGCTGAACAGTCCTTGCAGCCCGTTCTTCTTTAAGATGTCCTGAAGCTTCTGCTTCAATTGATCCTTGGCAACCGCTTCGATGTCGGGCCTCACGGTGGGAGCGGAGTAGGTCCCGGTCACTTTGAGCGGAATATCCGTGCTCCTCGCGGGCGCCGTCGCGACGGCGGCCAACAACTTGAAATCAATGGCCTTCGACGACAGATTGGCGCTGCCCTGCCCGGTCACCTTGAGCGCCGATGAGGCGATGTTGAGATCGTGTGTTTCCGCAACGCCGTTGGCGATCTGCGCCGAAGTCTGGAAGACCTCGAACGGGGTACGCCCGGTGTTATCCCGCGGCGGCGGCGCCGATTTATCGATCAGCGCCTGCGCACGGCCCATCTCGTAGCCGACGTCGATGCCTTCCAAGGCGCCATCCGCCAGATTCGCTTCCAGATGTCCGCTCAAGGTCTTGAGCAACGCATCCACGGTGGCGCCGCGCGCCGTTGCTTTCAGGTTGAGCGTCGCCCGTCCCGACAAGCGTCCCTTCTGAGCGCTGCCTGAAAGCAATCGCGCCATATCGACGCCCGTAAGATGCTCATCGACACTCAAGGCGGGTACGGCGCCGCGCCTATCCAACGTGATGTCACCGGAGTAGCGGCCGCGATCGATCTGCGCTTCGATGGGAAACAGGTGGATCACGTTGTCCTCGGCGACGAGCGTGATGTTGAGACTACTCAAGTCCACGCCGGCAACGTGCGCCGCCTTGAGCCTGAAGGTACCGCGCGCGTCAAGCGGTGTCGGGCTTCTGTCAGCGGCGTCGGCGGCAGACGGTGGGTCGGCGGTGGCCCCCTGCGGAGCACGATAGCGATCAAGGTCGATCTGATCTGCTTTCAGGTCGAACTCAATCGCACCTTTCGCGCGGGTATGAAACTGGATATGGCCTTGAAGCTGCGTGTCATCGAGGCGCAAGGCCAGGTTGCTCAAGCTCACCGCGTTGGCACCGTAGGCAAAATGCGTGGTGGCCGACAAGGCCGACAGCGCCTTGGCATCTCGGGTCGTCGGCAGGGTAACCCCAAGCCGTGGCGCGAACTCGCGCAGCACCAGCGGCGCCAAGGTTGCGCTGCCCGTCATGCTCAAATCATCGAGAATGTGTGTGGCGGAAACCTGGCCGTTCACATGCGCGCCTTCGTAACTCAGGGTGAATGCGGGCACCGCCAGCGTCTGCTGGGTGAGATTGACCTGCAAGACCGGGGCCGACAGATCCCAATTCGTCGGCCGACCCGAACCCGCTCGAGTCAGTGTGCCGCTGAAGTTCACGGCGGCAATCTGCCATTGCACAAGCTGCGCATCCTCGCTCAAGTTGAATTGGGCATTCATCGAGATCTGCTCGCCCGGGATGCCGCGATTCGCATCAAAGGTTGCCCTCACGGGGATCACCTGATCGGCGGCAGCGGAACCTGTTTCCAGATGGATGTTCTCGACCGTGGCGCCTTCATAGCTTAGGCGTCCGTGCAGCACGCTGAGGCGGGCGAACGGCGTCGAAGCGCGCGGTGCATCATGATCCGCGTCCGCCTTTGCAACGCGGGGAGGGCTTGAGTCCGCATCCTGCCAGTTGCCCCTGCCCTCGGCGTTCTTGCGCAAGCGCACATCGAGACCTTCGATCTCCACGCGCGCGACTTCCAGGCGTTCGCGCAGCAGCGGCAGCAACCTGACGCGCACTGCGGCATGCGCAAATGACAGGAAGGGCTCCTCGCTGAATCCGGGGGGATTCCCCAGGGTGGCCGGTCCCAATTCCAGGGCGATCCAGGGGAACACCGACAGCTTGATATCGCCGGTCAACTGCAACTCTCGTCCCGTGGACTCCTTGACGGCAGCGGCGATTCTGCCCTTGTAATGGTTCGGATTGACGAGCAGCCACACGCCGAGCAGCACGGCGCACACCAGCACGCCGATTCCTGCCGCCAAACCGCCCAAAACCTTGAAGTTACGCATGCCTTTCACTCGGGATTGAGAGGTCGATCATAGCTCAAGCGGTGCCCCCACCCGCCGATACCCTTAAGATGTTGGGTGCAGACCTACCCGGTTACGGAATCCGCATGCGACGCTGGACGAATCAGAACAAGTGCCAACAACGGCGCCGAAGCCTTGGAACGAATCGCCCCCTGCAGCTTCGATGCGGTGCTGATGGACTGCCAAATGCCCGTGATGGATGGGTTCACGGCAACGCGCCGCATTCGCGAACTGGAGTCAAGCCGCGGACCGAAGCGTCTGCCGATCATCGCGCTGACGGCCAATGTCATGAGCGAAGATCGCGAAAATTGCCTTGCTGCCGGCATGGACGCGCATCTGGGCAAGCCGATCGAGCCGGCCCGGTTGATCGAAGCCTTGAGTCGATTCTTGAAGGCGCGGGCGGCTTCGCCGCCGATCGACCGTGCAGCGCTGCGCGAGCTGACGGGCGGCGATGCCGAATTCGAGCGGGAGCTGGCGGAGACCTTTGTCAGCAGCGGCGATTAATGCCTCGCCGAAATCATGGCGGCGTTGAAGGTGAGCGACTTCGACACCGTGCGCAAACGCGCGCATTCGTTGAAGGGGGCCAGCGCCAACATTCACGCCTTGGATTTGAGCCAGGCGGCCTCGAGCCTGGAGGACGCAGTGCGCGAGAATTCCATTCCCGCCATCGGCGGCTCGGTGGCGGACCTGTCCGAGAAGCTGGCGGCCGTCAACGCGGAATTACGCCAAGCCGGATAAGCGATCGCTTTTTTTACCCGTGTACCGCCAGCGCGAGCGCTGCGCCGAATTCCTGGCCGGTCGAGCAATTTCGCCCCGACAATTTGCTCTTGTACAGACTCTCATCCGCCGCCCTGATCAGGGTCTCGACGCTTAAAGTCAGGTCGGGGCCGTGCGGTCCGGTCGAGGCCACCCCGAAGCTTGCCGTCACGACGGCATCGCCCGCCCGGGTCGCGAACGGTGTCGCTGCGATGAGCTGGCGAATTTTCTCAGCGACGATGACGCCCTGGTCGTGCGTGGTTTCCGGCAGCACGATGAGGAATTCCTCGCCGCCGTAGCGCGCCATCCAGTCGCTATTGGTGCGAATGGTCTTCTGCGCCCGGCAGGCAAATTGCTGCAGCACGTCATCGCCCGCGGCGTGGCCGCGCTGATCGTTGACCAGTTTGAAATGATCGAGGTCGCACATCAGCACCGACAGCGGATACGCGTAGCGCCGGCAGCGCTCGAACTCGCGCGGCAATTGCTCCATCAAGTAGCGGCGATTGTAGGCGCCCGTCAATGCGTCGGTGATCGATAGAATCCGGTTGCGCTGATTGGCGACCCGCAGCGAATGCTCGAGCGCCAGGATGCGGCGGCCGGCATTCAGCCGTGCGATCAGTTCGGCTTCATGCACGGGCTTGACCAGGTAGTCATCGGCACCCGCCTCGAGGCCGGCAATGATGTGCTCCTTGGCGTCGCGCGCCGTGAGCAGCAGTGCATACACGTAGCCGTCGAGCTGCATGCTGCGCACGGCCTTGCACAGGGCGACCCCGTCCATCTCCGGCATCTCCCAGTCGGTGACCAGCATGGGGTAGTAGCGCTTCGTCATCTTGTCGAGCGCTTCGGAGCCGTTGGCGACGGCATCGACTTCGTAGCCGGCGTTCTTGAGAAAGCGGGTCATGAGCATGCGCGTGACCGGGTCATCCTCGGCCAGCAAAATTGCCGGTGATGCTTCAACTGTGATCGGCGTCACAGATTCCGTCTCAGACACTGTAATAGACCCCGCACACCTGAGCTTCTCG
>DASQPK010000144.1:0-7054 GCA_035643995.1 Steroidobacteraceae bacterium | reverse complement strand
GAATCCATGCAGAAGGCGCTGCGCAGCCTCGAGACCGGCTATGACGGATTCAATGAGCAGCTGACCCTGCCGTTGACCGAAGAGGCCGCTGAAAAGCTCTCGTACGAACTGCGCTGGCCGGGACCGAATCGAATTCTGTATGTGGCCGACGCGTTTCGTGCCGGCTGGACGCTGCAGCAGGTGTTCGAGGCCACCAAGATTGATCCCTGGTTTCTGTCGCAGATCGAGGATCTGTTGCGTGAGGAAGCAGAACTCGCCAAGGGTGGTTTCGAGAGCTTGAATGTGGCCCGCTTGCGCGCATTGAAGCGCAAGGGCTTCTCCGATTCGCGCATTGCGAAATTGGTGGGGCGAGATGAGCCGGACATTCGCCGCGAGCGGCGCATTCTGAGTCTGCACCCCGTCTATAAGCGCGTCGATACCTGCGCGGCCGAGTTCGGCACCTCCACCGCGTATCTGTACTCCACCTACGAGGAAGAATGCGAAGCGGCTCCGACGGACCGGCGCAAAATCATGATCTTGGGCGGCGGCCCGAATCGCATCGGACAGGGCATCGAATTCGATTATTGCTGCGTGCATGCCGCCATGGCGCTGCGTGAAGACGGCTTCGAGACCATCATGGTGAATTGCAATCCGGAGACGGTGTCGACGGATTACGACACCTCGGATCGGCTGTATTTCGAACCCCTGACCTTTGAAGACGTGATGGAAATCATCGAGAAGGAAAAACCCGAAGGCGTCATCGTGCAGTACGGCGGGCAGACACCGCTGAAATTGTCGCGCGCGCTCGCCGCGGCGGGCGCGCCCATCATCGGCACCACACCCGACAGCATCGATGTCGCGGAGGATCGCGAGCGATTTCAAAAGCTCGTCGCCAGTTTGAAGCTCAAGCAGCCCGCGAATGCCACCGCGCGCAATGAGGCATCGGCCGTGTCCATGGCCAAAGAAGTCGGATTTCCGCTGATCGTGCGCCCCAGCTACGTGCTCGGCGGCCGGGCGATGGAAGTGGTGTTCAACGAGGATGACCTGCGCCAGTACATGATCGACGCCATGAAGGTGTCGAACGACAGCCCGGTGCTGCTCGACCGCTTCCTCGATCTGGCCATCGAGGTCGATGTGGATGCGGTCAGTGACGGCACGGACGTGCTGATCGGCGGCATCATGGAACACATCGAACAGGCCGGCGTGCATTCCGGCGACTCCGGCTGTTCGCTGCCGCCGAACGGCCTGTCGCAGGAAATACAAGATGAGTTGCGGGCCCAGACCCGCAAGCTCGCCAAGGCCCTGAACGTCATCGGCTTGATGAACATCCAGTTCGCGATTCAAAGCGGCGTGATCTACATCCTCGAGGTCAATCCGCGCGCCTCGCGCACCGTACCCTTCGTCTCCAAGGCCACCGGTATTCCCTTGGCCAAAGTCGCTGCGCGCGTCATGACCGGCAAGACTCTTGCCATGCAGCAACGCACGGTCGAGCGCATCCCGCCTTACTTTTCCGTCAAGGAGGCGGTATTCCCCTTCATCAAGTTCCCGGAAGCCGATCCCATCCTGGGGCCTGAGATGAAATCCACCGGCGAAGTGATGGGAACCGGCAACACCTTCGGCGAAGCGTATGCCAAGGCGCAGGCTGCTTCCGGCGTGATCTTGCCGACCCGCGGCCTGTGTTTCATCAGTGTGCGCGACCGCGACAAACCCGCGGCCGCAATACTGGCGCAGATGCTGATCGCGCGCGGCTTCGAAATCGCCGCCACCGGCGGCACGGCACTCGTCCTGGAAGAGGCGGGCGTGACCTGCCGCCGGGTCAACAAAGTGCGCGAGGGTCGCCCGCACGTCGTCGATATGATAAAAAATGACGAGGTGGCGTTGATCGTCAATACCACCGAGGGTAAGCAGGCGGTGCGCGAATCCCGGTCGATTCGTCGCGAGGCCGTGGCGAGGCGAGTAACCTATTACACAACCGTGGCCGGCGCGCGCGCGACTTGCGATGCGCTCGATCACCTGGGTGACATCGAAGTGAATCGACTGCAGGATTTGCACAAGGAATTGACGGCGTGACGCGAACTCCCATGACGCTGCGCGGCGCAGAGCGCCTGCGCGCGGAACTGAAGCAGCTCAAGAGCGAGGCGCGCCCCAATGTCATCAAGGCCATTGCCGAAGCGCGCGCGCACGGTGACCTGAGCGAAAATGCGGAATATCACGCGGCGCGTGAGCAGCAGAGTTTCATCGAAGGGCGCATCAACCAAATCGAGAATCGCTTGAGCAATGCAGAAGTGATCGATGTCACCAAGTTGACCGCCAACGGCCGCGTCGTGTTTGGCTCGACGTTGGAGCTCGAGGATCAGGACGGCGGCAACAAGGTTATCTACCAGTTGGTAGGCGATGATGAGGCCAACATCAAACAGGGGCTGTTGTCGTTTTCCTCGCCCATTGCGCGCGCGCTCATCGGCAAATCCGAAGGCGATGTGGTCGATGTCACCACCCCAGGCGGCACCCGCAGCTACGAAATCGTCTCCGTCCGCTACGTGTAAAGATAAGGTGAAGATTCCAGCCAGGATCTTTCGGGTGCTCCTGGTGCTGTGGGCCGGCAGCCTCTGGTCGCTCCTGTGGGTCGCGGCGACTTTGTTTAATTTACAAAGTGATCGGCATCTGGCCGGCGCGATCGCAGCCCGGCTGTTCAGCATTGAGACCTACCTCGGGCTCGGCCTGGCGGCGCTCGCGATCGCGCTCCCCGGCAGGACCCGGTACTTCTGGGCCTACTTCGCCGCCGCGATACTGGCCGTGAACGAGTGGGTCTTGAGGCGCGTCATGAGCTTCGCGCAGGCTCACGGCACGGCGGCGGGGTTGGGCTTCGGCGCCTGGCACGGCGTATCCGCGGTGCTCTACCTCATCGCCTGCGTCGCTGTGCTGGTCTTAGTCTGGAAGGAGGATTTTCGGTAGCGTCTGGCTGCGGCGGTAGAACACGCCGACGTTGCCGATGCGCTGCACGATCTCGCTGGAAGTCTGTTTCGCCAAATCGTCCAACGCCGCATCTCGCGCGGTGCGCTCACCGACGCGGGCGGAGACTTTCACCAACTCATGGTCGCTCAGGGCACGATCCATTTCCTGCACCACGCCTGATGTCAAGCCGGCATTTCCCAGCATGACGATGGGACTCAAAGGGTGCGCGAGCCGGCGCAAATGTTTCTTTTGTTTCTCGGAAAGTGCTGTCATCAGACGATTATAGTCGTAGTTCAAAATGCCCAAGCGTTCAAAAAGCAGTTCCCGCTGGCTGGCCGAACATGCCAACGATGAGTTCGTCAAACGCGCACAGAAGGAGGGCTGGCGCTCGCGCGCCGTGTTCAAGCTCGCGCAGATTCAAGAGTCCGAACGTTTGTTGCGCCCGGGGATTCGCTGCGTCGATTTAGGAGCAGCGCCCGGCGGTTGGAGCCAGTATGCGGCGAAGATCATCGGTGGAAAAGGCCGGATCGTGGCCACAGATATCTTGCCGATGGACGCCATTCCGGGGGTCGATTTCGTGCAAGGTGACTTCCGGGACGAGGCGGTGCTCGAGCAAGTACTGCAATGCGTCGGGGCCGATAAGGTCGACCTTGTATTGTCGGATATGGCCCCCAACATGGCTGGAATAGATGCGGTGGACCAGCCTCGCTCCATGTATTTAGCGGAGCTCGCCATCGAGTTCGCAGGCCGTGTTTTGGCGCCAGGAGGCGATTTGCTTGTGAAATTATTTCAAGGCGCGGGCTTCGAACAGATCATCCGGGATGCTCGCACTCGTTATGGCCGCGTGGCGACAAAAAAGCCGAAAGCGTCACGAACTCGCAGTCCCGAGATCTATCTGTTGGCGCGGCAGTTTAGGATGGTGTAAGTTGAGGAACGCCCGTCAGAATTTGTGGTCCTAAATGATGGGTTGCAGGTGAAACTTGAACGATTTGACGAAACAAATTCTCTTGTGGGTCGCCCTGGCAGTGATTCTGCTCGCGATTTTCAGCCAATTCGGCATGCGCACGGGTCAGCCGTCACAGATCATCTACTCGCAATTTCTCACCGAAGTGAAGAGCGGCACCGTCGAGTCGGTCACGCTCAAAGGCGAGATTATCGAAGGCAAACGCCGCTCCGGCGAGCAATTTGTCACATTCAATCCTGAGACCAACAACAGCGCCTTAATTGGCACGTTGTCGGCGCAGGGCGTGAAATTCGGCGGCGAGCCGCCCAAGCAGCAGTCGGTATTTCTGCAGCTGCTGATATCGGCCTTCCCGATATTGATTCTCATTGGCTTTTGGGCCTACTTCATGCGCCAGATGCAAGGCGCGTCCGGCGGCAGGGGGGCCATGTCCTTCGGCAAGAGCCGCGCACGGCTCCTGGGCGAGGATCAGGTCAACATTACCTTTGCCGATGTGGCAGGGGTCGAGGAAGCCAAGCAAGAAGTCGTCGAAATCGTCGATTTCTTGAAAGATCCCGGCAAGTTCCAGAAACTTGGCGGCAAGATACCGAAAGGCGTGCTGATGGTCGGCTCGCCCGGCACCGGCAAGACCTTGCTGGCCCGCGCCATCGCCGGCGAGGCCAAAGTGCCTTTCTTCACCATTTCGGGCTCGGATTTCGTCGAGATGTTCGTCGGAGTCGGCGCTTCGCGCGTGCGCGACATGTTCGAGCAAGCCAAGAAGCATGCTCCCTGCATCATTTTCATCGATGAAATCGACGCCGTCGGCCGGCATCGCGGCGCAGGCTTGGGCGGCGGACACGACGAACGCGAGCAGACCCTGAACCAATTGCTGGTCGAGATGGATGGATTCGAGGGCAACGAGGGCATCATTGTCATCGCGGCCACCAACCGGCCCGATGTGCTCGATCCGGCGCTGCTGCGTCCGGGCCGTTTCGATCGCCAAGTGGTGGTGCCGCTGCCCGACGTTCGCGGCCGCGAGCAGATTCTCAAAGTTCACATGCGCAAGGTACCGCTCGGCGACAACGTCAAGCCCTCGGTGATTGCGCGCGGCACGCCGGGTTTCTCGGGTGCGGATCTTGCCAATCTGGTCAACGAAGCCGCGCTGTTCGCGGCGCGCGGCAACAAGCGTTCGGTGACCATGGAAGAGTTCGAGCGCGCCAAGGACAAGATCATGATGGGCGCGGAGCGCCGCTCCATGGTCATGACCGAGGAAGAGAAGCGCAATACTGCCTACCACGAGTCGGGACATGCCATCGTGGGCTTGAGCGTGCCTGAGCACGATCCGGTGTACAAAGTGACCATCATCCCGCGCGGGCGCGCGCTGGGCGTAACGATGTTCCTGCCGGAAGCGGATCGCTACAGCACCAGCAAGCGGCAACTCGAGAGCCGCATTGCAACGTTGTTCGGCGGCCGCATCGCCGAAGAGTTGGTGTTCGGCGCCGACGCCGTCACCACGGGTGCGTCCAACGACATCGAACGCGCCACGGAGCTGGCGCGCAACATGGTGACGCGTTGGGGCCTGTCGGATCGACTGGGTCCGCAGACCTACAGCGAAGAGTCCGGTGAAGTATTCCTGGGCCGCAGCGTCACGCAGCACAAGCAAGTGTCCGACGTGACGGCGCACGTGATCGACGAAGAAGTGCGTCGCGTCATCGACAACAACTACCAACGCGCCTACAAAATTCTGCAGACCAATATGGACAAGCTGCAGACCATGTCGGAGGCCTTGATCAAGTACGAGACCATCGATGAGGAAATGATCAAGGACATCATGGAAGGCCGAGCGCCGCGGCCGCCGCGCGACTGGGACGATACACCGACACCGACACCGCGCGGCCCCACGGCAGAGAAGCCGGCGCCGCCGCTGGTCAACCCTGCTGGTCAGCACTAATCTCGAAACGCGATTTAACTGAGGGCAGCGCCAGCCCGAGGGCATAAGGGGATTCGAGGCCACGAAAGGCAGCAGTGTCCTCGAATCTTATACCCCCGCGCAGATCAGGCGCAGTTAAAATCACGGGCTGAGAATTACTGCCAAAGCCCACTGCCGCGAATGACGATCACTGCTAACCATGATCTTTGCGCGCCGACACTGAGCAGCGCCATACCCACGGCTTCCTCTGCCCCAAAGTCTGAAGTGGCCCATGCAGTGGCGTTGTAGACAGCGAACGATTGATCTCACCCGGCCCGTCGTCATGGGGATTCTCAACGTCACGCCGGATTCGTTTTCCGATGGCGGGCGCTTTGCGCAGACGGACGCGGCGCTTGAGCGTGCGCGGCAAATGGTGGCGGAGGGCGCGGCAATAATCGATGTGGGTGGCCAGTCGACGCGACCTGGGGCGCTGGGAGTCGACGAGGACGTGGAAATCGCGCGTGTGCTTCCCGTCATAGAAGCGATCGCGGCGAGTTGCAATGTCGCCATTTCCATCGATAGTTCGAAGCCCGCTGTCATGGCGGCGGCGGTGGCGGCCGGTGCCTGCATCATCAACGATGTCTACGCCTTGCGGGAGCCCGGCACCCGCGCGGTTGCGGCCGAGACTCTGGCCGGCGTGTGTCTCATGCACATGCAGGGCGAGCCGCGTACGATGCAAGAAAGTCCGCACTATAATGACGTGGTGGGTGAAGTCAGCGAATTTCTATTGCGCGAGCGGCATGAGTGCGTGGAAGCGGGCATCGCTGCCGAGTGCATCGCGTTCGATCCCGGGTTTGGGTTTGGCAAGAGCTTGGAGCACAATTTGACTCTGCTGAAGGAACTGTCGCGATTTGCCTCGCTTGGAGCACCGCTGCTGGTCGGTGTTTCGCGCAAGAGCGTCATCGGAAAAATTTTGGGGAAAGCGCTGAATGATCGGCTGTACGGCGGACTGGGATTGGCGGCGCTGGCGGTGAGCAGCGGCGCACGGATCATTCGCACCCACGATGTGGGCCCGACACGCGATGCAATACGCTGTGTCAGCGCGGTGCTGCAGGGACTGGAAACTTGACGAGTTTGTTCGGCACAGATGGCGTGCGCGGCCGCGTCGGCACGGTACCGATGACGGTGGATTTTACGCTGCGCCTGGCCAGTGCCGCCGCGCGCGTGCTCAGCCCCGGCGGCGGGCGCGTTCTCATCGGCAAGGACACGCGCGT
>DASQPK010000143.1:0-3651 GCA_035643995.1 Steroidobacteraceae bacterium | reverse complement strand
GGGCCACTCCACCGACTGGAGCCTGGCGCACACCGCGGCGAAATCTCATCGTATTCTTCTTGCAGGCGGTCTGACGCCGGAGAACGTTGCCGAAGCGATCCTTGCCGTTCGACCCTACGCCGTGGATGTGACCAGCGGCGTGGAATCGAAGCCGGGGAGAAAAGATCCGGCCAAGCTAAACGCCTTTTTCGAAGCAGTTGCCCGCGCCAATCAGCAACTTTGCGCGTAGCGCCCGATTTATACGCCCCGAAAAGCGCAACGGAGGCGACTCGAAGTACAATAAAAGGCTAGACCATGACCAGCCAACTCACTATACCTGCCGCCGTACCAGGCCGTTTCGGGCCTTACGGCGGCCGCTACGTTCCCGAAACACTGATGGTGCCGCTGTATGAGCTCGAGCGCGCCTACGAGCTTGCGAAGACCGACCCTTCGTTTCAGGCGGATTTCCAATCACTGCTCAAAAATTTTGCCGGGCGCCCCACACCACTGCAATTTGCTTCGCGGCTGACGGCCAAGCTCGGCGGCCCGCGCATTTATTTGAAGCGCGAAGACCTGTTGCACACGGGCGCACACAAAATCAACAACGCCATTGGCCAGGGATTGCTCGCCGTGAAGATGGGTAAGCCGCGCATCATCGCGGAAACCGGCGCAGGCCAGCACGGCGTCGCTTCGGCTACGGTCGGCGCACATCTCGGCTTGCAGTGCACCGTTTACATGGGCACGGAAGACATGGCTCGCCAGGCGCTGAACGTAGCGCGGATGCGGATGCTGGGCGCGGAAGTCATCGGCGTCGAATCTGGCAGCAAGACCCTGAAAGACGCGATCAACGAAGCGATGCGCGATTGGGTCACCAACGTGCGGGACTCGCATTATCTGCTCGGGTCCGTCCTCGGCGCGCATCCTTATCCGACGATGGTGCGCGATTTTCAGGCTGTCATCGGCCGCGAAGCTCGCCAGCAAATTCTCGCCTCTGAGAAGCGCTTGCCAACGCACCTCTATGCGTGCGTTGGTGGTGGCTCCAACTCCATCGGCTTATTTCATGAATTCCTTAAGGACGCCGACGTGAAAATGGTTGGGATCGAAGCCGGTGGACGCGGCAATGGCTTGGGCGAACACGCCGCGCGTCTCTCTGCGCATCAGGGATTCACGGGCGCGCGTCCTGGCGTTCTGCAAGGCACCTACACGTACGTCTTGCAGAATGAAGACGGCCAGATTGCCACCACGCATTCCATTTCCGCCGGCCTTGATTATCCGGCCATCGGCCCGGAGCATGCGTGGCTCGCGGATCAGCATCGCGCCGAATATGCCGCGGTTGACGATCATGCGGCGCTCGATGCGGCGAAGCTTCTCTCGCTAACCGAAGGTATTATCCCCGCGCTCGAATCCTCGCACGCCATCGCGGGCCTCATCGAACGGTTGCCGCAATTCAAGTCCACCGACCTGGTCATCATCAACCTCTCCGGCCGCGGCGACAAGGACATGGACACGTATAAGCGGCTGCTTTAATCTGCCAACATCAATGACCAGCGCGTCCCAAAACTCGACCCGTATCTCGAAGCGTTTCGCTGAACTGCGCGCAGCGGGCGAACTTGGCATCGTCGCCTACATCACGGCGGGCGATCCGTCGCTTGACGCAACGCACAAGTTTGTTCTCGCCCTGGCGGATGCGGGCGCCGACGTTATTGAACTCGGCGTGCCGTTCAGCGATCCGCTTGCCGATGGCCCCACGATTCAACGCGCCTCTGAACGCGCATTGAAAGCGGGTGCATCGCTCGCTGGTGTTCTCGAACTGGTGCGCGGCATCCGGCAACGCAGCCAGGTCCCTCTCGTGCTGTTCACTTATTTCAATCCGGTGTTGCAGATGGGCCTTCAGAAATTTGCCGCTGCTGCTGCTCAAGCTGGGGCGGATGGTGTCCTCGTCACCGATCTGACGCCCGAAGAGTCCGAAGACTATCGGCGCATTATTCACGCGCAAAATCTCGACACTATTTTTCTTGCGGCGCCTACCTCTGATGACGCGCGCCTTCAGAAAATCTCCGCGTGCTCCTCCGGATTCCTTTATCTCATTTCGCGCACGGGTGTAACCGGCGCGAAAGATTCGCTCCCCGACGATCTTCCCGGGCTGCTGCGCCGCGTCCACCACTTCACGGAGCTGCCAGTCGCCGTGGGCTTTGGTATTTCGCTTCCGGGCCACGTTTCGGTGTTGGGAGGCCTTGCAGATGCCGCAGTGGTTGGCTCCGCGCTGGTGGCTGAAATTGAAAAGGCTCCCTCGATCGAAGCAGCTTGCTCGGCACTCCGCGAGCGGGTCCACTTGCTCAAAGAAGCTGGCCGCAAAGGCCTCTCCCGTCGCGAGGCCACCATATGATTCGCAATCACGCGTTTTGTCTCGCTGCGAACCCGCCGCGATTTGTCATCCTGAGGGCATCCGATGAGGATGCCCGAAGGATCTCAGCGTATAGTGTCGTCCCAGAATTCCTCACCAACGAGAGATGCCAATCGGAGGGTAATTCATGAACATTTCCGACTGGCGGCAGCGCATGGATGAGATTGACAAAAAGTTAGTTGAGCTTCTCAATGAACGGTCGCAGTGCGCCCTGGAGATTGGGCGCCTGAAACAGGCTGCGGGGATGCCGATTTATCAGCCGGCCCGAGAAAACGAAGTGCTGTCCAACGCCGCGCGCAACAATCGCGGCCCGCTGACGAATGCCGCCATCCGCCGTTTGTTCGAACGCATCATCGACGAAGCGCGCTCCGCCGAACGCGTCGCCATGCACGGTGACTCGGCCGAAGAGAAAGATTCGAAGTGACTCTGCGAATTTGTAGCGGCCCCGGCCCGGTCGGGGGCGTAGTTCCCGAACCCAAGATATTCAGGAGTTAAGGACGAAACATGGTCATCGTAATGCAAGAAGGCGCAACCGAAGAGCAGATCCAGCACGTCATTGACCGCGTGGTCGCCAGCGGCTTTGACGTCCATCGTTCCACCGGCGCATCGCATACGGTTCTGGGCGCCGTCGGCGTGCACCGCGATTTCGACCACCGCGATTTTGAGCTGCTGCAAGGCGTACGGGAAGTTGTACGCATCACGCAACCCTTCAAACTCGCCAGTCGTGCTTTTAAACCACAGGGCACGGTGATCGATCTCGGCCGAGGCGTGAAAATTGGTGGCCCCGAAGTGGTCGTCGCCGCCGGCCCGTGCTCGGTCGAATCGCGGGAGCAAATCCTTGCCGTTGCCGAAGCCGTTTCCAAAGCCGGGGCCAAAATCATGCGCGCCGGCGCGTTCAAGCCGCGCACTTCGCCGTATGCGTTCCAAGGTATGGGCGAAAAGGGCCTGCAATTGATGCGCGAAGCTGCCGACAAATTCTGCCTCTTCGTCGTCAGCGAAGTGATGGATGCCTCGCAAATCCAGATGATGAGCGCTTACGTTGATATATTCCAGGTGGGCGCGCGCAACATGCAGAACTATTTTCTCCTGCGCGCCCTAGGCGAAGTGCAAAAGCCCGTGCTCCTGAAGCGCGGCATGTCGGCCACCATCGAAGAACTGCTGCTCAGCTCGGAATATATCCTGGCCGGCGGGAACTACAATGTCATTCTCTGTGAACGCGGCATCCGCACCTTTGATACGTACCTTCGCAACACGCTGGATATCGCCGC
>DASQPK010000142.1:0-5574 GCA_035643995.1 Steroidobacteraceae bacterium | reverse complement strand
AACTCCTCCGGCTTGCGGTAGCGAACGTTCAAGGTCGCCTCCGCATGGTCCGGGATAATGTTTGTCCGCTCGCCCGCGCGCAGTACGGTGAGGTTGACGGTCACACCCGTACCCGAAAGCGGAAACGCGCCTTGCAGCGCGCTGAGTTGGTGCATCAACTCTACAGCGGCATTTCGTCCATCCTGCGGCGCCATTCCGGCGTGAGCGGCGCGGCCTTTGACTTGTATCCGAATGCTGGCGGAGCCTTTGCGCCAAACGGTGAGCGCATCCGGCGGATCGCCGGGCTCCATGTTGAATTCCACATCGTGCTCGCGGGCCAGGCGCTTGATCAGTTTTGTCGAACCCGGCGAGCCTCGCTCTTCGCTATCGTCCAGCAAGAAAGTGATGGTGGCGAAGTTTTTGAAGCCCAAGTCATGCAGAATCTTGAGCGCGGTAAACGCATTCACAACGCCGGCTTTTTCATCGCCCACGCCAGGGCCATGGGCGCGATCTTTGTCGATGCTGAAAGGCCTGGCGGCCGCGGTGCCGGCGCCAAAAACCGTGTCGACGTGCGCAATGATGAGTATCCTTCCCTTGCCCGTTCCATGGAAAACGGCCACCAAATTGCCGGGGAGCCCGGGGGCCTCGGCCGGTTCCGTCCTGACCGCGGCGCCCAACTGGGTCAACCGGGCGGCAAGCACGGATTCAACTTGAGCGCCGCCTTCGACATCCCCGGTTCCCGAATCGATATTGACAATCTCTTTGAGCAGGTCCAGAGCCACGCTGCTGTTCGCTTCCACTGCTTGAAAGACCTTTTCATTGCGGGATGCAGCCTGTGCACCGCCAATCAGCGCGAGACACAAGATCGCCGCCGCCGTTCGCGCGCCAAGGATCGCCGCACGGATTGTCCCCAGCATTTTTCCACTCCTTAAGGCAACGCCTTGGGCCGACGTTAGCATGCGGCGGGGTGACCGGCCCGCAATTTTGGCTACGCGCGGTGTATTCCTGTTTACAATCGAACTCCATTCACTGGGGGAGAAGTGTGAATGCCTGGGTCGATCGGACGCCGTCATTTACTGGCCGGAGCAGGGGCTGCCGTATTGCTCGGCGGACTCGAAGGCTGCGTCAGCGCCTTGGGTGCCAAACATCCGCCAAATGCCGCGACGTTGCGGCTCGCACCGGTTCGCGCGAGCACCGACCGCATTACCCGCATCACCGTTTGCACCCGTCCATTTCGGGCGCAGGGTCCGCGCCTCGATACCGAAAAGGTCGGCTCAAAGCTCGTCGTTCACAACTACGGTCACGGCGGCAGCGGCTGGTCGCTGTCATGGGGATCGAGCAGCATCGCGGTTCGCAAGGCGATCGCGACGGGGGAAAGAGAGATCGCCGTCATCGGTTGTGGTGCTTTGGGACTGACTTCCGCGCTGCTGCTGCAGCGCTTCGGAGTTCGAGTCACGATCTATGCAAAAGAGCTGCCGCCCAATGTCCGCTCCTCGCTCGCCACGGGACTGTGGACCCCGGATTCCAGAATTTGCCTGCAGGAACATGCAACTCCCGCGTTCAAGCAGCAGTGGGAAGAAATGGCCCGCACCTCTTTTCAAACCTACCAAAACTTCCTCGGTCTGCCGGGCACACCGGTCGAGTTCATCGACAACTACTTCGTGTCGGATGAGGCCGAATCCGGCCGCCGGCGGAGTGCCCCGGAGGACCGCCCGCCATTCGCCGATCTGCAGCGCGAACTGATCGGCGATCTCATGACGCAGAGAGTCGACTTCGCTCCCGGCAGCCATTCCCTTGGTGCGCGTTACCTGCGGCGCACTTCGCTCATGATGTTCAATCTGACGGCGTACACCCGGGTGTTGATGGGCGACTTTGGCGCAAATGGCGGGAAACTCGAAATTGCAGAATTTCACACACCGGACGATTTCGCCAAGCTGCGGGAAAAAACTCTGATCAACGCGACCGGTTATGGCGCACGCGCATTGTTCGGCGATCAAACCGTTACGCCGGTCCGCGGACAATTGGCGCGAGTGATTCCGCAGCCGGATATCAATTATGGGCTTTTCTACAAGGGCGTGTCTTTTGTGCCGCGACGCGATGGTTTGGTGTTTCAAGACGTCGGCGACAGCGACTACTACGGATTCAATGATGATACGGCGGTTGCGGATCGCGCCGAAGCGGACCGGGCGGTCAATACCATTGCTGGATTATTCAACGGCCCCGGCTCTCTCGAAGACCTATCCCAACGGGCCCAACGCCGAATTGTGAAATCCCACGTTTAAACCTTCGGGCTTCGGCCTCCCTCTAAGCTGAGGAATGATTCAAACTCTGCACAGAGTCTTTGCCATGGATTCCAGCAACGAGCCGACGGACACGATTGCCGCGGCAGCTGCCGGCGATGTGGCAGCATTTGAACATCTGTATCGGCAATTCTCGCCGCGGGTCTATGGACTGTGCTTGCGCCTCACCGGCCAGCGCGAGGCGGCGGAGGACTGCACGCAGGAGTCCTTTGTTGCGGCGTGGCGCGCGCTGGCGCGCTTTGAGCGCCGCAGCCGGTTCTCGACATGGCTTCACCGAATTGCCGTGCATTGCGTGCTGTCGCGGCGCAAGGGCTTAAGGTTCGAGTACGAGGTCGCAGAGCCCTCGTTCGGGTTGCCCGACCGGGCGGACCCGGGAAGCGACGCGCCGCCGCTCGATGTCGAGCGTGCCATCGCCGCATTGCCGGAAGGCGCCCGGCATGTGCTGGTGCTCGTCGGCATCTATGGGTATAGCCACGCAGAGGCGGCCGGCGTATTGGGGATCGCGGAGGGCACCTGCAAGGCGCAGCTGCACCGTGCCCGCCAACTGCTGACCTCGACGCTTGGATTGGAGCAAACATGAATGATCGCCAACCAGATTCCCTTGATCGGCTGATTGCGAGTCTGCCGAGAGAGATCGTGCCCCCCGGGAATTTGTGGCCGCGCGTCGCCGCGCGTCTTTCCAGCAGGCCGCGACACGCCCCGCCGATGGCCTTGGCAGCCGCCATTGCCATGGTGGCCGCGGGTCTCGCCAGCCTGTTCACGTGGGCGGTGCTGCAGAGCCCATCGGTGCCGCGTGTCATTCAGACGGTGGCTGCAACAGGTTCGTTTGACGAGCCGAGAGATCCAAAATACGTGCTTGCGCGCGATACGGTGGAGAAGACTTTCCGCGACCGGCTCGCACTGCTCGAGCCGGCCACCCGCGCGAAAATCGAATCCAGTTTGGCGGTCATCCAAAAGGCGCACGAAGATATCCGCAAGGCGCTGGCGGCTGACCCACAAAGCGAGGTGCTCGAACAGCTTTGGCAGAGCACCTGGCATGACGAATTTGACTTGTACGACCGCGTCGTTCAAGCCACCCAACCGACCATGACGAGGATTTGACATGTCACACGCTCGACTCACGTCTCGCCTGAACAAGCCCGCCCTGATCTGTGTGCTGACGACCCTGGCATTTCCATGGCTCGCGCATGCCGCGACTTCGGTCGATGAACACCGGGCGGCCAATCCGCAAGGCGCTGTGGAGATCGACAATGTGGCGGGCTTCATCGATGTACAAGGTTGGGATAAATCCGAAGTCGCCGTGACCGGAACCATCGGCAAGGATGTCGAGCGCGTCGAAGTAACGGGGGAGGGCAACCGCACTTCGATACGCGTCATATTGCCCCAAGGGCATCACTGGGGAATGCGGGACGGCGAAGCGCATTTGGTCATTCATGTACCGACCAATAGTTCAGTCGCCGCCTCACTGGTGAGCTCCGACCTGAAAGTTTCCGCGGTGCACGGCGGCTTGGAGCTGCGAACCGTGAGCGGCAATATCAGCGGGGAGGGCGGCGGCGACGTGCACGCGAATGCGGTGAGCGGCGATATCCAGCTCACGGCAAATTCCGCGAAGGTGATCGAGGTTAAAGCCATCAGCGGCAATATTGTGTTGACCGGAGGAAATGCAGACGTCGAAGCGAGCACGGTGAGCGGCGATGCTCATTTGACTCTCGGTACCGTATCTCGCGCCCGCTTCAAGACGGTATCCGGCGATCTTTCCGCGACTCTCGCGGCCGCCGCGGATGCGCAAATCGAGGGCGAGTCGGTGAGCGGCGATGTAAAGCTGGACTTTGCGAGCGCTCCGGCGGCGGATTTTGATATCCGAACCATCAGCGGCGAGATCGATAATTGCTTCGGACCGAAGCCGATCGAATCACGCCACGGACCGGGCGCGCGCCTGACATTCAAGACCGGGGACAGCAGCGCTCGCGTACGCATCTCCAGCCACAGTGGGGATGTGCGGCTGTGCGCTAAGAAATAGAGCACCGGAGCGTCGGTGGGCGCCGACGGGGCCGGCGTCAGCGTAGGCCTACGTGGGCTGCTGGCGGACGCTGGCAGTCCGCAAATGCGGTGTTGAATAGGCTGCACCACTACCCCCGGACGCCGGCAATGCCACAGGAATGTCAATGAACACCGCAGCAGTCTTATCTCAGCCCATACCTCTGCCCCCGCTTCCCTTCGATCAAGGCGCACTGGCTCCGGTCATATCCGCGAATACTTTGAACTTCCACTACGGTAAGCATCACAAGACCTATGTCGACACGTTGAACAAATTGATCGTCGGGACCGAATTCGCGGACATGCCTTTGGAGAGCATCGTCAAAGCAACTGCGCGCAAGTCGGAGCATACCGCCATATTCAACAACGCAGCGCAGGCGTGGAATCATGCGTTCTACTGGAAGAGTCTCAGGCCCAGGGGCGGTGGCGAACCACCCGCAGAGCTCAAAAGGCTGATGGAGACTTCGTTTGGCGGCGTCGACCAATGCAAGAAGGAGCTGTCGAAGGCCGCCGTGGCGCAGTTCGGCAGTGGTTGGGCTTGGCTCGTGCAAGAGGGCGAGCAACTAAAAATCGTCAAGACTCCCGATGCCATGACGCCGTTGACCGACGTTGCGAAGCCGCTTCTGACGATTGACGTCTGGGAGCACGCCTACTATCTGGATTATCAAAATCGGCGCATCGATTACGTCAACGCATTGATTGACAAATTGGCGAATTGGGATTTCGCCGCGGAAGGCTTGGGCAGAAGATAGCGCCTTTAGTCCGGGCGGCGCCAGCCGCCGCCGAGTGCCTTGACCAAAAGCACGCTGGCATTCATGCGTCTGAGCTGAATCACCACGTTGGCGATTTGGGCTTGCAAGTAGGCATTTTCAGCGGTCGAGACCTCAAGGTAAGTGACAAGGCCTGCTTTGTACCGATACTGTGCCTGTTGCAGTGCCGTGGCGGTGGAACCGACCGCGGCGGTTTCGCTGAGGTTCTCCTGCTGCAGCTGCCTCAAAGCCGCTAGATTATCTTCGACCTCCTGATAGGCGACGAGCACGATGTTGCGGTAGTCGGCGACTTGCTCGTCGTAGACGGCCCTCGCCTGCGCGGTTTGGGCGCGATGCCGACCGGCATCGAACACGGTGAGCACGCCGGCAACCGGGCCCAACGACCACAGACGACTGGGCGCGGAGAGCCAGTTCGACGTGCTCGTGCTATCGAAGCCCGCGGCCGCACCCAAGCTGAAGACAGGGAAGTAAGCGGCACGCGCGACGCC
>DASQPK010000141.1:0-48422 GCA_035643995.1 Steroidobacteraceae bacterium | reverse complement strand
AGCAAAACCCCGGCTTACTTCCGCCTCAAGGTCCCGCTAGACTTCGCCGCGAAGAGCGATAAAAAATCATCTGGAGGACGATCATGAGTCGATTCAATTTCGGTGCTTGCGTCGGTTTGGCTCTGGCGCTGGCGTTGCCGGCGTACCTGGCCGCCGCGCCGGCCGCGCCGAGCCCGGACAAGAAAGACGGCGAATCCGAGAAAGCAGACGCCGGGAAATTTCAGCCCTTCAAGCCCGAGTCAGTCAGCAGCAATGGCTCGGTCACGGTCGGCGGCCAAGCCATTTCCTATCAGGCCATCGCCGGCACTCTCGTCGTGCATCCCAAGGACTGGGACGACGTTCCGCGCGACCCCAAGGCTGATAAAGGCCCCGCGCCGGGCGAGGATGGCGCGGACAAAAATCCGACTGCCGAAGCATCGATGTTCTATGTCGCTTACTTCAAGACCGGCGGTGGCAGCTCGCGACCCGTGACATTCGTCTACAACGGCGGCCCAGGCTCCGCGACCGTGTGGTTGCACATGGGTGCGTTCGGGCCGCGCCGCATTGTCACCGCGACCGATGCCCACACTCCGGCGGCTCCGTATTCGCTCACCAATAACGGCTCGAGCTTGCTGGATGCAACCGATCTGGTCTTTATTGACGCGCCGGGCACCGGTTTCAGCCGCATCGCCGGCAAGGACAAGGAGAAGGCGTTTTTCGGCGTCGATCAGGATGCATACGCCTTCTCTGAGTTCATTTCGCAATTTCTGTCCAAATACGGCCGCTGGAACTCGCCCAAGTATTTGTTTGGCGAGAGCTATGGAACGCCGCGCTCGGCCGTGCTCATCAATCAGCTCGAGTCCGATCGCGCAATTGACTTCAACGGCGTGATTCTGCTGTCGCAAATTTTGAATTTCGACTTGAGTCCTGACCGGCCCACCGGCAATCCGGGTATCGATCTTCCGTACCAGACCGTACTGCCTACCTACGCGGCAACGGCCTGGTATCACAAAAAGCTGCCGGGTGAGAGCAAGGATCTCGAAGCCCTTCTGGCCGAAGTCGAACAGTTCGCCATGGGGGATTATGGCCGGGCGCTGGGTGCCGGATCTGATCTAAGTCCCGGGGATCGGCAGGCAATTGCCGAGAAGCTGCACCAGTACACCGGACTTTCGATCGAGTACATTCTCAAGGCGGATCTGCGCATCGACGGCGGCGAATTTCGCCAGAATCTTCAAGATGGCGTTGGCCTGACGACCGGCCGTTTGGATACCCGGTTTTCCGGACCCGACCTCGATCCGTTGAGCCAGCGTGCGGAGTATGACCCCCAATCGACCGCGCTCGGCTCCGCCTACGTCTCTGCATTCAACGACTACGCGCGCAAGGATCTGCACTATGGAGAAGGCAAGAGCTTCAAACATAGCATTCAGACTTTTGGCACCTGGAATTTCCAGCACAGCCAACCGGGCCAAAATCAGCGGCCGGGATCATCGCGGCAGGGATCCAATGTCATGCCTGATCTTGCGAATGCCATGAAGATCAATCCGAACCTGAAGATTCAATTGAATGCCGGCTATTTCGATCTGGCAACTCCCTTCTATCAAGGCATATACGAGATGCATCACTTGCCGATTCCGGCGAATCTGCACGCGAACATCGAGTACAAGTTCTATGACTCAGGCCATATGGTCTATGCGAAGGACTCGTCGCTCAAATTGCTGCACGACAATGTCGTGGGGTTCATTCGCCGAACCAGCAACCACGGCGGTTGATGACGCCGGGATTTTGACCAAGGCGTGTCGCGCAGCCTGAACCGCTGCGCGGCACCGCCGATGTCAGTGAGCGGGTCCGCCATCCTTCAAATACGCGGCGAGCCAGCTGTGAACCTCTTCATAGAAGTGCCGGCTGTCCTCCGGCTTCGTAATCCAGTGCCAGGCGTCCGGCCACACCAAAAGGCGGCTGGGCACTTGCATGCGCTGCAGCGTGCTCCAATTCTCGAGCGTGTTATTGATGGGCACGCGAAAGTCGCGCTCTCCGATACTGAGCAGCATCGGTGTTTTCCAGTTGGCCGCATAGCTGATGGGGCTCTGGTCACGCCACACGGGATTTCCTCCCCAAGGCGGCCCGCCATTGGTCACTTCGCGGCCGTATATGCCATCACTGGTTCCCCACTGGCTCAGCAGATCGACTTCGCCGGCATGGCTCACGATGCATTTGTAGCGTGTGGTGGTGGCCTCGATCCAATTCGCCAGATGCCCGCCGTAACTGGCGCCCGCGGCGCATAGCCGCGATCCATCGATGAATGAGTAACGTTTGATAGCCTCATCAACGGCCTGATTGATTTCGTCACCGGGCGTTTTCAGCGGGTCGAGCTTGATGGCCTGCGCGAATTTCTCGCCGAAGCTGGTCGATCCGGTGTAGTCCGTCATCAGAATCACATAGCCAGGGGCGGCCAGCAGATGATAATTCCAGCGCAGTCCGATCTGATCGGGATTATTGCTCGCCGCTCCGCCGTGAATCAGCACCAGCATCGGATATCTCTTGGTTGCATCGAAGGCCGGCGGCAGCACAATCATATTGTGAATGTTGCGGCCCTTGGCGCTGGTGAAATAGAAATGCTGCGGCGGCTGCCAATCGATTGCCGCCGCGGCCTCAGTATTCACATGGGTGAGATTGACATGCGAGTGCCGCACAGCATCGATGCGCACGATCTCGGTCGGACTGACTGAGCTGCCATAGCCGGCAATCAGCATCGGCTTTACGGCCTTTTCGGGAATCTCCAGCGACGTGTAGCCGCCCGTGGCTGGCTCGATCAGCAGCTCCGGCTTGCCGCCTTGTGCCGCAACCCGATACAGGTTCTCTTTGCCGGCCTCCGGCACCAGCAAGTAGACGAACTTACCGTCAGCGCTCAACGCATAACGCGCCGCGTCCCGGTCGAAATCGCGCGCCACGAGCGACGGCGCTCCTGCGGCAGGCCACGCCACTTTGTAGAGCCGCGCCAGATGATAAATCTCCGAGTCCTGCACCTCGTACTTGAAGAACAGCGACTTGCCGTCGGGACTGAACTCGGCCTCCTGATATTCACCCGAAGCGGGGCTGATGACGGCCGGTTCACCGCCTTCGGCGCTCAGCCGGTAGAGGTGATAACCCACGTGGCCGAAGGCGGCATGCCATCTCTCCGTCGTCGCGGTAAACACCACTTCATGTCCGTCGGGACTCCACAGCGGGGCGAGGGTGACGCTGCTTTCGGTTTCCCGGCCGGAAAATCCAGCGGTACGCGCCAGCGTGGCGGCGGAGAGGATGTCCTTTGGAGCCGATCCCGGCTCGATCGATTGCACCATGAGGGTGGGTTGGCGATCATCCAACCATTGATTCCAAAAGCGGATCGGAAAATGTTCATAAGTGCGCACGTTGTATTTGTGCGCCTTGCGCTCGGCGGCAATCTTTTTGTTGGCTTCATCGTCGGTGGTATTGGGATAAACGACTGACTCGAACAGAATTGCCTTGCCGTCCGGCCGCCATTTCGGACTTGATGCTCCGGTCGAGATATTGGTGAGCCGGCGCGCCTCCCCGCCCTCGGCGAGATTGAGAAGGTAGATTTGGTCGGCATCGTCAGTTTCGCGCCTGGTGGTGAAAGCAATGCTGCTGCTGTCGGGTGACCACACCACGTCGCCCTCAACGGCTTTGGTGTTGGTGATGCGGCGCGGAGCCTTGAGTCCGTCGGCGGACACCAGCCACAGATCGCTGACGCTTTTGTCGGCTTCGTAGGACGGCTCGAGCACGGAATACACCACCCACTTGCCGTCCGGACTTATGCTGGGCGCGCCCACGCGTTTCATCATCCACAGCGATTCGTGAGTGATGGGTTTGGGTTGCGTGGCGGACGCGGCCATCGACTGAAGCGGCGCGAAAAGACACGCCGCCATCACGGTTGCGCAAGACTTTGTCTGAAAGCTCATCGTGGTCTCTGCTGCGGCTTGAGGGACGCGTAGTCTAACGTCTAATTCGCATGGCCGATCAACAGCACGTTGGCGAATCGCGTGCCCTCGCTCATGGGGATGGCCTGGACCTCGAATCCACATTCCCGCAGGAGCTCACGCCACTGCGCGGCGCTGCGACAGTGCGTGTTCACGGACGAGTGCCCGCGGAAAAGCATCACCAGTCTGTCGACCCACTGACCGTAGCGAAATCGCAGTCCGCCATCGGCATCGCCGATGCGCATCAGCAGCAGGCCGTGCGCCGGCAGCGCGGTGCGCACTCGCTTGAGCACCTGAAGCTGTTCTTCCTTCTTCATGTAGTGCAGTACATCGAGGATGACCACGGCATCCGTGGTGCCAAAATCGGCACTGCGAATATCGCCCTGTGATATGTCGCACAATGGCCCAAGCGCCGCGCGCGCACGCTCAACGTCGCGGACCATCAATTCGATTCCGCGAGTCGAGCGCGGCGTCGGTGCCGGCGGCCAGCCTTGGGGCCAGCTGCCGCTTTCGTAGCAGAACAGGGCGGCGCGCAGCCAGGACGCCAGCAGTCCTTGACCGCAGCCCAAGTCCAGAATGTGTCCGCGCCCCAGCAATAATCCTCGTTCCAGCATGGCGCGGAACACCGGGTCTGCGCTTAATTTGCCGCGTGCAAAATTGTAGGCAAACAGCCCGGCGCCGCGATATGGCTCGCTGGCCCGGTCGATCAGCAATGGGTGCTGGCAATCCGCGCCGCGGTTACGGCTCGAGCTGCCTGCGAATTTCGCCGCCCTTGTGTTCTGCGCTGTGTACATTGACGTACAGATTTCCCTCTTTGAAGCTCTTGTACTGATCGTCCGTGAGCTTGGAGCCGTGTTGATTTCACGGTGGTCTCCTCATGAATTTACGGACAAACGCGATCTTACTCTCTCAGGCCAATGGAAGATGATGCGGCCGCACCAGCATGTGCCAATCTTGATGCTCCTCGAGGATCAATTCGATGGCCGCCCGGATCGAGTCCTTGACCGGGCCTGCGTTTGGCGACGCATCTTGCCGCTCCAGTATCGCGTGAATGCCACCGATGGCCCTTTGTAATTCCACCTCGAGGCGCTCGGATGTGGTACCGAGCCGGTAGGACTCGGATTGTGCCAGAGCGCCATGCAGCGAAGCGCCGAGCGCCGGAAAAAAAGTGGTGATCACCGACAGCCAAATGGTATGCAGCACCAGATGCAGCAGTGCTCCGACGGCCGTAAGCCCAAACAGTCCGATGTTCACCGCATGGACCCGATGCAACAGAGCATGCTGCCTCAAGGCAACGCGATGATGATAGTGCGTCTGCGCCTCGAGCACGCCCACCGTCCACAGCGCGTAGTTCGAGGTGAACGCCGGGTCCGACCAGGCTCCCTCGAGCAGGGTTTGCGCCAAGCGCTCGTTTTTTGTGCATATGGCCTCGAGATCATCGCCATTTCGCAGGTGGTTGCCCGGATCGAATACCCGCATGTACCAGTTCGCGGATGTCTCCGGCCGCATGAAGTCGAGCAGCGGCGCGACGAGCGGCAGATACCAAATCAATTCGGCGGTGGTTCGCGCATGCAGCCACTGCCCCTGCCAATCTCGCCGATGGCCCAACCAATAGATCGTGCTAACCGTGCCGATGATCAGGACCTCGGCAACGGCCCACAGGCCGACCACGGGATGCTGTAAGTGACGGCGATCGTCCCAACCGAGCGCGAGAGGCAGCACCGCGAAGAGCACGGCAATCGCACTCAAGAGATAAATGGCCCAGAAACCGCTGCGATAGCGGTGTCCATAGTGCAGGGCACGCGCATCGAACCTCAGGTGGGCGGGAGCGAGAGCCTCGATGAGGGGCAACAATCGCTCGGGCGGCCTCACGGCGGGCGGCGGCGGCGGAATCTTGAGTCGAGCCCCGATCAGCAGCACACGTTGAACCAGCTGATGGAACGCCATGCGCGCTAGCTCAGGATTTCGTAAGTGGTTGCGAAGATATCTTGGCTGACGATGCCGAGACTGCCGTCTCCATAGTCCACCAGCCAATCGCCGGGATGGCCGCTCAAGCCAGAGACCCCGTCAGCGAGCTGCACCTCGAAAGGCTCCTGCATCCGCAGCGCCAGAATATGGTACGGCAGGCTCATGTAGCGCCCGGACTCGCCCGCGACGGTTGGTGGGACAGGCCGGTATTTGTTCGCAAATTTTGTATGCGACACCCGCCAATGATGGCCGCCGTTACCCGTCAAGATCGCGTCTCCCGCATGCGCGTGGACCGCGCCCTCGGGCGTCCGCACAATGCAGGGAACGTCTGTGAAGCGAACCGAAACCTCGCGTTCGAGCTTGCGTGCCTCGACGCGCTGAAGATGGCCGGAAACCTCGGCGGAGAATCCGCTCTTTCCGCTGCAGTGAAATATCAACGCATTGCATCCTTCGTCAACCGCGAGTTCGCGCGGCTGACGCGACCGCCCGGACTCACTTCTTCTGTTCTTCCAACGGATATGTACGTGCGGGTTCGGCGGTGGGCGCTACCGTTGGTTGTCCGGCAGTCGCGGGCACATCGGCCTGCGGAACGGGCGAGGGTCGCACCGCCGTTCCCGTCGCCTGTGCCAATCGCTCGAGAAAACGCTGCGCGGTGGCCGGAGGCGCCGGGGCTTGCCCCGAGAAGATCTCCGTCGCCGTGATGCCGCTCTTATGATACAGAGACGCATTCGCTGAGCGGTCAATGGAAATCACGCTGCCGTCCAAGGCAACGCCGCCGAATAACCCACGCGTACGCGCGTAGGAATAAATCTCTGCGTTGAAACTCATATCGGTGGCGGCGGAGCCTTGCCGCCCGACCGGCCCGGTCGCAACCGATGCGTCAGCGCCCAACGTGAGCTTGCCTCCGGCGATGCCTTCGATGCCGGTCTTCGTCGTGAAAACCAAGATGATATCGGAGGACTGTGCGCCGGCTTGGAATCCCCAGCTACCGCCGGTCAAGGCAATGAAAACCGGATTGCTCCAAGGACCCGTTAATTTATCCCGTACCGACAGCACACCGTTGCCGTGCCGCCCGCCGAAGATGAAGGCGACCTTGGTGACGTCGGGTATCACGGCGATTCCGTAGGCATGCGCCAGGAGCGTATCGGGCAGCCGCACGTCAGGCATGGCCCTGACCTCTTCCAGCACTTCGGTGGCCGTGAGCAGGCGGCCCTCTTCGCGCGCACCCGCTTGCGCAATATTTACAATTGCAGCGGCGAATATCGCCGCCAGAAGCGCGGCAATCGGCTTTTTTCCGTTTGGCATCGAGGAGCCCTCCCAAATTGCGCGTAGTCTACCGCAACGGTGAGGCGTCCTTCAGTTCGATGAAAGAATCTTCACCGCTTCGGCGTCGCGGTGATGCGCGCGATAGTATTCGGCCAGCCGCGAGGTCGCCAGCACGACTTCGGGATGTTGCGCTCCCAAGGTCGTGAAGAGCTGCTTTTGCGCTGCCACGAGCATCGGTTCACCTTCGCTCGCCTTATTCTCAGAGATCAACAGCCAGCCCAGGCTCGCTTCGGTGCGGGCAGCCCGCCAATTGCCGGCGCCCGCCAAACTCATATCGATGTCCAATGCCGCACGAAGCTCAACCTCCGCCGCCGCGAATTGTCCGCGGCGCAAGAGCGCTTCGCCGATGAGGTGTCGCGTCGCGGCTACATATAAATGGCGCGCCGGCAACGACTGCGCGTAGATCGTGAGCGCTTGATGCGCGTAATTCTCGGCGGCGGTCCAATTGTCCGCCATGAGATACAGATTCCCGAGCGCGTCCAAAAAGTAGCCGACCATGTAGTGGGTGGGCCCGAGACGAGTGGTGACGATTCTCAACGCGTCCTCGGTCACGGCCATGGCGCGCACGGGGTTGCCTTCGCGTTGGTAAATCGTGCCCAAATAAGCTTCGATCGACGCCACCCGCTGATTGTCCTCGCCGAAATCGCCACGCTCGATCTGCAAGGCTTCATTGAGTATCTGTTCGGCTTCGACGTATTTTCCGCGCTCCGTCAGTATGTAGCCGAGGCCTTCCAGAGACGCCGCATAGTCCGGATAGTTGTGGCTGACGGTGGAGCGCAGCAGATTCAGGCCTTCGCGCTGATACTGCTCTGCGATCACAAAGTCCCCCGACCAGATCGCGGGATAGGCGAGCGAGCCGAGCGTCGAGGCAATTGCCAAGTGCTGATCGCCGGGAACGCTGCGATATATGGCCAAGGCTTCAGTCAATAGCTTGGTGGCGCGCTCCGGATCGCTTTTTGCGGCGAGCATGAAGTGCCCGTATTGAAACAGGATGTCGGCGGTTTCCGCGGACGGCGGGGCATTGCCCCCTTGCGCGAGTGAGAGGGCTTGCTGAATATTCGCTTCGGCACCGACAAAACGGCCGGCATCGGTTTGCGCCTGGGCTAAATTGGCCAGTGCGGCGGCCAGCGTGCGGCGGTCGACGGGGTGCGCCTCCTTGCGGATGTTCACCGCCTGCTCGAACAAGGGAATGGCCGTTTCGCTCAATCCTTGGCGCCGGTCGGCAAGGCCGATGCTCTCGAGAAGCTGCGCGCGGACCTCGGGCTGTAGACTCAAGTTGGCCTTTATTTTTTCGGCACCTTGAGCGAGCAAGTCTTTGGCGGTGTCTTGCCGGCCCTGCGCGTTGAACGGATCTGCGCGGGAAAACACGTCGACCATGAATGCCGACACCTGCTGCGCCCGGTCGCGCTCCTGGGCGGTGGCATCGCGCGCAATTCCAATGCGATGGTTCTGCCAGAGCGTTACGCCCGCGATGATCACGAGGCCTATGAAAAGGGAAGCCGTTGCGATGACCGGCAATAGGTTGCGGCGCAGAAACTTGGCGGAGTTGTAACGCCAGTCGCCTTGGCGCGCACGTACCGGCTGGCCCGACAGGTGTCTTCGCAAATCCTCGGCGAGCGCTTCGACCGAGGTGTAGCGCCGGTCCGGCTCCTTGCGCATGGCCATGGCGACAATGGCATCCAAATCCCCGCTCAAGCGGGTACGCAGACGCTGCGGCGATAGTCCGCGCCGATCCGAGATGCGGCTTCGATCAGCGTCGCTTTCGCCTTTTATCTTGGAAACCACCATCTGACTCGGACGCGCTGGGTCGTCCATGCAGATCGCCCGCTCGAGTTGCAATTGGCTATAGCTCAGCAAGCGATACGGTGAGCGGCCCGTCAACAGGAGATAAAGGAGTACGCCCAGGGAATAGGTGTCCGTCGCCGTGGTGATCGGGCGGCCCAACACTTGTTCCGGCGCTGCGTTTTCGGGCGTCAGAATCCGCTCCTGCAGGCGGGTCACCGGCAGAGTGTGCGACAGACTTTCCGGCGCGAGCAGTTTCGCAATACCAAAATCCAGCAGCTTGGGCGCACCTTCCTCGGTGACGAAGATATTCGATGCCTTGATGTCCCGATGCACCACCAGATTGCGGTGCGCATAGTGCACGGCGCCGCATACTGCGATGAACAGCTCGATGCGTTCGCGAATGAAGAGAGTTCGGGTATCACAGTAAACATCGATGGGCTCGCCATCGACAAATTCCATCACGAGGTAGGGCGTGCCATCCTCGAGGTCACCGCTGTCTATCAATCGTGCGATGGAGGGATTATCAAGCGTCGCGAGGATGTGGCGTTCACTGTGCAATCTGCTGCGTAAGCGCGGATGCACCGACGCATGCTGAAGGACCTTGATGGCAACGGTCTGATGATATTGCGAATCATCGCGCTCACCGCGGTACACCGTGCTCATGCCGCCGTGACCCAAGATCGACACGATTCGATAGGGACCGACGCGAGTGCCGATCAAGCGATCGCGATGATCATCGAGCAGCGATTCGGCAGCAGCGCCGACCGCGTTCAGCAACGGGTCTTCGCCGGCCGCATCCAAAGTCAGCAGGGACTGAACCGACATGCGCAGGTCAGAGTCATCGCCGCAGCTCTCGTCCAAATGCAGAGTGCGCTCGGCGCCTTCCATGTCCACCAATTGCTCGAACAGGGACTGAATTTGCTGCCAACGCACGCGCGGAATCATGGTGCAATGCCGCCGATCTCGCTGAGAAGCCAAGCCCGGGCGAGGCGTATGTCGCGGTGCACAGTGGCTGCCGATGCACCCACCGCAGCCGCAATTTCGTCATACGTCATCCCCCCAAAATAATGGAGCTCGATCACCTGTGCGAGCCTTGGTTCGAGCTGCAGCAGGCTCTCCAGCGCATCATCCAGCGCGACGACATCGACCGCGAGCTCCGGCAGTGCCAGTGCCGATTCCTCGGTCGCTAGATCGCGAATGCCGGCGTTGCGCTTGACCCGCGCGCGCGATTTCGCATGATCCACCAGCACCCGGCGCATGAGCCGCGACGCCAACGCAAAAAAGTGTCCGCGGTCTTGAAGGTCAACATTTGCCTGGATCAAGCGAAGAAACGCCTCATGCACCACCGCGGTGGCTTGCAGAGTATGGCTGCCACGCTCCGCGCGCATATAACCGCGCGCCAGTCGGCGCAATTCGTCGTAGACCAGGGGAGTCAGGCGGTCCAGCGCTTGAGGTTGACCGGAGCGCCATTCGGTCAGTAGCTGGGTGAAGTTAGCCGGCACCTGCATTGTCATTTACTCACAACCGCAGAAGGTTTCGGATCCCGCTGTCGTGTAAGGTTTTCCCCTAATCATACATCGTCAGGCAACGTGAGGGGAATCACGACGGCTTGTCGCTTAAGTAAACACACCACCCGTGTGGCGTCTGATCCTGTCGTTTTGGTCAATTTTTCAAATCGGAGCATTCATTATGAAGGTAAGTCTAGTCGCTTTGGTCGCCGGCTGTGCAGTCGCCAGTTCCGCTTTTGGCGCTTTCGATATGCCGCCGCTCAACCCGCCGCATGCCTCGGTACTCGATATGCCGCCGCTCAACCCCCCGCATGCCGCCTAAGGCAGGGTAGAAAGGTATGAATCGTCGAAGATTTACGGTTGCCGCAGCCGCTGCCTTCGCATTCTGTGCCGCGTTTGCGGCCCAGCCCACTTCGCTTCGCGCGGATTGGGGCTTGGAACGTGTACAGCAGCGGTCGCCGTGGATTCCCGGCTCCGCCAGTCCGATGTCAGCACACGAGCCGTATGAGCTGCTAGCGCCACCGCGATAGGCAGAAAAATCGACTCAAGGGAAAGGCTCCGCTGCAACGGAGCCTTGTCTCTCAAGTGTGCGCTAGACTTGCCCGCATCGATGGGCAATCCCTCCCTTGTCTAGAATAGTCGTCATTGCGCACCGCGGCGCAAGCGGCGAGCGTCCCGAGCACACGATCGAGTCCTATCGCTTAGGCATCGAAGAGGGCGCGGACTACATCGAGCCTGATTTGGTGATGACTCGCGACGGCGTGCTCATCGCCCGGCACGAAAATGAAATCGGCGGCACCACCGACGTGGCGCAGCATGCGGAGTTTGCCTCGCGCCGCCGCACCCAGATCATCGATGGCGAATCCATGACAGGGTGGTTTACCGAAGACTTTTCCCTGTCGGAGATCAAACGCCTGCGCGCACGCGAGCGCTTGGGCGGATTGCGGCCGCAAAACCTGGCGTACGACGGCCAATTCAGCGTGCCCACCTTTGATGAAATCATGCAGTTGGTCACGAGCTCTAACGGCCGAGCCGGCGACAATCGGCGCGTCGGCGTCTATCCGGAAACCAAGCATCCGGCTCATTTCACGCGAATCGGCCTGCCGCTGGAATTAGCGCTATTGGATACCCTGAAGCGCTACGGCTATGCGAATAGCGGCTCCCCGGTGTTCCTCCAGTCCTTCGATCCGCGCAATTTGCGACAGCTGCGCGACATGACGAAGTTGCCGCTCGTGCAGTTGTTGGAACATGAACTCGGTGACTTGGGCGAGATTGCAAAACATGCCGATGTGATCGGTATCGACAAAGCGCTGGCCACTCCGGAAGCAATACAGGCGGCGCATGCGGTCAATCTGCGCGTACACGTCTGGACGTTCCGGGCCGAAAATGAGTTCCTGCCGGACGATCTCAAAACAGGCACGGTGCCCGCCGCTCACGGCAACCTTGAAGGTGAGATTCGGCGATACTTGAATCGCGGCATGGACGGATTCTTCGTCGATTTCCCCGCCGTTGGCGTGCGGGTTAGAGATGCCTATATCTCGGCGCTCCAGCCGCTGCACCAGCCGCTGACCGAAACGAGTTTGCCCGGAAACAAGCTGCAGGGCCGATAGTGGGCGCCGGTGGCGCCTTGCAGTAGCAGGCAGTTCTCGCAATTCGAACCCTTGACATACGCCGGGTATTTCTTGAGATCGATCTGACCTGCATTCTCCACGTAGCCCAGCTTCAGAGCGGCGGGATCTTTGACGTCAAGATGCGGCGGCTCGGCCGCTTGCGACTGCCGGGGCGGCAGTAGCACGGCCACCGCGGCCGCAACGCCTAAGGTTTTTACCAGCGTCCGGCGTGTGACAGCGGCGCCTGCAAGTATGGATCTGCTCATGTGCACTCTTCCTGCTATTCTGATCTTTTTCTTGGGACCTTCAGTGCCAAGCATATCGCTATTGATGAGAGTTGCGCGACTTGCGTTCTTCGCCGCCCTGATCTTCACGTTTTACAGCGCCGTGATGCCCCCATCGCATGTGTTGCAACTGACGCCCTGGGATAAGGCGACGCACTTCATTGCCTTCTATGGCCTCACAGGCCTTGCGGTCGCCGCGTTTCCGAAGCAAAACCTATTTGCCGTGGCCGCTATGCTATCCGGCTTCGGGGCTCTGATAGAGATCGTGCAGGGACTGCCGATGGTGCACCGAGACCGGGATTTCTGGGACTGGGTGACGGATACGATCGCCATTTCTTGCGCACTCGCTCCGATGCTGCTTTTCTGGTGGCGCGCGCAAGTGCGCTCCGGTCAGAAATACATCGACAAATAGAGCTGATAGACCGTAGCGTTGAATTGATACAGAGGCTCGGTACCCGGCGCGAACCCCTGCGCAACACCAAAATCCTTGTTGTCGCGGAAGTCGTGGTAGTTGAAGCGAATTCGGCTCACGTCGCCTGTCACGGTACCGCGCTTGAAAATCTTCCAGCCGTCGGGCAGGAAGGCGTAGGTGATCTTGGCGCCGATCGTGGTGTTGTCCAATGCGGCGAGATTTTGGTCGCGAGCCGTGAAATTCTGCGCGAACTGGAAAGGGAATAGATCGCTGTAAAAAGAGGCTGCGCTTTGCTTGTAGTAGCGCACCCGTCCTTCGAAAATCCATTGGTTGCGGATAGGATGGGTGTAGTCGAGCTCATAGGTGTTGCCGATCACACCCCAGGTATCGTTGTAGTAGCGATACAAGCCGGTCACAGCGGCGCGGTAGGGCAGGTAATACTTCGCCTGGACCTGCACCGCCGTGCTGGTATGCGTATCGGGATACACCTGGCTCGCCAAGCCGTAGCCTCTCGTGCTGCCGTCGAGAAAACGGATCTCCCGATACGGATTCGCAAGATATCCTGCATCGGTGATCACCTGTAGATTCACGCCGGCGATGAAATTCTTGGTGATGATCTGCGACACGCCGCCGCTATAGGCGCGGGTCAGCGCGTGTCCTACCCACCTGACATCAGGTTTATTGGACGTGCCGCCGTTGTCCCCGACCGTGTTGTTTGTCCTGGCGAATCCCAAGGTCACCGTGGTCAAATCGCCGAACATGCTCTGACTCAGCGAGAAGCTCGCGGTCTCCGATATGTAGTCGCGTTCCACGCTCGACATATACGAGGCGGTGTACGTGGTTTTGTCGTGCAGGTATTCCAGTGTGCCGCTCTTTTGCCGGCGTTCATCTTTGATGGGGCTCGCCGAACTCAATACATCGACCGAGGCGCCGCTGACCTTGTCGATGAAATAATTGGCTTCAACGGCGAAATTCTCCGTGATTTTCGCACGCGCCGTTGCGGAATATCCGGTGATGTCCATGCCGCCGCCGCTGTACTTGCTGTAAAAAACATCCGCCCGATTGTCGGGGAGCACATCGGCGCTCGTGCTGCGAATCAGCAGCAACGCAGCGATCACTGCTGCGCGAGCGAAGATGTGCCTATGCGCCATGCGTATCTTTCAGTTGCAGCCGCAGCCGCCGCCCGCGCCGCCGGTCGCGCCGCGCGATCCTTCCCTGGATTCACGAACGTGGTCCAAATAAGCGTTGGAAATGGCGTCGCGGTCCCATGCCATGATGGGATCCGCCAATCGATCACGCTCGTAGGGCTTCACCCAGGGCTGAATGCTGCAGGCGCTGCTCAGCAGCAGGGCGCCCGACAGGGTGGCGATGAGCAAAATTGGTCGGAGCCGCACGAGTTACTCCCGAATGAGCTGACGAATGCGATCTTGATAATCGTTTTCGTCGCCTGCCTTGTAGCCGCGATGAATGTAGCGAATCTGCCCTTTGCGGTCGATGATGACCGAGCTTGGCATTTCATCGACGTGATAGGCCTTGCTGACCTGGTTGGCCGGATCGAGCAGCACCGGGAAGCTGACCGGCTTGCGCGTCAGCAGTTCCTTGACCGCAGGGGCTTCCTTGTCGACATTGACGCCGATGAGCGTGAATCCAGCCGGTTTGTACTTTTTGTACATCTGGTCCAGCAGCGGCATTTCCTGCTGGCACGGCCCGCACCAGGTCGCCCAGAAATTGACCATCACAACCTGGCCACTGTACGCGCTCAAGCCGCTGGGCTGTCCGCTCAAGCTCGTCAGCGTGAAAGCCGGCGCCGGCCCCGAGGCATCGCCGCTCGCCGCGAACGCCGTCGAGGCGACGACAATCGCCGCCATCGCACAGCGTTTCAATAGGGTTGAAGTGCTAAACATGAATCGTTACTCCTAATTCAATAAAAAATGGTCAATCCGATGGTGGCTTCAATGTTGTCAACATTCTTGGTGCGCCCCGTCAGGCTGGTTTCAAAGATGTGGTCGCGTACGTCCACATGCAGCGCCAGCCAGTCGGTAATCAGAAGCCGCTCACCCACGCCAAAGTTCAACGCGAACTGGTCCTTATCGGCAAATTTCACATCACCCATGCCGACCGTCACGTATAGGGCCGAATTGAAGGCGCGACCTCGTCCGAGAAAGATCTCGCCGGGAAGTACGTTGTAGCCTACGTCCAGGTCGTAATACGTGAAGCGTCTCCCAGAGTCGCTGAGAACCGTAATATTCGGAAATACGTCCTCGAGGCTGGTGGTTCCCGCCTTGGATCTGGCCAGAAATCCTTCCAGGAAAATGTCCTCCGAGACGTGATAGGCGGCGCGCACGCCATAGAGCGGATTGGTGCCGAAATCCTGGATGCTGAGTGCGCCGTAGTAGGCGCCCAATTCGAAATCCTTGGCCTTGATGTGGGGGGTTTTTACGGCGCGCCGGGTGACCTGAGGTTCGACGATCGACGGCTCCCCCTGCGGCTCCTCGGCAACGATTTCCGGCGGAGCCTTGTTGCCGCGGTGGAACCAGCTACAGCCGCAGAGCAGCGTGGCGGCTAGAAGAATACAGCTAAGCCGAATTTCCATTCTTCTAAGTCCTCGTACACATTCAGGTTGTTGAAGACGACGTAGTGGCGCCAATCGACGCGCCACAGGAATCGCCTGGTAATGAACCCGCGCGCGCCCAACGAAACGTAGGCCATCTGGTTGCTCTTTTGCAGCGGCGCGGGCGGTACTTTGTCCTGCAAATATTGATAGGCGGTGCCGATGCCGGCCGTCGGTGAGAACCACTTCCACTCCGGAATGAAGGTGTGTCGCACGCCGATGGAGGCTATATATCGGTTGTCAATCGTGCCGAAGGCTTGTTGCACGGCGAATTCCACGTCGAGGCTGGTCGTCAAGCCGAAGTCGGCATAGGCCGTGACGAGATTCTCGCGGTTGTAGACGCCGTACCCGGCGCCCAGTTCCCAGCGATGCGAGGTGAAATCAGGATACGGTGGTATCGGCGCCGGCTCGCCCGACTCCGACAGCGTTCGGGCAAGGTCAGCGCGCCGCACCCATCCTTCATTGCCGTGCAGCGAGCGCACCTTGTACCAGTCGGTGCGGCTGTAGAGCACCGTCACCAGCTCGTCGCGGCCGATGACATAGATAACCGGGAAGCCGCGCCCGGGCCCGGAGTGCATTTCCAGGTACGGGTCGGTGACGACCAGCACCAGGGTCTTCGCCGCCGCATTCGCTAGACCTACATTTAACGCCTGCACCAACAGCACCAGCGCGAGCAGACGACGCATCAGGGTCAGTTCGCTACGGGCGCAACAAACGGATCGTTGTAGTACTGGGCACCAATATCCAACCATTCGGCTATCAATCGCAGCTCCGAGGGAGACAAGTAACCTGTGTGATCAATACTGCCACCAATACTGCCGTCGAACTTCCCAAAGAAAGCGGTCGAACCTGCGGCGCTGCCGGCAACCATCGGCGGCGCCAATGAGACCGGCACCATGATCGTCGTCGGCAAGCCGGTCACCGGGTCCGGAGGTCCGGGCGCCGGCACCAGCAAGTCTTGCAGCACGCCCATATTAAGCGTCTGTGCGTTATGTGCAAACAGCAGTTGCTCATACGAGGTGATGACGGTCGGGTCGAGATTGGATGCCGAGGCGGTCAAGTCAAGCTGCCCCTGGGGAACTTGCACCATCGCCATGGCCACCGGGTTGTGACAGACCGTGCAGGTGGTCGAGGTCGTGACCGTGTTGACCACGTTCGTGCGGCTGGCCTTTTCCCATATGGATTGCAGGAAAAGATTGGGCGTCGCGACGCCGGCAAGCGTCACTGAATAGTGGATGGTACTGCGGCATTGCGCAGTCCATGTCGCGCAACGCGAATTGGTGGGCGCGGTCGGCGTGGCATTCGCATAGGTGTATGCGAAGGCCGTGTCTGCTTGCGGCGGCGTCGTGCCGGCCGTCCAGATGCCATCGTAAACCACGTCCGTGCTCAAGATTTGTGAGCAGGGCGTGGTGGCGCCGTTTGGGGTCTTGCCGTCTGCCGTACAGGTGCTGAGGCTAAGCGTTTGCGCCATGGTTGCGCCGGCGTTGGTTAAGGCGATGGCGGGGTTGGTATTCGGGAATGGTGAGCCGGTGGCCGGTGCGCCCGGATTCACGGCGGTCGTCAAGCCCGCGCGGCCATGCGAGGTGTTGGTCGCCGCGGTGTGGCAGCCGTTGCAGCTTTTTGTTTCTCCCGGCACCAGTTGCAACCAGCTGGTGTGCTGCGCCGTGATGCGCTTGGCGTTGACATCGACGATGTCGATGGTAAAGGGGACGTTTGCGGGTACTTGGATCTGCACCGATCCGTCGGGCTGGATGGGCGCATAACCCAGAATTTCCCGCATGCCCATGCCCGCGGGTCCAAATGCCGAGGCGTTGATCTTGCGAACGGTCCTGCCGGGGATCTCCACCGACTTGACCACACGGATGAAGCGGTAGGGCCGAGCATAAAAAGGTGCCAGGCCGGGATCGGCAACGCCGGCGATGTTGGGCTTTGCGGTATCCACGCCATCGACGTCGTACACGCTGCTGATATCCAAGAGTCCGACACCGGCGGTGGCCATGGTGGCGGCTTGACCCGGTGCCGGTGCCGCATCGACCAGGGTTACCGGCGCCGGCTTTCTCGGCTGCAGAATGACGGGTTCGACCACCATCGTGCCCACATCGGCGGCCAGGACCGGACTCAAGGTTCCCTTGTCCAGGTCGTAGACCCACAGGGTGTACTGCGGCGGCGCCAACGTGACGTTCGCGCCCGAGGTATTCGAGGCCGTACAGAGGTTGGTCGTGTTGGGGCTCACGGTGGCATCGAGCACCAGGCAAGGGGACCAGCTCACCAGCATCCGGTTGGTGCCGTCATAGAGCGGAAACACGGAAGCAAATCTGCCGGCCAGGGATGGTTTGTCCGCATCCGTCGTGACGCCCAGCGTCGTCGCGCTGGTTTGCGCCGTGCCGGCGGCTCCCCCCGGGGTCGCCGGCTGGTGGATCTCGACAAACCCTGCGGCATTGATTTGAACGATATCCCCGCCCAGCTGGGTTCCGAGGAATGGCCGCACGATGGCGATCAACGTGCCGTTGGCAAGCTCGCGTGCATTCAAGAATTGAATGATGTTGTTGTTCGTTCCGGCAATGTTGGCGCCCGTGGCGTGGCTGTTCGCCCCATAGTAGAGCTCCAAGCCGGAGCCGTTCGGATTGGTGCGATACAGGCTGATGGTACCGCCGTTGGCGGTATCCCAACGGGAGAAAATGACCTGGCCGTTGCCTAAAACAGACGGCGCAAAATCGTGATTGGTATTGAAGCTGATCTGGTGCTGATTGGTGCCGTCGCCGTTCATGACATGCAGCAGGAAAATCGATTGTGAGCGGTCGTCGGTCTGGGCCTGATACTGCGGACGCCCCTCGTCCAGCAGGATGGATTGCGTCGCGAGCTGACGAGACGAGGAGAAGACGATTCTTCCGTCCGGCAAGTAGCGCGCACCCACATCGTGGCCGGCGGTGACGCCATCGTTGGTCAATTGAGTCACGGTCTTGGTCGTGGCGTCGTACTTATAGATGTGCCAATTCGGCTGCGTGACATCCGTGTTGGGCTTATTGGGATTGAGCGGCAGGCGCAACGAAAATACCACCGTGGTGCCGTCGGGCGAGACGTCGAGATCGCGCACATCGCCCATGCCCTTGGTGATCGATCCGCTGACGTTGACCTCGACGCCGGCGGCGCTGGCCTGATCCCGGATGTACAAATCCCCGCCTGTAATGGAGGTTATGAGGTCGCGCACGTCGATGTCCTTGGTCAGGACCGGACGCCTGATATAGGCCAGCGGAAAATTCGTGATTCCGGGAGTCAGCGTTTGACCGCCCGCCACGCCGGGTGCATGACCGCTCGATGCGCTGCTGCATCCGACAGCCCACAGCATCGGTAGCGCCAACGCCGCGAGCTTCAGCAAACCGTGACCGTGTTCACGCAGTGTGAAAGTGTTCATATGTAGCTGCCTGTCTCATAGTTTCAGTTCATCGATTTGCCGTCACGTATGCAGACGCCATCATTGAACTTAATCGGTCTGATACGCGCATCTTCGTTCGATGTACATTCGCATACTGTTAACGCACTCACAGAAGAACTTCTGCATATCCGCTTCTCTGTACACGCTTGACTTAAACCTGCGGAAATCCAGGCCAGGATATAGGTGCGCTCTTGGCGTTCGGTACTGTCGCAAAACGCCGACGTCGTTCCGATGAGACATTACTGGAGGCACAATCTGCTGCGTATATTCGCAGCCAAGTCGAGACTCACAACTCGCGCGAGTGGATGGGCCTATGAAGAACGGGATGGAGAAACCAATGACGCAGATTGCACGCCGTAGAACAGCGACGCCGAATCTTGTTGCAATTGCGGTACGCGCAACGGTCTGCGCCGGCGCCCTGGTGCTGCTTGGCACAAACGCGCTGGCAGCGAACCCCAACGCCGACCAGGCGACGCGAATATATAACCGCATCGCCGGCGTGCCGCCCACCGCCGCGCAGCTGACCCAGATGACGGCCACGGACGCCGTGAGTGCCGCGCTGGTAGCGACCCAAGATCCGGCTTTCTACAACAACACCATCCGCAATATGGCGGCACCCTGGACCAATCGCGACCAATCGGTGTTCGTGCCGCTCAACGATTACACCGCCACCGTGGTCGGCATGGTGCGCGACGACGTTCCGTTCAATACCTTGCTCAGCGCCGATCTGGTTTACACCGCCGACGGCGCGTCGGGCGTGCCGGCGTATTCGCCTGCCAACAACGCCATGTACGACGCCATGGACGCCAACAATGTCGACCTCAAGGCGCACTTGGTATCGAGCACTCAGTCAGCCCTGACCGGCATCCCTGCGGCGGCGACCGCCGGTGTCATGACGACGCGCGGCGCGGGCAGCGCCTTCTTCATCAACGGCACGAACCGGGCGATGTTCCGCTTCACGATGCTGAATCATCTGTGCAACGACATGCAGCTGGTCATGGACATAACAAGGCCGCCTGATCGGATTCGCCAGGACGTGACCCGCAGCCCCGGCGGCCAGAGCTCGTTGTTCTTGAACAATTGCGTGGGCTGTCATTCCGGTATTGATCCAATGGCCGGCGCTTTTGCCTACTACAATTTCAACAACACCGACCCCACCACCGCGGACACCACGGGAACGGTCGTGTACACCGCCGGTCAGGTGCAGCCGAAGTACTTCATCAACAACACCAACTTCCCGCAGGGCTTTGTCACCCTGGATGACTCCTGGAACAACCACTGGCGCGCAGGCCCAAACTCCATATTGGGATTCAGCGCCACTCTTCCGGGCAGCGGCAACGGTGCTAAATCTCTGGGCCTGGAATTGGAGAACAGTGCGGCGTTCGCCGGCTGCCAGGTCACCCGCGTGTTCAAGGACGTGTGCCTGCGGGCGCCGAACACCCAGGCTGACTTTGATCAAGTCAACTCGATGATCGGTTCGTTCAAATCGAATGGCTATAAATTGCGGCAGGTCTTCGCTGAAGGCGCCGCCTACTGCATGGGGACCTGAGCATGAACGTTACACGTATCACCGGCTTAGCAGCGCTCGCGGCGTCGTTTGCCCTGAGTGCCTGCGGCGGCGCCGGCGCTCCGACAACGACCAATCCGGCTCCATCGCAGACAGCCACTGCGAGCGCCTACACGGGCCCCCCCGCTGCGACCGCTGACGTCACGGCGTTTCAGGTCAATTTCTGGAACAACGTTCGCGTGCAGAACCGCTGCGGACAATGTCACAACGCAACTTCGCCGGCGCAGATGCCGAATTTTGCGCGCAGCGACGATGTGAATCTCGCGTATGCGCAGGCGAACACGGTGGTGAATCTGGCCACGCCCTCGACATCCCTGATCGTTACCAAGGTCAGCGGCGGCCATAACTGCTGGCTTGCCGACAGCAGCGCTTGCGGCCAGATCTTGACGACCTGGATCTCGAACTGGGCGGGTGCCACAGGCGCCGCGTCCGCGACCCAGGTGCAGTTGCAAGCGCCACCGGATCAATCCGTCGGGCAGAGCTTGAATTTCCCGGCCGATTCCAGCGCCTTTATGGCGACGGTTTGGCCCGTCACCCACACGAATTGCGTGCGCTGCCATTCCACGACGGCGGACCCCTCGGTTGAGCAGTCGCCCTATCATGCAGATCCGTCGCCCCTGATTGCCTACCCATCGGCCATCCCGAAAATCGACTTCACGGGCTGCGCGGGCTCAGCCGGCAGCAACGGCGGCACCTGCGGCACCAATTCGCGCCTCTATCAGCGCCTGCTGACGGACAACCACAACTGCTGGACCACCTGTGCGGCCGATGCCGCGACGATGCTGGCGGCAATTCAGGCTTTTGCCGCCAAGCTGACGCCGTCCAACCTCGATCCCACCTTGGTAACCAGCAAGGCCGTCTCCCTGACCCAGGGCACGATTGCCAGCGGTGCAAGCCGCTACGATGCCGATACCATCGCCAAGTATGAGTTCCAGTCGGTGGTCAACAATACGACGTTTGACACCAGCGGCATCGACCCTGCGGCGGATCTGACGATCTCCGGCAACGTCACCCTGGCCGGCGGTTGGGGAATCAACGTCGGCGCCGGCGGCAAGGCGCAGGCCACTACTCAGGCGAGCCGCAAGATCTACAACTTCATTCAGGCAACCGGTGAATTCTCGGTGGAGGCCTGGGTGGCGCCCGCACTGGTGGCGGCCGACAAGTCCTACATGGTCAGTTATTCCGGCGGCGACACCACGCGCAACTTCACGCTGGGTCAGACCAACCAGGACTATGACTTCATGCTGCGCTCATCCAGTACGGCGCTCACCGGTCTGCCGCAATTGCAGACGCCGAACGCGGCGATGGTGCTGCAGGCTTCCTTGCAACACGTCGTGCTCACGTACGACGCCGTCAACGGCCGCCAGATCTACGTCAATGGCGTGGCGGCGGGCCCGCCGGATGCTCAGAAGGGAGGCACGATCTCCACCTGGGACAGCACCTTCGCCCTGGTCCTCGGCAACGAAGTATCGGGTGATCGATCCTGGCAGGGACTGATCAAGTTCGTCGCCATCCACAGCCGCGCGATGTCTGCCTTGCAAGTGATGCAAAATTTCAACGCAGGTGTGGGCGAGCGCTACTACGAGTTGTTCAACGTATCGACGGTGACCGGCGTATCGCAGAGCTACGTGATGTTCACGGTTAGTCAGTACGACAGCTACGGCTATATGTTCTATCAGCCCACCTTCATCTCGCTGGATCCGGCCGTTACTTCCAGCAATCTTCCCAGCATCCCCGTGCAGGGACTTCGCATCGGCCTCAACGGTGCGGTGCCGCAGGTGGGTCAGGCCTATATACCGCTCAAGACCACGATAACCCCGTCGAACTACACGTCGCAGGGCGAAGTCTTGTCGAGCATCGGTACCGTCATCGGCCTGCAGGGTGGGCCGCTGACCGACCAGTTCTTCCTGACTTTCGATGTCCTGGGCAGTCATGCCAATGTGGTGGTCGAGGCGGCACCCAGCGTGCCGGCGGCCGCGCCGGGTCCGGTGGCTGCCGACGTCGGTGTGCGCACCTTCGCACAGATCAATTCAACCCTGTCCGTACTCACGGGTGTGCCGACCACGGATCCGAATGTTGCCGCGACCTACTTGGCGGTGCAGCAGCAATTACCGGCGACCCCGACGCTCGAGGGCTTCTCATCGGCGAACCAGGTCGGCGTCGCGCAGTTGGCCATTCAGTACTGCAATGTCATGGTCAACAACGCGACCTACGCGTCCGTCGTACTCCCGGGTGTGGCAATCAACGGTTCGACCTACCCAGGCAGCACCAATACCGTCACGGGTGCGCTTGCCGCGAGAGTGCTGGGCAGCGGTCTACACAGTCAGCCGGCAGCGACCACGGTTACGACCGAACTCACCAGCCTTATAAACAATCTGTGCGCGACCACCGCTTGTAATACGACGGCGCGGGCACAGGCAGTGACCGCCGCGGCATGCGCCACGGCTTTCGGCAGCGCCGATATGTTGATCAATTAAGCAAGACGACGAAGAGGTCTTTCACTTATGAGCAAGAAATCAAAAGCGCTGGGTATACACGAGCCGCTGCGCCACTTGGATCACCCTCGGCCGCGCACGCGCCGCGAATTCGTCGCGCAAGGGTTCATGACGGGAGCCGCGACCGTGCTCGCACCGACGCTGGCGGGCATGCTGGCCTATCCGCGCTCGGCTCAGGCACTCAGTAATACGCTTCTTGCCCAAGATCTCCAAGATGCCGTGGCCGCGTGCAATATTACGACCGGCGCCGGCAAGATTCCCTTCATCTGCTTCGACCTCGCGGGTGGCGGCAACATCGCGGGCTCCAACGTACTGGTCGGCGGTCCCAAGGGACAGATGGATTTCCTCTCGGTCGCCGGCTACAGCAAACTGGGTCTGCCGGGTTCCATGGTGCCGAATGCCAGCGCTGCAGGGAGCTTCGTCGATGCAAGCTTCGGGCTGCGCTATCACTCGGACAGCGCACATTTGCGCGGCATGAAATTGCGCGCCAGCGCCAAGGCCATGGCAGGAACGAACGGCACCGTGATTCCCGCGATGTCGAACAACGACACCAATACCAATCCGCACAATCCGATGTACGGCATCTATCAAGCGGGCGCCCGCGGCGGATTGCTCGATCTCATCGGTTCGCAAAGTTCCCAGTCCGGCGGCAGTTCCATGTCGCCGCCGACCATGGTGATCGCTTCGGCAATGCCCACCAAGGTATCGAGTTCCAGGGACACCACCGGCTTGGTGAGCACCGGACAACTGAGCACTCTGCTGCCGCCCTTGTCCAACGGCACCAACCCCGATGTCGTCAATGTTTTGGAATCGATGAAACGCATCAGCGATGCCAAGTATTCGGCGGTGACGGCTTACGCAACCACGGTGCCCAACGGCGCGGCACTGAATTCAGCTGCCTTGGGACCGACTGGAGTCCAGGCGTGCAGTTTTACCAAGGCGGCCTACATCGTCGATCAGTACGGCAAACCCTCGGCGGTCAATGCTGACTTGGATCCGAACATCGTCGGCTCGAGCGGTATTTTTACGACCGCGGAATATCAAGCGAATTCCGACTATCAGAAGACCGCAGCGATCATGAAACTGGTCATTGACGGAAATGCCGCGGCCGGCACCGTCGAGATGGGCGGTTTCGACTATCACAGCGGCAATCGAATGGATGGAGAAGCGCGCGACCTGAATCTGGGTAATTGTATCGGCGCGTGCCTGGAATATGCCTCGCGGGTGAATAAACCCGTGATGATCTACGTATTCAGCGATGGTTCGCTTGCCAGCAGCGGAATGATCGACAGTTCGGTGGGAGGACGCGGCAAGGGCGTGTGGACGGCGGACAACCAAAGTGTCGCGGCCACGTACTTCCTGGTTTTCAATCCTGCCGGCAGACCGGTGCCCGCCCAGCCCAATCCGGAGATGAGCTTGCAGATCGGCAACTTCCATGCCGATGGTTCGCTCAATACGACCGGCAGCCCCGCCGGCAACAACGTGCCCAATCTGGTGCAGATGGTGGTGCTGAACTACATGGCACTGCACAGTGCGGGCGCAGCCGCGGCATGGCCAGGCCTCTGGTCGGCACCGAACTTGAACAATACGCTCGGCAGCGGAGCGACGCTGGATCCCTTGATTGCCTTCCAACCCCTGGCGGGGCTGGTGAACGGAAAAGTTACCTAAAAGTGACACTCATCTTGGGGTCCGACCAGGCGTCGGACCCCCGTTTCGTTCTCTTGTCTCATTCCAGAGACATGGCATTCAATCGTCGGCTTGTAATGTCTACAAGACTTCGCTGCACGTTTCGCATTGGCGTTGGCCGCTTTGCCGGCGCTTCGATGAATGTGCATGAATGTGCGCCAAGTCTTGCAGAAACCTAGCGAACGCGCTGCCGTTGCGTTGACACTGCGGCTCGCATTGTGCGATTTTGCATAAGGTCTGATCAAGGCAAACTCGCTGAAAGGCGAGGGCGCAAAGCTTCCGGTACGGGGCCCATTTTTAAGAATGAGGTCTGGCACAGCGGGGTTACCAGCGTGATTGATGAATCGCGACGCTGTGGCGTCAGTTTGAGCGTTGCACCGCATGCGTAGAGCATTGATCGCCGGAAGCCTGATTCTCAGTGCCGCAATGGCCGCATCGTCACCGGCCGCTGCGCCTAGCATCGTCGGCAAGGAAGCACCGGATTTTGTGTTGCGAGGATTGGATGGCCGCAATTTGCGCTTGTCCGAATTTCGCGGCCAGGTCGTGTTGGTGAATTTTTGGAGTCGCTCGGACGGGGACTCGCGCCAGCTGATGCCGGCGCTCGATCGCATCAATATTACCTACCAGCGCGCCGGTCTCGTGGTGCTCGGCGTATCGGTGGACGATGACTTGCGGCGTTCGAAAGAGTTCGCGGCAGCCATGGGCGTGTCGTACCCGATCTTGTTCGATACGGGCACCAAGATCGGCAAGGACTACTTATTGCAGAAAATGCCCATGACGATCCTCGTGGATCGCTCGGGCATCGTGCGTTATTCGGCCGTTGGCTTCAAGCGCGGCGGCGAGAGCGTTTATCTTGATCAAATCCGCGAATTGCTGCGCGAATAAAACGATAAGGTCAGTTATGAATTTCAAGCATCGAATGGTATCGCTCATGGTCTGCGGCGCATTGCTCTCCCCTGCATGGATGGCCATGGGCGAGACGCCGCCGGCGCCCGCCACCGCGGATGCCCCAGCGGCCGACGCGCCTGCGCCGCCCGCTTCCGGCGCGCCCCCGGCGGAGCTCAAGACCCTGGATCAAGAGGTTCAGGGCCTGAAGAAAGATGTGGTCGATCTGAACAAGGATCTGTTCGTGCTGCAGGAACAACTTCTGTTTCCGGCCAACACCCAGGTTGCGCTCTACATCTCGATGGATGTGGGCACCTTTTTCGCTCTGGACTCGGTGACGGTCAAAATCGACAACAAGGAAGTCAAGAATTATCTGTATACGGCGCGCGAGGCCGACGCCTTGCTCAAGGGCGGCGTGCAACAAATCTACCTGGGGAATCTGAAGGTCGGCAAGCATGAATTGGTGGCATTCTTCAGCGGCAAGGGCCCGGTCGAACGCGACTACAAGCGCGGCGCCACGATCAATTTCGACAAGGGCGTCGGCGCAAAATATCTGGAACTCAAGATCACCGACCGCGTTCCGAAGCATCAACCTGAGTTCATGATCAAAGACTGGGAATGATGTGTGCAAGGCCTGATTAACACACTTCGGCCGCTGCTCCTCGGCGGATTGCTGCTGACGGTGCCGTTCGCGGCATCACCCAAGAACGTCACGCCGGATCCCAATGGCTTGGCGCCGCATGCGGTCGAGGACCTCGCCTACGGCGACGTGCTGTTTTACTTCTATGAGGACGACTATTTTGATTCGATCACGCGTCTGCTGGCCGCGCGCCAGCTGGGACGCGTTCCGCACACCCAAGAGGAAGCCGAGCTGCTGTTGGGCGGTTTGTACTTGTCGCTGGGTGAGCACGTCGAGGCCGGCAGAATCTTTGAGGCGCTGCTCAATAAAAACACTTCCGAGTTCGTGCGCAACCGAGCGTGGTTTTATCTCGGCAAGGTTTGGTATCAGCGCGGCTACCTGGACGAGGCCGAGCGGGCGCTGCGCCAGGTGTCGGACAAGATGGATCAGCGCATCAATGCAGAACGCTACATGCTGCTGGCGCAGCTCATGATGCGCCAGGGACGCTACGACGAGGCCATCGCAACACTCAGCAGCTGGCATGGCGCCCCGGACTGGACGGCCTATGCACAATTCAACTTAGGGGTGGCGCTGGTGCGCCGGGACCGGCTTCCGGAAGCCATCAGCTATCTGGATCGGGTCGGCAATATGCAGACGCGCAGTGAGGAATTGCTGGCACTCAAAGACAAGGCCAATCTGGCACTCGGCTTCGCGCTGCTGCAGGCGCAGCGTGCCGCCGAGGCAAGACCCATCCTGCAGCGGGTACGGCTCGAGGGTCCTTATTCCAGCAAGGCGCTGCTGGGAGTGGGATGGGCGGATGCCGGCATGGGCGAATTCAAGCGCGCCTTGGTGCCGTGGCTTGCGCTTCGCAAGCGCAGCCTGCTCGATTCCGCGGTCCAAGAGTCCTTTCTCACCGTGCCTTACGCGTATGCCCAGTTGGCGGCGACGGGCCAGGCCGCCGATTTCTACAATTCAGCCATCGAGTCCTTCGACAGCGAGCTCAAGCGCATCGACGACTCAATCGAAGGCATTCGCAGCGGCAAGCTGCTCGATCGCCTGTTGAATGACGACAAGAAAGACACGCTGACCTGGTACTGGCAGCTCACGACGGTGCCCAATGCACCCGAGTCGCGCTACTTGTATGCACTTTTGGCGAGCAACGAATTCCAAGAGGGACTGAAGAATTATCGCGAACTCAATTTCATGAGCCGCAATTTGGACGATTGGCGTGATGATGTTTCAGCCTACGACGACATGCTCGATACCCGTCAGGAGGCCTACAACCAACGCGTGCCGAAGGCCGATGCGGTCTTGGCGGCGACCGATCTTGACCGCTTGACTCAGAAACGCGTGGATTTCGAGTCGCGCATCAATGAGATCGAGAAATCCAACGACGTGGCTGCCTTGGGCACCCCTGAGGAGCAACAGACTTGGGCGCGGTTGAAGCGCATCGAGGAATATCTGACGGCGCATCCGGATGATCCGAATCTGAGCGACATTCGGGAAAAGCATCGCCTCATGAAGGGAGTCATGTATTGGCGCCTGTCGGAGAGCTTCAGAGCCAGACTGTGGAATGAACGGCGTTCGGTGAAGGAACTCGAGGGCCAGCTGAAGGAGACGCAAAAGCGCGCCGTCCTGGTCAAACAGGCCCGCGTCGGAACGCCGTTGACGACCGGCGGGTACGCATCGCGCGTGGCGGCCGTCCGCGCGCGCATCGATCAATTGCATGAGCGCATGGCCGATGTTTCCGGGCGGCAGAATCTATTCCTGCAATCGCTCGCCATCCGCGAACTCGAAGCCCAGAAGGTACGCATCGAGACTTACCAGGTGCAGGCGCGCTATGAACTGGCGGCGATTTATGACCGCATTTCGAACGGGCCGCCGAAATCACCGCCGAGCGCAGCGCCAAACGTGACGCCGGGCACGCCGCCGAACGCAGCGCCAGACGCGCCGCCAAACCCGCCGCCGCAGTCCCAGCCATGACGATTTTCGACTCGCGACTGACATGTCTCGCCGCCATACTGGCTGCCATGGCCGCAGCAACGGCCACGAGCGTCGCTGCGGAAAAGAAACCGGCGACCATCAAGGATCTCGACAATCAGCAGATCGATATCAACACCGATCCTCCGCGCAACGTGGATCCGGCCAAGACCATGGATAGCTACAAGCGCTTTCTGGATTTGAATGCCGGGGATGCAGCATTGCGCTCCGAGGCGCTGCGTCGTCTTGGCGATCTGAACCTGGAAAGCTCGGAATCCGAACGCATCGAGCGCGAGTTGGCCACCAACGAAGGATTGCGAGCCACCGAAGCCATTCATTTGTATTCCGCGCTGTTGAAGGCGTATCCCAAGTATGAGCGCAATGATTCGGTGCTTTACCAGCTCGCCCGAGCCTATGAGCTGAACGCGCAACCCGACAGGGCGCTGGCCTCCCTGGATCGGCTCGTGGCGCAATATCCGAACAGCCATTTTATCGACGAGGCGCAATTTCGCCGCGGCGAGCTGCTGTTCTCGGACAAGGCGTACCCGAAGTCGCAGGCTGCCTACGAGGCCGTGATCAAGGTCGGCGCCTCGTCTGCTTTCTACAACCAGAGTCTGTACAAGCACGGTTGGTCGCTGTTCAAGCAGGGCGAAAATGAACGCAGCCTCGATTCCTTCGCCGGCGTTCTCGATTCAGTGCTGATTTCCAAGCGTAACGCCTCGTTGATCGAGATCGATACGTTGAGCCGCGCCAATCGGGAATTGGTTGAAGACACTTTCAGAGTGATGTCGATCACCTTCTCCTACCTCGAGGGCCCGAAGTCCATCGCCGACTTCGTGAAGCGCCACACGCCGCCGCGGCCTTATTCGTATCTGATGTATGCGCGGTTGGGTGATCTGTACATGGAAAAAGAGCGCTACACGGATGCGGCCGACAGCTATCGCGCCTTTGTTTCGCAGGATCGCAACAACGAGAAGGCTCCATTGCTCGAAATGCAGGCAATCGAGGCGTATTCAAAGGGCGGCTTCCCGCAATTGGTGCTGCAGGGCAAGAAGGAGTTCGTGGAAAATTACAGTTTCGGGACGGCGTACTGGCAGGGACGCGACCCGAAGGGCGAAGCGAAAGTGGTGGCGGTACTGAAGACCAATCTCAAGGATGTGGCGCAGTACTATCACGCCCAGGCACAGCGCACCAAAGACGTCGCAGACTATCAAGAAGCGGCGAAATGGTATCGCAGCTACCTGCGATCGTTCCCGGACGATCCGGGCACTGCGGTGACCAATTACCTGCTGGCCGACACCCTGTTCGAGAGCAAGCAATATCTGGACGCCGCCCAGGAATACGAGAGCACGGCATATCGCTACGGCGATCACGAGAAGGCCGCGGCGGCCGGATATGCCGCGATCATCGCCTACGGCAAGCTGGAAGAGACTCTGTCGGGCGAGCCCAAGGCAACCTTGCACTTGAAGACCATCGACAGCTCATTGAAGTTTGCGCAATCATTTCCCGCACACCCGGAGAGCGCGCAAGTCCTGACCCGCGCCGCCACGGAGCTCTACGCCGCGAAGGACTATCTACGGGCGGTCTCCACCTCGGAAGCACTTCTGGCCAAGCAGCCCACGGTGGACGTCGCCAAACAACGCATTGCGTGGACGGTCATCGGCAATTCGAACTTCGATCAAGGCGTGTTCGACAAAGCCGAAGCCGCCTATACCCACGCGCAAGGTTTGATGCCGCCGAATGACCCGGAGCGCGGGGCAATTGCAGAGCGGCTTGCCGCGTCGATCTACAAGCAGGGAGAGCAAAAGAGCAAGTCCGGCGATAGTGCCGCTGCCGTGGAAGACTACCTGCGTGTGTCAGCCCTTGCTCCCTCGTCAAAAGTTCGCGCGAATGCGGATTTCGATGCAGCGGCGCTGCTCATCACGCAAAAGCAGTGGGACCGCGCCATCGTCGTTTTGGAAGGGTTCCGCCGCAACTTTCCGCAGAGCCCGCTGCAGGCCGACGTGACCCGCGATCTCGCCGTGGCCTATTCAGAATCGAACAAACCCGGCCAAGCGGCCGTTGAGTTCGAGCAGATGGCGCAATCCCCGAAAGAGACGCCCGAAGTTCAGCGTGAAGCCACGCTGCAGGCGGCGGATCTGTACGACAAGGCCGGCAACTCGGCGAAGTCGCGCACCATGCTGGAAGCCTTCGTGAAGCACTTCCCGCAACCCGTAGGTCCAGCCATGGAAGCGCGCAACAAATTGAGCGTGATTGCCGGCAAGGCCGGCGATTTCGGAAAACGTGACTACTGGCTCAAGGACATCATTGCTGCCGACCGGTCGGCCGGCGCGGCGCGCACCGATCGCAGCCGGGCGCTCGCGGCCAAGGCGACCCTAACCCTGGCGGCTCCGGTTCGCGAAGCGTTCAGGAGCATCAAGCTGGTCGTGCCGCTGAAGAAATCTCTCGCCGAGAAGCGCAAGGCGATGGAGGCTGCGCTGAAGGCCTACGAGGCCGTGGCCGACTATCAGGTGGCCGACGTCACCACCGCCGCAACCTTTGAGAGTGCCGAGCTGTACAGACAGTTGGGCAAGGATCTGATGAGCTCGGAGCGCCCCAAGAATCTGAAGAAAGATGAATTGGAGCAATACGATGTGTTGCTCGAGGAGCAGGCTTTCCCGTTCGAAGAGAAGGCCATCAAACTACATGAAGTCAATGCCGCGCGAACCAAAGACGGCACCTACGATGAGTGGGTGCAGAAGAGCTTTGCGGCGCTCGCACAGCTCAACCCAGGCCGCTACGGCAAGGTGGAAATCGGTGAACAGCAGGTTGAATCAATTCGCTAGCTTAGGTGCGATGGCGCTTCTGGCCGGTTGTCAGAGCGCGCCGGCGACTGCGCCGCCGAAGGCGCCTGCGCCTGTTGCGGCGAGCCCACCGAGCTCGGCGAGCCCGCCCACGGCGGCCGGCAGCGCTGCCGTGCCTGAGGCGGTTGCGGTCCCGCCTCGAGCTGCGCAACAATACAGCCAAGCGCTGCAGTTGATGAAGTCGGGCCGCAACACGGATGCGGAACTCGAGTTCAAGCAGATCGTCGTTGCCTACCCGCAATTTGCGGGGCCGCAACTGAACCTAGGGTTGCTGTACTTGCACGATTCGCGCCTGACCGAAGCCGAGGCCGCCTTCAAGGCTGCACTGACGTTGACGCCCGCCAATCCGGTCGCGGGCGATGAGCTCGGGATCGTTGAGCGCAAGCTCGGAAAATTCACCGATGCTGAGGCAGCTTATTTACGTGCGATTACCGCTGAACCAAACTATGCGCCCGCGCATCTTAATCTGGGCGTGCTTTACGACCTGTATATGGCGGAGCCGCAGAAAGCGCTCGAGCAATTTGAACGCTACATCGAGATCGCCGGCGAGAACAAACAGGTTGCCGGCTGGGTGGCGGAATTGCGCAAGCGCGTCGGCGCACCGGCGGCTGCCGCCAAGAAGGAGCCTGCATGAATACTCCATCGAAAACATTGGGCTTGAGCCTGCTCTGTCTGGCGATGAAGGCCTACGCACAGCAACCCGCGCCTGCCACGGCCCCCGCCAGTGACCCACCGGCCCCTGCCCCGGCCGCGGCGCCTGCCGCACCGGCACCGGTGGCGGCCCCGGCAAAACCCCCTAAAGCCACCGCCCAGTCCGAAGCCGGCGAACCGCGCGCGAATACCTCTCGACCCGCCCCGGCTCAATCCGAGGCCGGTGAGCCTCGGGCCGGTACACCCAAGGCGCCGCCCGCCGCCGCCCGTCCCCCTGGGGTGGCGGGCCAGAAGGGCCCGGGCGCCTCGGATCGGTTGCAATTGGGTACGGCCACCGTAACCGGCGACCGCGAGCAGCCGAAGGTCATGTACGTCGTCCCCTGGAAGAGGTCGGATATCGGCGATTTGGCCGGAAAGCCCATGAATAGCCTGGTTGACGAGATCCTGGCGCCGGTCGATCGGGATGTCTTTAAACGAGAAGTCGGCTATTACAAGGCTGTGCAGGCCGATGGGTCCCAAAATGGTGCGCCGGGCCGCCCGTCGCAGCAGGGTGAGAAGTAAGTCATAGCCGATTTTACGGAATCTGGTTGAATTACATATTAGGACGAAGAGTCCATTTAGGAGCGCTTAGATGAATTTCATGAATTCGGCAGTCAATTTTTTCAAGGACGGCGGGCTGTTCCTGTACCCGTTGGCCTTGATTTTCGTGGTCGGCGTGTCGATCGCCATCGAGCGCTACGTGTACCTGACCCGCGAAACCATCCGCAATCGCAGCCTGTGGGAGTCGCTGGTGCCGGCGTTGAGCGCCGGAAACTTCAAGCAGGTGGTCGGGCTTACTCACAATTCGAAGGCCTCGATTGCCACCATCCTGAACTACGGTGTCGCGCGAGTGTCAAGCGCCCGGCGCCGCGATGACATCGAGAAAGCCATGGATGAAAGCCTGCTCGAAGTGATCCCGCGAATCGAAAAGCGCACTCACTATTTGTCGTCCCTGGCGAACGTCGGCTTGCTGATCGGATTGCTCGGCACCATCACCGGCCTCATCGGCGCCTTCAGCGCCGTGGCAACCGCCAATCCGGCCGAGAAGGCCAGCTTGCTGGCCGCGGCGATTTCGGTCGCCATGAACAACACCGCATCGGGACTGTTCGTCGCCATCACGCTGCTGCTGTCGCACATGTTTCTCGAGTCCAAGACCACCTCGCTGATCGACAGTCTGGAGATTGCGTCGGTGAAGTTTTTGAACTCGATCACCGAGCGCACGACGGAAAAGGCGCACGAGCCTGCGGCACCGCCGCCGTCGGTGCGATCTCCCACGGCTGCCCGCAGCAGCATCTAGGCCGAAGGCCCCGCCAGGTCCTCTTCCATGAAGTCAAAAGCAGCGCGCCTCGTCCGTCGCAATCACGCCCGCTACCATCAGGGGCGCGATGATCTGAACATCGTGCCGATGATCGACATGATGGTGATCTTGGTATTTTTCTTGATCTTTACGGCCGTGTTTTCCAAGACGAATATCCTCCAGCTCAATCTGCCGGCCACCAACACCGCTCCTGTTGAGCTGCCGAAGGGCCTGAAGCTCGAAGTGATCATTCGGCCCAATGACCTTGTGGTGAATGACCGCAATTCAGGGCCGCTCAAGGTCATTGCCAATACCGACACCGGTTATGATTTGGATCATTTGTCGGAATTCATGCGGCAGGTGAAGTCGCAGTTTCCTGAGATGACCGATGCGACCATCTTGCCGGGGCCCGCGGTGCCCTACGACACGCTGGTGCAAGTGATGGACACCGTGCGTATATATCAGATTCCCGTGGCGCCGTTTTCCAAAGCGGAGCTGTTCCCCGACATCGCCATTGCGGATGCGCCGATATGACCTCCTATCGCATCAAACGGCATCGGCAACGCAAGCACGGCGCCAGCCATTTTGCGCTGATTCCGTTCATCGACATGATGACCATCTTGGTGGTGTTCCTCCTGGCGCATACCGCCGAGGTGGATATTCTGCCGAACACGAAGAACATTTCGATTCCCCAGTCCATCTCCGACCGCAAGCCCAGCGCCGCGGTGGTCGTCATGATCACCAAGGATTCGCTGTTTGTGGACGGCGTGCTGGTGGGATCGCTCCGGGATGTCATCGCGAATCAAGGTCCGTTCTTTGCACCGCTGAAGACGGCGTTGATGGCGCAAAACGACCGCAGCATACGCAGTGCGCAGCAATCCGACATCGCCAAGCGCGAAGTCACGATCATGGGCGACAAAAGCACCCCTTACAGCGTGCTGAAGAAAATCATGTTGACGTGCAGCGAAGCCGAGTATGGCAAGGTATCTTTTGCCGTGGTCGAACGCGAACGGACGGCGACTTAAATGGCCGCTGTAACTGTGCCGACCGGTTTGGTGCCTTACTACCGGCGTTATGATTTGCCGTGGGCGCCGTCCGAGGAGACGGAGCGGCGCTTCCGCGCAATTTTGCGCAACCTGGCAATCGTGTTTACGATTATCGCGTTGATCATGCCCTTTCTGCCGCGAACCGAGCGCGTCACCAACACCGATTCATTGCCCGAGCGCGTGGTGCAGCTGGTCATGGAACCACCGCCGCCGCCGCCGCCCCCACCGCCTCCGCCGAAGGAGAAGCCGGTCGAGAAGGCGCCGGTTGCGAAGACGCCAACTCCTCCGGTCGATCCGCGCGTCAAAGCGTCCAAGAGCGGCTTGTTGGCCAACCTCGATGATCTTGCGGCGTTGCGCGATCAGATCGATCTCGACAAGTTTACGAAGAATCAGCAGAAGACCACTGATCCGGGCGATGTCAGCCAGGTGACGCGCAACGTCATCAGTTCCAAAGCCGGCGGCACCAGCGGCGGCATCAGCGCCCCCACCAGCAGCGGACTCGCCTCCGGCTCAGGCTCATTGCGCGGCATCTACACCACGCAGGTGAAGGATCCCAACCTCGCCTCGGGCCAGGCGGCTACCCGTGCGGGGGGCAGCGGCAAGGCGTCTCGCAGTGCCGACGAGATTGCCTTGGTGTTCACCAAGAACAAGGGGTCCATCGATGCGATGTATGCGCGCGCGCTGCGCGATAACCCGGCGCTGCAGGGCAAGGTCGTCATCGAGCTGACCATCGCGCCTTCCGGCGACATAACGGCGGCGCGCATCGTTTCCACGGAACTCAATGCCCCGGAATTCGAGAGCAAGCTGCTGGCGCGAATTCGTCTCTTCAAGTTCGAACCAAAGGATGTAGCGGCCTTGACTGCAACCAAACCCATCGACTTCTTCCCCGCCGGATGAACATTCAATCCGAAATCGAGTTCTTCAGCGACCTTGGCATCGTCGACAAGGCTCGGTTCATCACGCGCTTGATCTTTGAAATCGCCGAAGAGGCCAAGGTCGGCAACGGCGATGGCAGCGACGCAGTTCGTTACAAATTCGCAAACGAGATGAGCCAAAGACTGGCGCGTTTCACCTACCAGCTCTTGGGCGAAGACGCGGCGCGTCCGCAAGACGATGTCGTGATCCGCATGTTGCTGGGGGCGCGCGCCGATAAAAATGCGCAGCGCATCATGCACAATGCATATCGGCGCGTTTTGACGAGTTTTGAAAGTTTCGATACCACGGTTCTGCTCAACCCCCACTAGGCCGAATCCTCGCCGGCAGCCTCGAGGCTTCTAGGATTTCGCAAGAATGCCGCGCGCCGCGGGCTCCGCCGGCTGATCCGTGTCGGTCTCGAACAGGTGCAACAACTGTTCCGCCGATTCACGCGTGGTCGCCAAAAACTTGCTTTCATCGTCTTTAACCGCCTGCTGCCTGGCCATGGTGGCCTCGTCGTGGACGCGGAATTGGCGCACCGTTTCCATGGCATTGGATTTCGACAACCCTAGGGATTCGAGCACCTGCACGGACATCTCCAGGCTCGACACCAGGGTCTCCCGGATGATGTAGCGCACGTCCAAATCCATCAGGCGAAACGCGTGTTGGCGATTGCGCGCACGCGCAAAAATCTTCAAGTTGGGAAAATGCTTGCGGATCAATTCCGCCGTTCGCACCGACGCCTCGACATCATCGATCGCCAGCACGAAAACCTCCGCATTCTCGGCGTGAGCCGAGCGCAGCAATTCCAGGCGCGATGCGTCCCCGTAAAATACCTGATTGCCGAACTGGCGCAGGAAATCCACTTGAGTCTGATTGGCTTCGAGCGCGGTGAAGGAGATTTTCCTCGCCAGCAGGATGCGGCCGACGATTTGGCCGAACCGGCCGAATCCGGCGATGATGACCTTCGGATACAGCTCGACCGGGGTATCGAACGGGCGGCCGTCCGATTCGTGCGCTTTGAACGTGACGTCGTAAAGCGCCAGCAGCATGGGACTCAAAATCATGGAGGCGGTGACGACCAGCACCAACAGCTCTGCAATTTCGTTGTCCATGATCTTCAAGGTGGCGGCGAGCCCGAACAGGACAAACGCGAATTCGCCGCCTGAGGGCAGGCTGATGGACAGTCCGCGGCTGGCCGCGCGCGAGAGCCCGGATAGTCGGCCGATTGCCCAGAGAATGCTGATCTTCAGCAGCATGAAGCCAATGGTCAGGCCGATGATGAGGAGAGGCCTCTCGCGCACCAGTTCCAAATTGGCCGACATCCCGACGCTGATGAAGAACAGGCCCAATAGCAGGCCTTTGAAGGGCTCAATATCCGCCTCGAGCTCGTGGCGGAACTCGCTGTCGGCCAGCAGTACGCCGGCCAGGAAGGCACCCAGAGACAGCGACAGACCGACTTGACTCACCAGCAGCGCGGTTCCCAGGACGATCAACAGGCCCGCGGCCGTGAATGCCTCCGCCACACCTGAGGCGGCAATGATCCGCAGCATGGGACGCAACACGTAGCGGCCGCCGATGATGACCGTCGCCAACACGGCGATGAACTTGATCACCAGCCAGCCGCCGGGGCCCGCGGATTTGGCCGACGCGACGCCGAGCAGCGGCAGCAGCGCCAAAAGCGGCATTACCGAGACGTCTTGAAACAGCAGGATGCTGAATGCGGAGCGGCCGAACTGGGAGTTGAGCTGGCCGCGCTCCGCCAGCAACTGCAGCGCCAGCGCCGTGGAAGACATGGACAGGGCGAAGCCGGTGACCAGGGAGGATTGCCAGGTCTGCTCGAACACAAAGTAGGCGGCGGCGCCGATGCATACCGCGGTGACCGCGACCTGAGCCAGTCCTAGGCCGAAAATCGACTTGCGCAGCACCCACAGTCTCGAGGGCTGCAATTCGAGCCCGATCACGAACATGAGGAGTACGATGCCGAACTGCGCGATATTCTGGGTGGCGTCAATGCTGCTGATCAATCCTAAGCTGGCGGGACCGATGATGATTCCGGCAGTCAGGTAACCTAGGACCGATCCCAGCTTGAAGCGGCGGAAAATGGGTATCGCAATGACCGCGGCGGCGAGAAATATAGCGATCTGCGCCAACAAGCTCATACTATTTCTCCTTGAGATCTCCTGTGAGAGCCTAGCACTATGTATCGCCAAAGCATTCAATTTCCGGTCAAGGACGCCGCGCTGCGCGAGGACGTGCATGCGCTCGGCGGCTTGATCGGTGAAACGCTTCGCGACCAGGGAGGAGAAGAGTTCTTCGAGCTCGTCGAGGGCGATCGGCTTGCGGCCATCCTGCGCCGCGAGGGCGACCTCGAGGGCGCGGCGGATCTGCAAGAACGCACTCAGGGCCGATCGCCGTCCGCTGCCACCGATCTGACTCGTGCGTTTTCAATATGGTTCATGGCGGTGAACACGGCTGAAAAAGCCCACCGCGTTCGCCGGCGCCGCGAATACTTGAGCGATTCCAACACATCGCAGCCGGGCGGAATCGCGGATTGCATCGGACGGCTGCAGCGCTCCGGCCTGTCGCTTGAACAGGCGCAGCAACTCATCGGCAACATGAGCATTGAGCCGGTATTCACGGCGCATCCAACCGAATCCACGCGGCGCACCATCTTGCGCAAGCAACAGCACATTGCGCATGAGCTGCTGGACCGTACCAATCCCACTTCCACCCGGGCGGAACTGGACCTGCTGTGGGCGCGGGTACGGCTGGAGATCACCAGCATCTGGCAGACCGAGGAGCATCCTCGTGAAGGCTTGACGGTGGTTGATGAGCGCGAGCACGTGCTGTTTTATTTGATCGACATCCTCTACCGCGTCGTGCCGCTGTTCTATGAGGAAATCGAGGCGGCACTGGCGAACGCTTACTCCGTGCCGGTTGAAACGCTGGACATGCCGAACATCTTGCGTTTCGGATCCTGGGTGGGCGGCGATATGGACGGCAATGCAGACGTGCATGGCAAGACGATTCGCGAGACTTTGCAACGGCATCAGCAACTGATCGTGTCCACTTATTTCAGCGAATGCGAGCAGTTGGCCGAGTCATTGAGCCAAAGCGCGAATCGGGTCGGCGTGAGCGCCGCGCTTGCCGCGCGCATCGACTCCTACACGGCCGTATTGCCGGGAGCGAAGGCGCTGGCGCCGGCGCGGCACGATCGCATGCCATACCGCGTGTTCTTCGGGCAGGTGAGCGAGCGTCTCAAGGCAAGCTACGAGGGCAGGCCCAATGCCTATCAGAATCCCGATGAATTGCTGTCCGACATCGGGTTGGCCGCCAAGAGTCTGCTCGAGAATCGGGGACGCCATGCCGGATATTTCATGGTGCGCCGGCTCATGCGGCGCGTACGCACTTTTGGATTTCATCTGGCGACGCTGGATGTCATTCAACATGCGCGCGTTCACGACGAGGTGATTGCACAAGGCCTGGATCTGAAATCCTGGCCGTCGCTACCGGCCGCCGAACGGCTGCAGCAATTGCGTGATCTGCTGGTTCGCGATCAGGGGCCAACCACGGCATTCGATGCCATGGGCCGGCGCAGTCTGTGGGTGTTCGAAGCCATCGCCCAGGCGCGCCATAAATTCGGCGGCCGCGCCATCGGCGAGTACATCGTGAGCGGCGCGCGGGGGCCGGAAGACATCCTTGCGGTGCTGTTGTTGGCGAGATGGGCCGATATCACCGACAAGCGCACCGGGGAGTCCCCGCTCGACGTCGCGCCGCTGCTCGAATCGATCGATTCTTTGGAAACCGCGGGAGATGTTTTGGGCGCTCTGCATGCCGAGCCTGCCTATCGTCGTCATCTTCAGTCGCGTGCCAACCGCCAAATGGTGGTGATCGGATACTCCGACACGAACAAACAGGGCGGCATCGCGGCATCGCGCTGGGCCCTGCAAGTAGCGCAGGTGCAACTGCTGGATGCGGCGCGCGCTGCGGGAATTAATCTGTTGATTTTTCATGGCCGCGGCGGCACACCGGCACGCGGCGGGGGGCGCACCGAACACCTAGTCGAATCGCTGCCGGCCGGTGCCATGCAGGGTGTATTGCGTCTGACGGAACAGGGCGAGGTCGTCAACCAGAGCTACAGCCTGCGTCCCATCGCGATGCGCACGCTCGAGCGCACTTTCGCCTCCGTGGCGCTGGCCACGGCGCAGGCAGCACAGATGCCGGTTGCCCCGGATCAAATCGCGGCCATGCGCAGCATTGCGGCACACAGCCTCAAGGCGTATCGCGATCTGGTTTTCGGCAGCCCGGAGTTTTTCGAATACTTCCGTGCGGCGACGCCGCTGGACGTCATCGAGCGCATGCACATTGCTTCACGGCCGGCGACACGGGCAGGCGGCGCGGGCGTGCAAGCGCTGCGCTCAGTTCCGTGGGTATTCGCGTGGACTCAAAGCCGGCATATGTTGCCGGGATGGTTCGGCTTCGGCAGCGGATTGCAGGCGGCCTTGGAGCAACATGGCGAGGAGGTCATTGCCCGCATGACGGCGCAGTGGCCCTTCTTCGGGCACTTGCTCGATGACGTGGAAGCCATGCTGGGGCGCACTGACCTGGATATCGCCGGCCATTACGATGCGCTCGCGGCAGAGCCGCTGCGCACCTTCGCGCAGCCCATCGCCACGGAATACGCGTTGACGGTGCGCCATGTGCTGCACCTGCGGGGGTCAGCCCGGTTGCTCGACAGCGATCCGACGTTGCAGCGCTCGATCAAGCTGCGCAATCCGTATGTCGACCCGATGCATCTTATGCAGGTGGATTTATTGCGCCGCTGGCGCGCGACGCAGCGGCAGGATCAAGCCTTGTTCGGGGCATTGCGGGCCACCATCAGCGGCATCGCGCAAGGATTGCAGGCGACCGGATAGCCTGTCCAAGGTCCTAACACTCCGGCACGTTGACTGCGAGGCCGCCTTGCGAGGTCTCTTTGTAGATCGTCGACATGTCCAGCCCGGTTTGGCGCATGGTGTTGATGACCTGGTCGAGCGACACCTTGTGCGAGCCGTCGCCCCGCATCGCGAGGCGCGCTGCATTGATGGCCTTGACCGATCCCATGGCGTTGCGCTCGATGCAGGGAATCTGCACCAAGCCTGCCACCGGATCGCAGGTCAGACCCAGATTGTGTTCCATGCCGATTTCGGCCGCATTTTCGATTTGCTCATTGCTGCCGTGAAGCGCTGAGACCAAGCCTGCCGCCGCCATGGAACAGGCGACGCCAACTTCGCCCTGGCATCCCATCTCTGCCCCTGAAATGGATGCATTCTGCTTGTACAGCATGCCGATGGCGCCGGCGGTGAGTAAAAAACGCACCAACCCGCCATCATCCGCCCCTGCCTCGAAGCGCCGGTAGTAATGCAGCACAGCAGGCACGATCCCGGCGGCACCGTTGGTGGGAGCGGTGACAACCTGTCCGCCTGCGGCATTTTCTTCATTGACGGCGAGCGCATAGGCGTTGACCCAATCGAGCGCATGCATTGGGCCTTGAGGGTCGCCGCTCATCAATTGCCGATACAGCTTGGGCGCCCGCCGCCTGACACCCAACACCCCCGGCAGCAGACCTTGGGCGTCGAACCCTCGGCGCACGCAATCCTGCATGACCTGCCAAATGCGCAACAGTCCCTGATGCACTTCAGCCTCGTTGCGCCAGGTGCGCTCGCGGGCCAGCATGAGCTCATGGATCTCCAAGCCTTGCGCTCTGCCGTGCGCGAGCAATTGGGCGCCGGAATCGAATTCGAAGGGCGGCTGATGCCGTGCGGTGCCTGCACTCACTTCGGCGCCGGCTCGAATCACGAAGCCGCCGCCGATGCTGTAGTACTCCTCGCGCGCCAAGACCTCGAGCGCGGCGTCGTGCGCAGTGAATCGCATGCCGTTCGAATGGCCGGGCAAAACCTGATCGGTGTGAAACAGCAGGTTCAGAGGCTCATCGAAATCGACCTCGTGCCGGCCCAGCAATCGCAGCCGCTTGGCGCTGCGAATCCGCTGCAGCGTGGGTTCGACCGCCGTGGAGTCGATCGTATCGGGGCTCATGCCCTCGAGACCCAGTAGAATTGCGCGATCGGTGCAGTGGCCGCGGCCGGTCAGCGCGAGAGATCCATACAGTTGCGCGGAGACTTGGGCGGTGCTCGTCAGCAAGCCGCGTGTGCCGAGCAGCTCGGCAAAGCCGCGCGCTGCGTTCATGGGACCCATGGTGTGCGAGCTGGAGGGGCCGATGCCGATCTTGAAGATATCGAAAACACTCAAACTCATGCGTGCAACCATTCCAATGCGGGTAGCGCCCCATAATACGCTGCTGCAACCAGCCGTGCCTTAAGCGGAGCCGCGCCGATGAGGCACAAATGCTAAACTGCGCTGATAATCAAAGTGTTTCGCTGGCCGACAATTCAACGGAGTGTCCTATGATTCGCTATCCACTGGTTCTCGCGGCGTCGTTAATCGCGTCGCTGTCGCTTTCGGCGACCTGCGCTCGAGCAGCAAGCATTCCCGGCAATATCACCGCGGCGGTCGCCGACAGTAATAGACCGGATACCGATAAGCAGCGCGATGCCAATCGCAAGCCTGCGGAAACGCTGGCGTTCCTCGGCGTGAAATCCGGCGAGAAAATTGGCGAGATCATACCCGGAGGCGGCTACTTCACCCGGATTTTCAGCAAGGCCGTGGGACCGAAGGGCCATGTGTATGCGTTGGTGCCGGAGCGCCCGGCCAATGCGCCCGCGGACATGCCGGATCTCGCCGCGCGCGTGAAGGCGATCGCTGCCGATGCGAACTATTCCAATGTGAGCGTCGTCGTCGCGCCCTTGGCCACACTCGCCGCGTCGGAGCCGGTCGACTTGGTGTTCACGTCGCAGAACTATCATGACTTGCACAATTTTCCGGTCGATGTGGTGGCGTTCAACAAGACCATTTTCGACTCGCTGAAGCCGGGCGGATTGTATGTGGTGCTCGATCATTCGGCGGAAGCTGGATCCGCCGTGCGCGATACCAATACGTTGCATCGCATCGATGCGGATGTGGTCAAGAAGGAAGTGACCGCGGCCGGATTCGAGTTCGTCGGCAGCAGCGCTATATTGGCAAATAAGAGTGATACGCGTACCGGGAAGGTTTTCGATCCGGCCATCCGCGGCAAGACCGATCAGTTCATATTAAAATTCCGTAAGCCAAAGAAGAAATAGTCTGCAAACGCGCCTTGGATTCGTCACGGAAAACTCGCTGTGGGACCCAAGGCGCGGCGCCGCCGTCAAAAGCACCACCGTCAAAAGCGAACTCTGGGCCTTATTTCCTGTCAACTGGGAAGGACGTTGGACGTTGAGTGGGGAAAGGACGAGGGTTTGAACGCATGAATTTTGTAAAATATCCGCGTATTTCACGGGCGTTCGCGGTAGCCATCCCGGCCGCAATCCTGGGGCTGTTGACGGCCTGCGTAACGCCGCCGCCGCGTGTCTATCGGGCGCCGGCGCCGCCTCCACCGCCGCCGCAGCGGGTGTTCGTCTATCCCGCGCACGGCCAAAGTCCGGACCAGACGGAGCGCGATCGCTACGAGTGTCACATCTGGGCAGTCCAGCAGACCGGTGTCGATCCCAGCCGCGCGGATGCGAATGCCTATGAGCGTGTGGTCGTGCAGCCAGCGACACCGCCGGGTGCCAATACGGCGGGCGGGGCCATCACCGGCGCCATCCTTGGAGCGATCATCGCCGGACCGCGTAACGCCGGCGCCGGCTTGGTGATCGGCGGCGCCACGGGCGCCGTTGTCGGTTCCGCGGTGGATGCCAACGCCCAGGCGCAGGCGCAACAAACGCAGCAACAGATCAATATGAGCGCCGCGGAAGGGCGGGCGCGCGCCGATAGCTACCGCCGCGCGATTGGTGCCTGCCTGCAAGGGCGCGGCTACACGGTCACTTGAGGATTTGAGCCGGATTTACGCTATGAACAAGACATCTCAATTTGCGTTGCTGTCCCTGGTGGTTTTGTTTTTCGGTGGGAGCCTGCAGGTTGCAGCGGCAGCGGACCAACATGGACGCGACGAGCATTCACGCCCTGAACCGGCGCGGGCCGAGCCGGGCCGCCCCCAAGGCCGCGGCCCTGTGCAGGGACGCCCCGGGTTTGACGGGCACGGTCAAGTATTGGACGGCCGCTACAATCACGGCCGCTACTACCCGCCGATGGGAACCGTGAGGCCGGCGCTGCCCGAGGGCTACCGGCCTTATTACCGTGGCCGCGATCGCTATTATTTTCACGGCGGCATCTGGTATGCGCCGCGCGGCCCTGGCTTCGTGGTGATACGTCCACCCTCTGGTCTGGTCATTTCCGTGCTTCCTCCGTATTACTCCACGGTGTGGTTCGGCGGAGTCCCCTACTACTATGCGGACAACGTGTACTATTCCTATCAGCCCGATCAGAACGGCTACGCCGTGGTCGATCCCCCGGACAATGCCGATTCGCCTGCCGAAGCGCCTGCCGAAGCGCCTGACAATACTCAACAAGATCTGATCATTTATCCGAAGAACGGACAATCGAAGGATCAACAAGCTGCGGATCAGTTTGAGTGCCACACGTGGGCGAAAGGTCAAACCGGGTTCGACCCGACGCAACCTGGCGGCGGACAAGCCGGCGGTCCTGCCATGAATCGCAGCAATTATGACCGCGCCATATCAGCCTGCCTGCAGGCTCGCGGCTACCAAGTCAATTGAATACCGTGAGTGATTTCCTACGTGCGGCGCTGAGCGGCGCCGACGGCAAATCCACATCCCTTGGGCGCATGATTGAGCCATGATGCAAGACTTCCCGACCGCAGCCGTCAACGCTTTCGAAGACATCAGGCGAAGATTTGCCAATCAACGCCAGTGGCGCGAGTTCGTCTCGGCGGTTCAATGCTCGGTGAATTATCCGGCCGCGATCAATACGCTGCGATCCGGCACCAAGTGGTTCAGTGACGGATTGGTGCAAGCTTCCTCATGCCTGGCACAGACGCTGCGCGCCGCTCAACTCCGCTAGCAGCTCGATTCCGCTAGCCGCGCCATTCCGTTAGCCGCGCCATTCCGCTAGCCGCTCGATTCCGCCGGCGGCTCAATTCCTATAGGTTATCGTCAGGCCCACGGTGCGCGGCCTGAACGTGTACTGCCGTTCGAGGCGACTGGCATCGCCCGGGTAGATGGTGAAATTATAATTGTTGACCGTGTGCGTGTCGGTGAGGTTGTCGACGAACGCCGCAGCCTGCCAGCTGCCAAAATTTACTCCGGCACGCGCTGATGCGAGATTGGTCGAGGACAGCGTGTAAAACGCCGGGTTGAATTGCTGCGTGGTGGGGTCTTGAGCCGCGGACGGCCATTTGTTGCGGCTCTGGTATTCATCGTCGATCCGCACGAACGAGGGCAGATTGAACAAATTGAATTTGTATTCCAATCCCAGCGTCAAGGTGAAGGGCGCGCCCGGTTGCCCCGGCGGCTCGCCGCTTTGGCCGACGATGGCATCTCCCTTGGACACGATGGACTGAGCTTCGCTGGCCGAGAATTTTGAATCCTGGGTATAGCGCGCGCTGGTATAGCCCGCAGCAATTTCGGCCGTGAAATTATCGGTCAAGGCGATTTCGGCTTGAATGTCACCGCCTTTCGCAACCGCCGTGCCCAAATTCGCGATAAAGGTGATTTGACAGGTCGGCGGCAGGACGCTTTGCTGAATGTCTTTCCAGCGAATGTAGTAGATGCTGCTGGCGATTTTCACGCGGTTGTTGATATTGTTCTTCGCGCCCACTTCGAAGCTGTTGACGGTATCGGACCTGAAGGTCGGGGGCGACTCTGTAATGCCAAAATTTTGGAAGTCCGGTGCGCATGCAGCCTGCGGCACGGGATTGTTGGCGCCGCCCGGGCGGAACCCTTTCGCGTAGGTGGCGTAGAATAAATTCCGCGGATCGTATTGGAAGGAGAAGCTTGCCTTGGGCGTGAATGAATTCTCCGTTTGCGAGACATTCACCGTCTGCGGCGGCAGGAATAATTGCGGGCCCCCGGTGAGCGAATCATTGGTGAACTTGATCCTCGAGTAGCGCCCGCCCACCGTCAGCTTGTACTGATCGGTAAAGGCATAGGTCCCTTCTGCAAACAGCGCATATTGCTTATCAGTCGATTTGGTTTGCAAAAAATAAGAATCATTGGGGAAACGCGGATCGTACAAAACGGGCGCGCCGTCCGGATCCACGAACCAGTCGGTGTACGGCGCCGCGGTGGCTGCGAGCGACAATTCATTGAGCAGCGGATCATGAATCTGCTCGAGATAGGTCTGCCGGTTGAGGCTGAAGAAGACACCCGCGGTCCAGAATAGCGGCGAGGTCGTATCCGCGGATTGCAGGCGAATTTCCTGGGTGATGTTCTGCTGCCCGTTGTCGATGGAGTTCGGCGCGCGATAATCGGTTGCACCGGCGGGCAGATGCAGTCCTGCACCGTCGATCAGCGGATAGGGCGTGGAAGCGGACGATCCATCCGCGTTTAGAAACACGCCGGCCTGATAAAATCCCAGGTTATAAAGCGTGCCCTCGTAGCCGGTTTGTTCCTTGCGATGAAAATACGAGGTATTGGAGATGAGCTTGGCGAAACCCAAGTTTCCTTCAACCTTCATGGACGCAATGTAGAACCGGTCCGGATCGGAGCGCTGATCCGGATCTGCAGTGACGAATTGGTTGTTGCCGGGATTCGAATACAACGGCCAGTAGTCCTCAACTTGGTTACGGTAGCGGTCTTGGTAGTAAATGCTGGGTGTTATCGACCATTGATCGGAGGGCGCATAGATGAGCGCCAGCCGGTACAGCACGGTCTGATCGAAGTTGGAATTCTTTTGCACGGTCGCGAGCGACACCGGATCGATGCGGTCGATGTAGCCGCCGTCGCGGCGATACCAAACGGTCAAGCGCGCGCCCAGTGTGTTATCGATCAAGGGTCCGCCTGCCGCGATGCCCCCTTCATAGCTGATCGCTCCACCTTGTGTGGAGGAGACCTCTTCTCGGCTGTAAAAGCTGTTGGTCGTGAGGCTCGGCTGGGTGGTGATATAGCGCACGGTGCCGCCCTCGGATCCTGCACCGAAGAGCGTGCCCTGCGGCCCGCGCAGCACTTCGACCCGGTCGATATCGAAGGCCTTCGGCAGGGCATCATCGGGGTTGAAGGCGGTACCGCGGATTTGGATCGGGGTGTCGTCGATATAGATGCCGGTGGTGCCGGCGCCGCCGGTCGAGGCAATGCCGCGGATGGCAATGTTGTTGGTTCCCGAATTGTCGACAACCACGCCGGGCGTGAAGCGCACGATGTCCTGGAAATCCTTGATGCCGCGAAGATCCATGGCGTCCTGGGTCAGCGCCGTGACACTGATCGGCACCTTGCTGAGGCTTTCCTCGCGGCGTGTCGCCGTGACGGTAATTTCTTGCAGCGGTCCGCCGGTATCCTCAGCGGGTGTAGTCTCGGCGCCGGACACATGGACACTGCACAGGGCCGCCAAGCAGCCAAAGATCCATGACGCGCGATGAACCTGGAAGTCCGGCATAGATGCATCCTAATATGGCGAGCGCATCGCGCCCTTGTTTTTCGCCAGTCCCTAGTACATTGCAACATATTGGCTCGCCGGTTGAAAGGCTTGAGTGAATTTTGGTTGCGGGCACGCAACGCGTAGTTATGGGATCATGCGAGGATGAGCACGCCCGAGGAACGGCCCCGAGCCAAGTCCCTGCATCCGCTGCTGGCGCTGGTGCCTTTTTTGCGCCCCTATGTGGGGATGATGGCCGCTGCTTCTTTCGCGCTGCTCATCGCCGCAGGCGCTCAGCTGGCCCTGCCGTTGGCGCTGCGGCAGCTCATCGATCACGGCATTGCGGGCAGGGATGCCGGCACGATCAATCGATGGTTCCTCGCGTTTCTCGCCGCTGCGGTTGTCTTCGGCGCGTTCGCGGCCCTGCGCTTTTTCCTCGTGACCTGGGTGGGGGAGCGCGTGGTTGCCGATTTGCGCACGGCCGTCTATCGGCGTGTGGTGCGCATGGATCCGCTATTCTATGAAACGACCCGCGTCGGCGAAGTGCTGTCGCGACTGACCGCGGACACCACGTTGGTGCAGGCCATCTCCGGCGTCAATTTGTCCATCGTATTGCGCTCCACGTTGAGCCTGGTAGGCGCGATCGTGCTGATGGGATTCACCAGCGCCAAGCTCATGGGTGTCATTCTGATCTTGATTCCGGTGGTCATCGCGCCGCTCATCATCACCGGGAGACGCGTACGCGGTTTGTCCCGCGCTTCGCAGGATCGCATCGCCGACACCAGCGGACTGGCGGACGAGACATTGAATGCCATCCAAACCGTGCAGGCCTTCACCATGGAGGAGCTGCAAAGCGAGCGCTATCGAGAAGCTGTTGAGGCCAGTTTCGCAACTGCAGTACGGCGCACCAAGGTGCGCGCGGCCCTGACGGCCATCGGGGTGATGCTGGTGTTCGGCGGCATTACCTTCGTTCTATGGCTGGGCGCGCGCCAGGTCGTCGCCGGCACGATGACGGGTGGTCAGCTCGCGCAGTTCTTGGTGTACGCGGCCTTCGTCGGTACGTCGGCCGCCGCGCTTTCCGAGATGTGGGGCGAGGTTCAACGTGCAGCCGGCGCCATGGAACGCTTGAGCGAACTGCTCCACGCGCGGCCCGTCATCAGGGCACCTGAACACCCGCTGGCAATGCCGGCGCGCGTCCAAGGCAGCATTCGCTTCGACAATGTCACCTTTCACTATCCATCGCGGCCGCAACATGCCGCGCTCGATAATTTCAGCCTCGAGGTGGCCCCGGGCGAAACCATCGCCTTCGTCGGGCCATCGGGCGCAGGAAAGAGCACGACTTTTCAGTTGCTGCTGCGCTTTTACGATCCTGATTCCGGCCGGGTGCTGATCGACGATAAGCGGCTCGCCGATTTGCGGCCGGAAGACATTCGCTCGCAGATTGGCTTGGTGCCCCAGGACACCGTGCTGTTCGGCGCCAGCGCGCGCGAGAACATCCGCTACGGGCGCCCGACGGCGAGCGACGCGGAAATCGAAGCGGCCGCTGTGGCCGCCGCTGCCGATGAGTTCCTGCGCAAATTACCGCAAGGCTATGACACGTTCCTCGGTGAGCGCGGCACGCGGCTATCCGGCGGTCAACGCCAACGCATTGCGCTGGCCCGGGCCATTCTCAAGGATCCACCCATTCTGCTGCTGGATGAGGCGACCAGTTCCCTGGATGCAGAATCCGAGCGGTTGGTGCAACAGGCGCTCGAAAAACTCATGCAGGGCCGCACCACGATCATCATTGCCCATCGGCTCGCGACGGTGCTCAAAGCCGATCGCATCGTGGTGATGGACCACGGCCACAAAATCGCGGTCGGCACGCATGCCGAACTGCTGGTGCATAGCCCGCTGTATGCGCGGCTGGCAGCGCTGCAGTTTGCCTCAGCCACCACTGAATCGCTCGCGCTGAGTGCTACT
>DASQPK010000140.1:0-3822 GCA_035643995.1 Steroidobacteraceae bacterium | reverse complement strand
CCGTACTGAAATCCTCGTCAATCACGAGGATCTCACCACCGAAGATCTGATTTCGCCCGAGGATGTCGTGGTCACGCTGTCGCATGGCGGTTACGCCAAGGCGCAACCCATCTCAGACTATCAAGCGCAGCGCCGCGGCGGCCGCGGCAAGGCGGCCACCAGCGTCAAGGACGAGGATTTCGTCGACAAGCTGTTCGTGGCCAACACCCACGATACGCTGCTGTGCTTTTCGGATCGCGGCAAATTGTACTGGCTCAAGGTCTATCAGCTGCCGCAGGCCAGCCGCGGATCACGCGGCAAGCCCATCGTCAATCTGCTGCCGCTTCAAGAAGGCGAGCGCATCAGTGCGATGCTGTCGATCAAGGAATTCGAGGAAGGCAAGTTTGTCTTCATGGCCACGAGTTTGGGGACTGTCAAAAAGACTTCCCTGGCATTGTTCTCGCGGCCGCGCGCGAGCGGCATCATCGCGGTGGCGCTGGATCCGGGCGACAAACTGGTGGGCGTCGCGATTACCGACGGCACGAAGGACATTCTGTTGTTCACCACGGCCGGCAAGGCGATCCGATTCGTCGAGGGAGAGGTGCGCGCGATGGGCCGGGAGGCCGCAGGGGTGCGCGGCGTCAAACTCTCCGACGATCAACGAGTCAATGCGTTGATCGTGGCGCAAGACGGTTTCATTCTCACCGCATCGCAGAATGGTTTCGGCAAATTGACGCCGCTCCAGGATTTCCCAAAGCACGGCCGGGGCGGTCAGGGCGTCATTGCGTTGCAGATCACCGATCGCAACGGAATCATGGTCGGCGCGCTGCAAGTCAGCCTGGACGATGAGATCATGTTGATGAGCCAGAATGGCGTGCTGGTGCGTACGCCGGTCAAGGACATTTCCATCGTCGGACGCAACACTCAAGGCGTTCGTTTGATCCGCCTCGAGGACGGCGATCAGCTCTCAGGCCTCGAGCGCATCGAGGGCTTGGCGGGGGATGGCGAGGACGCAGAGTCCGGGGCCGCCGGCCCCGAGCCCAGCGACCCCGAGCCGGCTGACCCCACGGTCGACGACGCTTAAGGACCTGCGAGGTGCGCGTTTTAAATTTCTCCCCGGGGCCGGCCGTGTTGCCGCTCGAGGTTCTGGAGAAAGCGCGTGACGAATTGCTCGATTGGCAGGACAGCGGCATGTCGGTCATGGAGATCAGCCATCGCAGCAAGGCCTTCGTCGAGGTGGCGAGCCAGGCGGAGTCCGATTTGCGCGAGCTGATGTCGATACCCGCCAATTACAAGGTGCTGTTCATGCAGGGCGGGGCCTCAGCGCAATTTTCCTTGGTGCCGCTGAATCTGTCGACACCCCAGGCAACCGCCGACTACATCAACACCGGACATTGGTCGCAAAGGGGCATCACGGAAGCGAACCGGTATTGCCGCGTTCACATCGCCGGCGATGCCGGCGGCAACTATAGCCGCGCACCGCCCCAGCAAGAGCTGCGCTTCAGCGGGGGGGCTTGTTACGTGCATTACACGCCGAATGAAACCATCAGCGGCGTGGAGTTTGGGTATATTCCCGATACCGGCAGCGTGCCGCTGGTGGCGGACATGTCATCCAGCATTCTGTCGCGACCGGTCGATGTGTCGAAATTCGGGCTGATTTATGCGGGCGCGCAGAAGAACATCGGGCCTTCCGGACTGACGGTGGTCATTGTGCGCGATGATCTCATCGGACACGCACGTGCCGACACGCCCCACGTGTTTGACTACCAAGCGATCGCAGGTGACCAATCCATGCTGAATACCCCACCGACATTTGCCTGGTACATGGCGGGACTGGTATTCAAGTGGCTGAAGAACGCCGGCGGCGTGCAGGGGATCGGCGAGCGCAATCGGCTCAAGGCAACGGCGCTGTACGCGGCAATCGACGCTTCGCATCTGTACAAGAATTCGGTGGCGCACGATTCGCGTTCCCGGATGAACGTCACCTTCACCTTGAGCAACCCGGACCTGGATCCGGTGTTCCTGGCGGACGCGGCGGCGGCCGGCCTGCAGGGTCTGAAAGGTCATCGTGTCCTCGGAGGCATGCGCGCCAGCATGTACAACGCCATGCCGCTCGAGGGTGTCGAGAAATTGACGGCGTTCATGCGCGATTTCGAGGACCGGCACGCATGAGGCGCGTTAAGGCGAAGAAAAAATTCACGCCTAAGCCGCGCGCAAGGGCCGGCGCGAACGCGCGCCCGGCGACCGCACGCGCTGCGAAGGGCAGCGGTGATGATCGGGCAGCCGCGCCGGGAGTAACGCCTGCGGTCGCAGGCCTCGGAAATATTCGCGACAGCATCGATGCCATCGACGCTCGCATTCATGGCCTGCTCAACGAACGCGCGCGCTTCGCGCAGTTGGTCGGCATCTCCAAGTCCGCTTCAGGCAGAGCGGTCGACTACTATCGGCCCGAACGCGAGGCGGAAGTGCTGCGAATGGCCCTGAAGCGCAACCAGGGCCCCTTACGCGACGAAGAAATCGCGCGTCTGTTTCGCGAAATCATGTCGGCATGTCTCGCGCAGCAGGAGCCTCTCAAGGTGGGTTTCTTGGGTCCGGAAGGGACTTTTACGCAGGCCGCCGTGCTCAAGCACTTTGGCTCCTCGGTCCGAGCCCTGCCGCTGGCGGCGATCGATGAGATTTTCCACGAAGTTGAAGCCGGTGTGGCGGACTTCGGCGTGGTGCCCATCGAAAATTCCAGCGAGGGCACGGTCAATCACACGCTCGACATGTTCTTATCCTCGGGTCTCAAAATCTGCGGCGAAGTGGAACTGCGCATCAGCCACTATCTGATGGGGAAGATGAGCGGTTTCGAGGCCATCAAACGCATCTGCGCCCATCCTCAAGCACTGGCACAGTGCCGCGCCTGGTTGGACGAGCAACTTCCCGAGGTGGAGCGCGTGGGCGTGTCGAGCAACGCCGAGGGCGCGCGGCGGGCCCGCGATGAGCGCGGCACCGCGGCAATTGCCGGCCGTACGGCCGCGGAGATTTATTCGCTGAACCTGCTGGCCAACGAGATCGAGGATCGGCCGGATAACACCACGCGCTTCCTGGTGGTGGGCCGGAAACTGTTCAGCGCGAGCGGTGCCGATCGCACGACGCTGTTGGTATCGACCAGCGCCACCGATGATTCCGGGGCGCTGTTTCAGTTGCTCGAGCCGCTGGCGCAGCATCGAGTCAACATGACGCGGATCGAATCGCGCCCGTCGCGCAGACGAAAATGGGACTACGTGTTCTTCATCGATATCGAAGGACATGTCAGTGATCCGCCGGTGGCGAAGGCCCTGGCCGCGCTGGAATCGCGGGCCTCGCTGTTCAAGGTATTGGGCTCGTATCCGCGGGCCGTGCTCTGATGCAGATGTTCGAGGCGCATCCGGCGATGCGCGTCTTTGGCACCATGACGGTGCCCGGCGACAAGTCCATTTCACACCGTGCGTTGATGCTGTCCGGGATTGCCGAGGGCGTCAGCGAAGTCACCGGGTTTCTGGCGGGCGAGGACTGCCTGGCGACCTTGAGCGCGATGCGTGCTCTCGGCGTGCGCGTCGAGCAGCCGAGCGCCACCCACGTGTTGATTCACGGTGTAGGCCTGCACGGTTTGCAAGCTGCGGGCAGGCCCCTCGACATGGGAAACGCGGGCACCGCCATACGCTTGTTCACCGGTTTGCTGTCGGCGCAAAAATTTGACTCGCAACTGATCGGGGATGCATCGCTGATGAAGCGGCCCATGGAGCGTGTGGCCAAGCCACTGCGCGAAATGGGCGCCGATGTGCGCACCCATAACGGCACGCCGCCCGTCGATATCGGCGG